>JAAKFF010000027.1 GCA_011065165.1 Chlamydiota bacterium
CCATGGTAGTCGAGGTGGTCTTGGGAGAGGTTTGTGATGATGCCGAGATCAAATTGAATGCCGCTAACGCGGCCTTGATCGAGGGCGTGGGAGGTGACTTCCATCACGGCAGCCTCCATCTTTTGGTCTACCATTTCGCGAAGGAGTTTGTAGTTGGTCACTACATCTGCGGTGGTCCCCTCTGTCTCTATTCTCTGTCTACCGATGATGGTTTCGATCGTTCCCATGAGGCCGCAACTGTTGAGGAGATGGTGGACGATGTAAGCCGTGGTTGTCTTCCCATTGGTGCCTGTGATGCCGACTAAAAAGAGTGAGGAGGCTGGATCGTTGTAGTAGCGTCTGGCCAGAATCCCCTCGAGAGCATCGATATCAGGGGCGATGATCTGAACGACGTTCTCTAGAAAGGGGTTGTAGATGTCGGTCAATATGGCTGAAGCTCCGCTCTCTATCGCCTTTGGAATGAATTCAGATCCGTCGTAGATCCTCCCCTTTCTCGCAATAAAGAGGCTACCGGGAGCGACGAATTGGGAGTGAGAGGAGATCCCAGTGATCTCAACTTCTCTGCTTCCCTTGATCTCAACGTCTAAATCTTTAAAAAGTCTCTTTAGCTTCATCAGTTCCACTTCGAGTAAAGTTCTTTGAGAATCGTTACTTGTTCGCTCCAATCTGCTCTATCCGAATCGTAGCGGGGGTCATCTTTTGGATATCCGTAGGGGTCATCTGGAGGGATCCCTAGATATTTAAGGGTGCGTTCCATAATAAGTTTAAAGGTAGGAGCGGCGCAGCGCCCCCCGAAATAGGTCTTTCCGATGCCGGGAAGATAGCGGTATTCAGGTTCGTCGATGGCGATATAGAGGAGAAATTTAGGGTGGTAGGCAGGGGTGAACCCGATAAAACTCGAAAAATGGTGGCGTTTGGAGTAGGTTCCTCCAACCACTTTCTCTGTCGTTCCCGTCTTACCCGCCTGTGTATAGCCGGGGATATCTGCGCGAAATCCTCCTCCTCCAGCTTTTGTGACTGACTTGAGTGCGTAGATGAGCTCTCGGCTGATCCACGGGCTTAAAACCTGCCGCTTCTCCCTTCGGCTATTATCTAAAATGACCTCTCCATCCTTGACGATTCTCTTCACCAGAGTGGGCTCTACAGCATAGCCACCGTTGGCAATGATGGCAAATGCCCGCATGAGTTGGAGGCTATTGGCTAAGAGGTTGTAGCCAATAGCGAGAGAGTAGGGGGTTGGTGTCGACCATTGAAGCTGTCTGCCTCCATAGGTTTTATGGGGGGCGGGAAGGAGACCCGAGCTCTCACAGGGAAGTTCAATTCCTGTCAAAGTCCCAAAACCAAAGAGCTCCTGTAGCTGCGTGCGGTACCACTCATCTCCAAGGGTTTTAACCACACGCTCTATGAGTTTAGCGACATAGATATTGGAAGATTTCTGAATCGCCAGATACATATTTAAGTAGCGATGCGTCCTAACATCGCGGATGGGGCGCTTCCTCCCAGGAAAGGTTCCATCAAAAGTGGGCATCATCTCCTTAGGGTCGAAGATCGGCTCCTCTCCGCGGCGTATAAGCTCTTCATTGGCGAGCATTGCAATGGCGATAGAGATCGGCTTCATCGTCGAGCCGGGCTCGAAACAGTCTGTAATGGCGTGCACCTTGGTGGCATCGAGGAGCTCTGGATCGTTGTAATATTTACGGTAGTTGGAGGGATCGAATCTGGGATATTGGGCGAGGGCATAGAGCTCTCCTGTATTTGGATTCATCATCACAGCCCAACCCCTCTTGGCCCCTGAGTTCTTCACAGCGCGCATGATCTCCTCTTCTGCAATCGCCTGAATATGATGGTGAATAGAGAGATAGACATCGGCGCCATCTTGCGGGTGGGTCACAATGACGCCGCTCTCAAGGGATTGCCTCGGTGAACGTAACATGAGCCGCCGCCCCGTTTTTCCCTGAAGGTAGGAGTTAAAGAAGAGCTCCAACCCCCCCGTTGGAACCGGTTGGTTCGTGGTGACATCTCGGTCATCGCGAACTGTATGAAGGACAGCGCCGAGCAGTTTACCATAGGGATAGGAGCGCTGATACTCCTCCACGAAGTAGAGAGCGTTACGAGGTATTTTCTTCCATTTAGCATAGGGTCTCCACCAACTATCGAGCACCTCTCTATCAGAGTCATCCAACCACATTTTAAGACGACGGCTGCGCGACTTCTTATCGAACTGTTTGCGGAGTCTATTCTTCTCACCCCAACCCAGATCGAGCAGATCACCAAGATTTTTGGCGATCTCATCACGCAGATGTGATGGAATGGTGATGGGATCGACGAAGAGATGGTAGCGTTTCACGTCGAAGACGAGGGCAGCAGCTTTTTCGGGATGGCCCTCTTTTAATTCCGGATTGGAAAAAAATCGCCCCCGCTTAAACGGCTGGACAACAGAGAATTGGTGCTGCGCCTTGGCTTGAGAGGTCCACTTATCATTTTCAGTAATCTGCAATTTAAAAAACTGAACAATAATGAAGCAGAAGAGGATGAGGAGGAATGAAGCTAAAAATAGGAGGCGCCGAAAGTCTCTAGAGTGAAGCTTACTTTTCATCGACGATCACCACATCATTCACCAGAGGTTGCTTTAGGTGGGAGAAGCCAGGAGTGCGCAGCAGATCGATCAGCCTCTCAGGACTCTCCCTTCGCTCGATCTCATATGTTAACTGCGAATTTTTCTCTTCCAGCGCGTGTAAGTGCTTTGCCAACTTTGGAATCTCTATCTTGAGCTGAGTCAACTCATTCTGCTTATCGATATAGAGATAGAAGAGGCCGCTTATAACGAAGATGCAGATCAACAGTCGAATGAGGGGTCCTTGATTCACAACACTCTAAACTCTTTCCGCCAGACGAAGCTTCGCACTGCGAGCGCGCCTATTTTCGCGGCACTCTTGGAGAGAAGGGATGAGCGGTTTTTTGCTAAGAAGTTTGAGTAAGGGGGCGCGCATCTCTTTGAGAGGTTTAGAGAGTGAACGGAAGATATTTTTCACAATCCGATCTTCCAACCGATGGAAGGAGAGCACCCCGATGCGACCCCCCGGTTTCAGGAGGTTAACTGCCTCTCTCACTCCCTCTTCGATTGAGGCGAGCTCTTGATTCACAGTGATGCGCAGAGCTTGAAAAACGAGGGTGGCGGGATGGAGTTTTTTTCTCGTGCGTCCAATCGATTCTGAAAGGATCGCTGCAAGCTCACTCGTCGTTTCGATCTCTTTCTTTCGTCGCGCCCGGACGATCGCTCTCGCTGCCTGTTTCCATCGGCGCTCTTCATAGTCGCGAAAGAGCTTTGCCAGATCGACCTCTGACCATCTATTGATAATCTCTCGAGCTGTTAGATCAGAAGAGGGGTCCATGCGCATATCGAGGGGCCCCTCTTTCATAAAACTAAATCCACGCTCTTTTTCATCTAATTGCATTGACGACACTCCCAAGTCAAAAAAAAACCTTCTACACTGCTCACTCCCCTCTCCTCTAAAAGCTCCTTCACATCGCGGAAGTTTGCATGAACAAACTCCACCTTCCCTTCAAACTCCTTCAACTTCTCTCTGGCGATATTTAGAGCGCTCTCATCACGGTCGCAGCCAAAATACCTCTCTATCTCCCCATGCTCCTGAAGAAGCGCCCTTGCAAATCCTCCAGCGCCAAGCGTCCCATCGAAAAAGAGAGAGATCTTCTTCCCCTTAAAAATTTCCAAACTCTCCTTGAGCATCGCTGGGATATGGGCCATTAAAATTCCCTGTACACTTCTTGATCCTCAGCCGTAAATAGAGCTTCGTTCCCATCAAGCAAGGTGAACGCCTCTTCAGTCATCTTTGCCAAGCTGTCATCTTCACCCTCTAAGAAGATCTTCATATCCTTTTCGTATCTCTCCTTAGGCCAGATCTCCACCCTATTCAAAACACCCGCAATGACAATCTCCTGTCTGATCCCAGTCGCCTCTTTCAGAACAGGAGGAAGGAGGACGCGACCGAGCTTATCGCAACTTGTGTGGTGCAGAGTGGAAAAGAAGAGTGTGAAGAACTTTCGGTATTGAGCCACATGCTGTTTTGCTTGGAATTGCGCTGCGATCTTGTCGATATCGCTTCTTCTATAGATGGCAAGCGATCCCCCTATGCCCAGAGCGAGAGTGAAGTGTAACTCCCCCTTTTCGATCAGGCCGTAACGCATCTGCTGTGGCAGGACAAAACGGTTCTTATCATCTAATTTGGAGTGTGTGGATCCATTGAAATAGAAGTTGCTCATACCATTCGCCAGCGTGGGGTTTTCCACTTTTTTCCACACTTTATCACCCATATCGAAAATGAGCAATCTTTTTGTCTAAAACATAAGTAATTTTGCGTCGAAACTAAGCTTAAGCTATTAAAAAGTAAGAAGAAACAGCAAGTGGAAATCTGTGGAAATACTGTTCACGAACAGAGTTATTTAAGAGTTGCTTTGAGTATAAAATAGCAGGCGATGTATAAAATAGGAAAACGAGGTAAAGATGCCAGAACCAAGAACTATAGATAACTTAGGCCTTGGCCCTTCCGTTCGGTGGGCACAAGATCAGGAGTATGTCGATCAATCGATTATCAAAGAGTCTTCATTTGTCTCTATGCAAACCACTGTCGATGTCGCCACCCCCTTCTACTTAAGTGAGTTTGACCTCCTCTTTCAGATCACCCAACGCTACGCTCCTTGGGCCTCTTTTCTCTCTCCAAAAGGATATAACCTTCAGAAGATGCGCCTCTTTACCCACCAAGTCATTCCCTCTCTTGGAAGCGAAGAGTTTCTCACCTCCCAAGTGCAAAAAATCCGCGATAAATCGGCCTCTAGCAGAAAAGAGCGCAACAAACGCCGCAAAGAGGGGAGGGGTTCCGAGTACCCTTGGGAAGATGATAGAGATGATAGAGAAGAGGAGCGAGAGTCCAAAACGCTCATCGATCTTCTTGAATATATCAACGTTCTCGATACACTAATGATGCAGATTAACGCACGTCGTAGCCAATATTCAAAGGGGTGATCTTGTGACTCGTATTAAATGGATTGAACTCTTGGGGTGGGGCCCCGATCAGATCGAAGATATTCGCTTTGCCGGCTACTCCTTTGTCAAACAAGGGCACTACGAACACGCTCTTAAGTTCTTCGAAGTGCTTGCTATTCTGACAGAGGACGAGCCCTACGATCTTCAAACCCTCGGTGGGCTCTACCTGCAGATCGGTAACAACCTCTCCGCCCTCAACTACCTCGAGCGAGCGCTCAAACTTGATGCATCGCACGAGCCGACACTGCTCAATCGCACCAAAGCGCTCTTCCTTCTAGGTTATAAGAGACAGGGCCTCGCTCAAGCTTCCCAGCTCGAACGCAGCTCCAACCAAGCGATCGCAGACCAAGCCCGCGCCCTCACCCTCACCTATAGTTAGCCTCGACCTTCTCTGAGATCTATCAGGAAATTACTGATAATTACGTCGGGGATTGCATCCCTCTGCAGAACAGATCTAATCTGGACTTGTTCTGCGAAAGGACATCCACACCAAACTGAAAGTTTGGTAGATGGGTGCCTGGAGCAGTCGATGGCTTCAAGACGCAAGTGCAAAATCGATCCGAAGGAGCCCGGAGGGCTTGGGGCGGACAGTGCCTCTGCACGGCCCCCCGAGGGAGGATCGATTTAACGAAGAGGGTGTCTTTGAATTGCTTTCCACAGCAGAAGCTAGAGTTTTTTCCTAAGAAGATTTTCTGGAGGCCGAAGTCAACTTCTAGAGTTGCGCAGGCCGAAGAAATCATATTAGGGGAAAAGACAGCTTCTATAGGTGTGGGAATGAATTTGAAGAGACCCTCATAGCGGATTGAAGCTCAAAGGGGCAGCGGGGGATGCAATCCCCGACGTATCTATAATTGACTCCTGAGAGATTAAAAGATTGTTTCATTGTAAAACCTCAAAAGCTGACATAATTTGCAGACTAAAGAGCACCTTGTAACACTCCTGATTGGGAGTTTGGCAAGTGGCCTAAAGCGCTTCTAACATGGGGCGGTGCTTCTCCTGTCTGATAAGGGGGAGCTCTCCATTTTCCAACTCATCGATTTCGCTTGAGAGGGAGGGGAGATCGATCTTAAACCCTTCGATAAACTTATGGCTCCACTCTCTCTTCGTAGCGAGCGATGGCTCTTTGTCGGAGTTCATCGAGAGGACCATCTTCTCATCAAAGAATAGAGCGACAACCTCAGGCTGAAGGTGGCGCCTCCAGTAGTGCTTGAAAGAGGAGAAGTCATTCACTGCTGTGAGTGTATCAAAGAGACTTTTACGGCAGAGGGAGAGGCTAAACTCCTGGAGACTTCCCTTTTCGCCGAGCTGCCAGGCGAAGATGCCTGGGGCGATAGCGATCGCATCTGGGAGGGGCTCTTCTCGCTCTTCTGCACCTAAGAAGAAGTGGTCAGCATGGACCTTCTCCATCGCCGCGATACAGTCATGAAAGCGGATGCGCTCCTCGAAGATCGTATGATCGTCTCCTATGACTACGTAGGGAGAGGCGTGGCGCCGATTCGAAAGGACCTTTGTAATGAGCGAAGAGAAGTCATTGCCGGGGTAGTCGCAGACATTGAGAAAGTGTACGTTATGAAACTCACTCTGCAAGTTCAGATAGGCGCGTTGGAACTCCTGATCACTCCCCTTAAAGAGAACATAGACCTCACCAATGTCGCGCGTCTTTAAAAAGACCGACTCTAAGCAGGCGTAGAGGTGCATCGGGCTATCGTCAGAGAAGAAGATCAGATCGCTCGTGTATCGATGAGAGAGAGGAGAGTTTGCGATCAGATTGAGGGCACTTAGGGTGGGATAGGGAGAGAGGGAGCGGAGATGAGACTCCACAGCTGCTACTTTTTGGAGATGGAGCTTATGGTCAGTGCTCTCGTCACTCTCATTTTTCACGTAAGAGATCTCATCCATAAAGAGGAGATGTTCAGGGCCCATCTCCACAAGTGGTAGGTGCAGGGCTAACTTCCCGCACTCGTCGATGAAGCTCCCTTCATGCAAGAGATCTTGAAGTCTGATCTGTTGAAAAAATCCGGCATAGAAGGTGACAAGGGGGGAGAGGTTAGTGCGCACATCCTTTCGCAATTTTTTCTCATTTAAGAGCTGATCATCAAAAGGCTTCCCAGCCACAGACTGGTAGTCAGGATGGGAGATTGAGCGCGAATAGGTCATCCAGACATCGGGGTTTGCATAGGCGCAATTTAAATGGTCGAAGACGTTCTCATGGGATAGCCAATCTTTTCCATCGATGAGCGCAACCACTTCATGGGGCTCAAGAGTGGAGATCACATCATATAGGATCTCGACCATCGGCTTGTGCTCTCCAACTTTTAGGAGAGTAATGCGATCGCTCTTCCCAGCGCTCTCGATCAACTTCTGGCACTTTACATAGGTCGCGTCACTCGATCCATTATCGATATAGATGATCCGCATCATCCCATAGCTCTGATCGAAGAGAGAGCGAAGATTGCGCGCCACCTCCTCTTCAACATTTTCAGCCAGCACAACAGCAACAAATTTCTGGTCTTTTAAGAGAGGGTGGAAGGTCGAGAGTCTCTTCTGAATCTCCTCACCGCCCACCTTAGGAAGCTCCGATACCTGATTAAAATGGCTCCGCACTCCATAGAAAGTAGAGCCCAACATAGCGATAAGAAGTAAAAATAGAATGCTTTTTTTCATAACCCAATCCTTGTAAGACATTAGGTATAGCTCTTCTGCCCGTTTTTTGGCAACTCACTAACCAGATCTGCACAATCACTTGCGTTTAAGGTCTTACAAAAAAAAAGGGGATGGCGTAAGATTTTTTGTTGCTGAAAGAATCTAATGGTGGTAGTGTTTCGGCGAAAAATAAAAAGGCGATTTTCATGTGGAAAACTTGTCGATAACTTGCAGTAGGTAATATGCCGGAAACTAAAGAAACTCTATGGTCGGAATTTCTCTCTTTTATGCAAAATCGCTGTACCCGAACAGAGTATGAAAATTGGATCGCCCCCATTCAATGCATCGAAGAATCTGATTCTATCACCTTGCAAGTTCCCAACATCTTCGTACAAGAGTACCTACTCGACAACTACCATGAAGCACTCACCAGCTTTTTTCCGAAGGATAAAAAGGGGCAGCCTCTGATCACTTTTCTGATTAAGGAAGGGGCAAAACAGCAGAGAAAGAGGAGGCCTATTGCAAGACCTAAGAAGAGGTCTGAAGTCGAACATGACCTTCGCTTAAACGCCTCATACACCTTTGATAACTTTATCGAAGGGCCCTCCAACCAGTTCATCAAATCGGCAGCGCTAGGAGTCGCCTCCCGCCCAGGTAAATCGTACAACCCTCTCTTCATCCACGGAGGAGTCGGGTTGGGCAAGACTCACCTCTTGCATGGCATCTCCCACTTCGTCAATCAGCACCACAAAAAACTGCAGATCCAGTGCATCACAACCGAAGCTTTTATCAACGATCTGGTCTTTCATTTGCGCAATAAATCGGTCGATAAGATGAAGCGCTACTATCGTAATTTAGATATCCTCCTCGTCGACGATATCCAGTTTTTGCAAAACCGCCTCAACTTTGAGGAAGAGTTTTGCAATATGTTCGAAGCGCTCATTAACTCCTCAAAACAGATCGTTATCTCCAGTGATAAGCCCCCTGGACAGTTGCAGCTCTCAGAACGCATGGTCGCACGGATGGAATGGGGACTCGTTGCTCATATTGGAACACCCGATTTAGAGACCCGCGTCGCAATTCTGCAGCATAAAGCAGACCAGACCTCTCTCAAACTCCCAAATCAGATCGCCTTCTATATCGCCGAACATATCTACAGCAATGTGCGCCAGCTCGAAGGTGCCATCAACCGCCTCGGCGCCTACTGCCGTCTCATGCATCTGGAATTAACCAAAGATGTTGTCGATCAAACCCTTGGCGAGATGTTTCAAGCGCCCGCCCGCTCAAAGATCTCAGTCGATCGCATACTGCACAGCGTCTCTTCAATGTTCAATGTGCGGGAGAGCGATCTGCGCGGCTCCTCACGGACAAAAGATGTCACATTCCCTCGCCAAATTGCAATGTATCTAGCCAAAGAGCTGCTCGGAGAGTCGCTCACAAAAATCGCCTCCGCTTTCGGAGGAAAGACCCACTCCACCCTCCTTCATGCATGGAAGAAAATTGCCAACCAGCTTAAGCATGATGAGATCCTCCGCCGTCAGATCCAGATGACCCGCCAAAACATCGAAACCTAACACCCCTCCTGCTCCCCAAACCAAAGAGTCAGAAAGTGCTATTCTTCGAAACCTATCCTGCGGAGGGACACGTCCCCAAACCGAAGGTTTGAAAGGACGTGCCCGCAGCAGCCCGCGGCTTCAAGGCGCTACTGGAAAATCGATCTGAAGGAGCCCGAAGGGCTTGGGGCGGACAGTGCCTCTGCACGGACCCCCGATGGAAGATTGATTTTCCTTAGTGGATTGAAGCTCAAAGGGGCAGCGGGGGATGCAATCCCCGACGCATCTATAAGGATTCCTCTTCTATCTCTCTGTAGATCACTATTTAGTCGCCCTCCCAGATAGAAGATCGATTTATCGCAATAGAGGTAGTGCTACCGCCCATCTATGAGCGCTAAGGAATAGACTTTTTTGGGGAAAAATTGCCGCAACTCCTGTTTTTTCAATCGCAACAACTCCCCATCACTCAACCAATCTGTGATAAGTAAAACTCTCTCTCCTTCAACCCTACTGCAAGGGAGAGTAGTGGGACATCCCAGTAGTTTTGCTACCCCCTTTGCTAAGAGTGCAGCGGGCTGCTTCTTGAGTGAGAAGCCTTCATAGCGGGGACGAAGAAGAGGGACAACGTAATCGGCCATGTTGAAGGGAAGGCGGCTGAACGCGATCACGATAAGAGAGGCGAGAGTCTCGCTACGCCCCGTCTGGAGAAGATCGCTATGGAGTGATGAAATAGGGCCCATTGGAGCAAAGATGGAGGCGTGTGGCTGCAAGTAGAGCGGCCGTCTCTGGCATCTCTCGCACTCTCTGCCGCTCTCCATTGGTATACCGCAGTGAACGCACCCCCGTTTTAGCCATTCGATCTGCTCTAAACACTCACTACAGAGGAGCTGATGAGAGCCTCCCACTTCATCATCACAGTGCAGGCAGTAGGCGGGATAGACAAACTTAATAATTCTATTAACTAACTTGTACACAACCTTTTACACCATTTGACTTAAAAGAAAAATAATGGCAAAATAAAGGAAAAATAACGGCAATCATCTTATCATGTTCAAACCTATTTTTTCTATCACAAATAAAATGGCTAAAGCTCTGATGGCTATGGAAGCTACTAGACAAAAAATTGGTGATGTGATGATCACACCCCGTGTCATTGCAACATTGAGGGAGTCTGCCCGTCTCCAATCGACACATTATTCAACGATGATTGAAGGAAACCGTCTCACTGAAGAGGAGGTGAAGCAGGTCATTATAGCTTCCCATCGGATTCCCGATAGAGAGCGTGATGAAAAAGAGATTCTAGGCTATTACACTGCGCTTGAATGGGTAGAGAAGGGTGCAAAAAAAAATGAGCCCCTCACAGAAGATGTCATTAAGAAACTTCATGCTCTTGTCATGAATGGCGGAAAAACCCATGTAAAACAGAACTCCTATCGGGATGGACAAAATGTAATTCGAGACAGCTTAACCAAACACATCGTCTATATGCCTCCAGAGGCAAAAGATGTCAAACCTCTGATGATGGAACTCCTGGAATGGATAAATATTGAAATCAAAAACAATCTTCCCGCACCTCTCATTGCTGGAATTGTTCACTATCAATTTGCAACAATTCATCCCTATTACGATGGCAATGGACGCTGTGCTAGGCTACTCACTACATATATCATGCACCAGCTTGGATATGATCTCAAGGGGGTCTACTCTCTAGATGAATATTATGCAGAAGATCTATCCTCTTATTATGATGCATTAACTATCGGCTCTTCACATAATTATTATATGGGCCGTAGTGAAGCAGATATTACTAAATGGTTGGAATACTTCTGCTTGGGGGCTGCTCACAGTTTTGAAACCATCAAAAAGCATGTACTACAAACTTTCGAAAAACCCTCAATGAAAAAAGCCGAGCTCTTGTCAAAATTAGACCACAGACAAAAAAAGGTCTTCACCTTGTTTTATACTCAAGAAGAGATCTCTTCTAAAGAGGTCTCGATACTTTTAGGGCTCAAACAGAGGACAACTTCATTTCTTATTAAACGTTGGGTAGATGAAGGATTTCTAGAAATCACTGAGCCATCAAAAAAATTAAGAAGATATCGTTTAGGGGGTGTTTATGAAGTGCTTTTGGTGCAGAAAAGAGAGACTTTTTTCTAGGAGACAGTTTCGGAGACCGGAGCAAACTTGAAAGTTTGTGCAGGTCGAGAACTGAGTCATAGGTACAAGGATCCTTTTAAGCATCGGAATGACTTTGTAAACACCCTCTTAAGGAATGAAATTTAACGAGGTTATTTCAGGCCATATTTAGGATTTTCAAAGGTGCCTGCGATGGAGAGGGTGAAGGGTTCGGTAAGTTTAAGCAGGACATACTGCTTCATCTTGATATTGACATTGATATTGCCGTCGAAATCTATATATGAGGGCTGTTTGACTGAGAGAAAGAACTGGGAGCGCTTCCCTTCGCTATAGCTCTTGGTGAGCTCGGTTAGGTAGATACGGCCATCCACCATGATAAACTTGAGGTTGCCACGAACGGGCACAAGTAACCCCATATCTAGTCCTAGGCGCCCTAAGATTTCAAGGGGGATATCGAGAAGATTGTAATCCCGTTTAAAGGTATTGATAAACTTCATCTTCCCCTTTCCTGAGAAGCTCTTTGCATCACCAAGGTAGCCACGAATATTATGAAACTTGAGGGTGCGGATGGTGAGCGGCTTGATAGGGCCGGGATATTTGCCAATTTTGTTGAGGAGGCTGGGACGGAAGTCTTGAATGGCAAGTTCGGGAATAACGAGACTCCATCTCTCATCAAGGCTCTGCTTAATCTCGATCTCTTCCATCGTAAAGATGCCCGACGCATCACTGATATTGAAATGTGATAACTCGATCTGGTCGGAATAGATGGTTATCTCACTCATCAGCGTCTCCATGGTAGAGCCCATGAGTTGGAAATTTTTTCCTTTGAGATAGCCCTCGAAGAAGGACTCTTCTAACTTAACCTTCGATAGGGTTAGATCGCCACTCAGCACATATCCCTCTCCAATTCCAAACTCTCTGATGCTCTCTTGGACGTTATCGGGAAGTAGTCTACCCAGAGCTGGAAGATCTAATTTCAACTGGCCGGTGAGTACAGCTCGATCGAGGAAGGACTCTTTGGGGTTGTGATGAAAGTCGAAATCGAGTCCACAGACTCGACCCTCAAGGCTACGAATATAGAATCCCTCCTGTTCACTCCAAGTCGTTTTTATGACGAGAGGATCTTCACTCTCCTGCTGACCACTGGAGCTCTCTTGAACAACGATGCGCGTAGTGAGATGGGGCAGAAAAGAGAGATGCGCTTTTAAATCAAAGGGCATCTCATCAAAGAGGGTGGTTAGTTTGAGATCGAAAGCAGCTTTTTCATAGGAGAAGTCGAAATCATTCAAGTACCATGATTTCTCTCCAATCCAGTAGTACCCCTCTTTCAAACGCCCTTTGGCGCTCGCCTCTCTCCCAATAGTGAAATCCATCGTCGCTTCGATCTGATTATCCCAACGCAAGGGATGGCCAATGAGAATCAGAGAGTCATCTTCATAACTTAGATGGGGAAGTGAGTGGGTCTTCCCTAAAAAATGGATCATTTCGGGGGGGACAATGAGTCTAAAATTCTCGCCTCTCCACTCTTGATTCTGGTAGGAGAGCGCATCGAAATGGCACTTCGCCCAATGCTCGCTCGACCCTGGATGTTGAAAGTTAAAGTTGGCCTCTTTGAGTAGAAAACCCTGCTCTCTATCGTACGAGAGATGGAGACTCTCCGAACTCTCTAAACGCACGCCTCCTCGCCCAAAGTTTTCACCCACAACCTTGATTGTTGAGTCGAAGGAGAGATCTCTAACTCCCCCTGAGAAGTCAAAGGTTAACTCTCCTCTTGCAGAGAGCTCCCCACTCAGATAGCTCCAATCGATCTCAGAGGGAGGAAAGAGAGTGGAGAGCTCTTCTAAATTGACGCTCAGACTGTCGAGCGGAAGGCTAAGCCTCTTGCTCTCTTCATCAAATAGCCCTTCGCCCCCTTTTAAATGGCACGCTCTCCATGCGATCTCAAATTGGGGAATCGACCACTCATCATAGGACCTCTCCATCGTCGCTCTCATCGAAAATGAGTCCGCTTCAAAGTGATCGAGAGTGATATGGTCACCCCGTCGCTCTGCATGGATGGCGAGATGGTCGAGATCGAGGGGGCCGCAGAGTAGATGGTCACTCTTAGCATCGAAGACGAGTAGCTCCTCTCCACGATCGAAGAGGAAGGAGATCGCTGTCTCCCCCTCAAACTTCGTTGTCCTCAGCTCATTAATATAGACAGGCTTAATAGGAATTAAACCTGCTGAGCTTAGGAAGTCCAGAGTTTGAAAAAGATCGAGAGAAGAGAGGTTGATTTTTGCATTCACTCTGCTTAAGAGACTCTCATCAGTGAAGGAGAGTTTTGAGAGATCGATCTTCGCACCAAAGAGGCGGGTTAGATCGTGGTCGAGCGTGATATTGAGTTCACCCTCTCTATTCAAAGCGGTTCCGGCAATTCTACAGATGTCATGAGTCGGAGCTTCCAACCGTGCATCAAAGTTCCAGCTGCAGCGTGCTGCATCAAGCTCCAAGAGTGGGATATTCAACTCATATGACTTTAGATCGTTGCCCGCACTGAGAAGGAGCTGTCCCTCTGTCTTCTGAATTTTGAAGAACTCATCCTTTGCAGAATAGAATAGGTCGCCAGCTAAATTTTCAAAAACAAGCGCCTCCGAAAAGGGGATCTGCCCCTCTTGAAAGTGGAGGGCGATTCTCCACTCTAAAAGCTCTTCGACACCTCCAACATAGGCAGAGAGGCGCATCTCTCCAGGGCCGCTCTCGATCGACCCCTCTAAGAGAGGAAAGTTAAAGTTTTTAAAAGGGCCAAAGTGGCGCAAGAAAGCGAGAACATCTTCTGCCTTTCCATCGATCTGTTGCGTTTCAATCGTGAGTTCATTTCGATCTTGCATGTGAAAATCTAAAGCTACCTCTGCTTGGAAATTAAGGCCATCAGCACTCGCCTCTACATTATGAAAGAGTAGCTTAGAGTGCACTAAATCCACTTCAGAGGTGAAGGTGTCAAATTCAATTCCAAAGGAGTGCTCTTTCACACGCGCATCTTTAAGGGGAATTTTTCCATGCCAGATTCTCTCATGAAAATCGAAGTTAAAAATGCAGTTAGGCGCCTTTTCCGTCCCTCGAAGATTGGGGGCTATATCGAGTGATGGCGAGATAAAAGAGAGCTCCGTAGGATCTAAAGTGAACTCTACTGCTTTAGAATTAAAAGTCCCTTCGACATGCGCTCTTCCCTCCCCTCGCCAACTCTGTTTCCAGAAGATTAGCGGCAGGTTCATTGTGCGGTCTGAGAGATCGGTAGCGTTAAACCAGCCGAGATCGAGGGCTGCTTGGAAATTTCCCTTCCACAGCTCGAGAAGATTCCAGTTCCACCCAAATTGAATCGTATCTCTCTCCTCCTCCCCATGGAGGAATCCAACCACTCCCTCTACACTTATCTGTTCCTGCAGAGTCTTTAAGTGAAGATCTAAATCGAGCGCTATCTTCTCCTTGAACTCATGTCCCAAAAGACGAGAGAGCTCTTCTGGTGATAGGTCAAGATCGACGTTTAAATTTAGATGGGTGTAGAGACCCTCAAAGAGAGCCCTCCCTCTGATTCTACCAAGGCGACACTCAAGCTTAGAAGGTTTGATATACTGGTCGTGCATGGCGAGATGAAGATCGAGATGGTCGACCTGCAATCCCTCTTCAGCGCCGATGCACCCTTTCGCCACATTCAGCTCCCAACATGACCCATCGAAAAAGTCGGGCGAAGAGAAGTCAAACTCCCCTTTTCCTTCCACCCGCTGTGCACTCCATCTAACTCTCTTCGCGGGAAGTGCGATGTTGAGATCCTCAGAGTGAAAGTGGACCACTTCACACCGTTTAATCTCTCTCCCTTCCACCCATCCCTGCATCTTTCCACCAAATACTCCTCCATCGATCACCACCTCTCGCACCATGGGAAATTGAACCGCGCTCAGATGTTGGAGCAGCCCTAAGAGCTCTCTATTCACATGCGAAAACTCTGTCTGAACGAGATACTTTTGATCCCCTTTCGATGTCAGAGCAATGTAAGCTTGCGTAGAGGGCTCCTCGCTTGCTAAGACCTTCAGGTCGACTGCCGCCTTCCAGAGAGTCTCCTCTTCGATAAACGCTTCGCCCGTGATCTCAAGAGGGAACTCCTTCCCATCCCGAGTGAACGTTCCCTCCAATTGTATCAGAGGTTCGCTCTCCTTGCTAAAGCAGAGAGCGCCTCGTGCATCTGAAACAGTCCAGAGAGTCTCCGCAATGGAATCTTCAACCGTCACCTCCACTCCCTCAAGCTCTCCACTCCCCACAAGATAGGGCCACACCCTCTCAACTAACGCGCCGCTACTCGGGGCCTCTTCTCTCCACCTAAATTTCTGCACTCCAAACTTCAAGCCATACTTTTCGTGAGAGAGAGAGAAGTCAGAGAGATCGAGAGAGCTCTTTAAATCGTTGATGCGATAGGGCTCCGAGAGGACAAATGAGAGCTCTCCACTTACACTTCCATCGTGAACATTTAACTCACTACTCAGCGCCGGAAAGAAGGTGCGCCCCATCTTAAACGCCCATGCCACGTCGAAGCTGTCAAATGTCATCTCAAAGTGAAGATCTCTCTCCTCCTTCGAAAACGTTGCAGAAAAAACCGGCTCCTCATCTGCGCCTTTACTCAATTCTATTCTTCCCGCTCTCTCCGCTTCAGGATTTTCAAAGCTCAAGAAGATGAGTTGATCTTCGAAATGGAGCTCCCCCTGATGGATTGTAATCGGGCTCTTAAAGAGATGCTTATTCAGGAGTTGGTAGAGCGTCTTCTTCCGCTTGACAGCCCTTAGCTCTCCCGAATGAAGCGCCACCTGAGGATGGTCAAAGACCACATTGGGTTTAAACCGAAGAGGAGTTAGGCCGATATCGAAGTCTACCTTGAGATCTTCCACTTTAATATGAAAAGTGAGACTCCCCACTCTATCCGCGCGGTTGATAGAGACGTCATGCAAGATAAACTGGCCAGCAGAGTAGCGAAGCGATGCATATTCAAAGGTGAGCATCCCTCCCTTCGGCAGTCTACCACTTAAATAGGAGCGCGCACCAAAGCAGATAAGCGAGTGGTGAAAAAGCACAAACGCCAATAGTAACGACAGGAAAATCCCGAGTAGAACAAACTTTTTTCTACGTACCATATCATTTAAGTAATTGTTTCTTTCCATCATAACTAAAAGAGACCAAAATGCAGAGAAAAAAATTCTGAAACGTAGTTGAAAGAGAAATCTCTTTCCGCCAAAGTAGTACTACTATGTTGCGAAAACTTTTAGACTTTCATCTCCATCTCACTGATGAGGGCAGACCCCTTGGACGTCTGCGCCCCCTTGTGGAAGCGTTAGACACCTTCTTCTATGAGGTGCCGACCCGAACGAGCCGCGGCCCCCATATTAGAGATCTCATCGATCTAAAGCGGTGGATGATGATGGTCGTCTACGCTCTCATTCCCTGCATATTGATGGCAATTTGGAACAGTGGCGTGCAGAGCTTTATCTATGGAAGCGGCTCCATTGAGATTATGGATAGCTACATCATAGCTTCGCGCTCCTTCTCTGGCTACTTTGCCTTTGCAGGGGAACATTTTTGGCCCATAGTGGTCAAAGGAGCGGCCGCCTTTCTGCCTGTGATGATCATCTCATATGTCGTGGGAGGCCTCTGGGAAGGGCTCTTTGCGATCATACGAAGGCATGAGATCTCAGAGGGATTTCTGGTGACAGGTATGCTCTTTGCACTGATTTTACCCTCGACAATTCCCTATTGGATGGTTGTCGTTGGAGTCTCAGCCGGTGTCGTGATCGGCAAGGAGATTTTTGGAGGAACAGGGATGAATATTCTCAACCCCGCCCTCGTATGCCGCGCCTTCCTCTTCTTCGCCTTTCCCACAAAGATGACAGGACCGGTCTGGGTTGGAACCAACCCCACCACCATCCAGAAGAGCATCACTTCGATGAGTAAGAGTGGAGCTGATGGCATCTCCCAAGCGTCACCACTCAACCTCTTTAACATCAGCTCAGATATCAAGCGCGTTCACGTGCAAGCGCTCGCAAGAGAGGCGACGGCTGTGATCGTGCGGCAGCTCAATTTCTTTAAAGCAGGCGCGACGATCGAGACACTTTCAGATGCAGAACTCAGAGCCTTCGTCACCGCTCCCCATGG
>JAAKFF010000028.1 GCA_011065165.1 Chlamydiota bacterium
AAGGGGATGGGATATCACCTTAGCAAAGATTCGTTTCAATCGTGCTCCCGCTCCTTTCAGCTTTAGTGATGGCACACAGCTCTTGCTCTACTCAGAGTTGATTCTCCGTTTGGAGGGGGTTGAGTCGATTTTTGCTCTGAGTGGATTAAATAACGAAAAGTTGCCTCTTTATACAAAAAAAGGAGACACTTCCTATCTTACTCAAGACCTTCAGGGGAATTTTTTCTTGATAAGTCAGAATGGACGCATAACTTTTGATCCCCGAGGGCGCCTCATACGCATTGAAGACTCCAATAGAAAAGGAATAGTATACTCTTATGAAGAAGAGTATTTGGTTAAAATTTCTGATTCTTCAGGAAAAGCGATCTCCTTCGAATATGAAGGGGAGCAGATTTATTCTGCTCATGGACCTGGTGGAAAAGTTGTCTATTACGAGTATAATCCAAGCGGCGCGCTTCAAGTTGTTCGAGACAATGTAGGAGTGTTGACTCGTTATGACTACGACGAAGATGGGAGATTATCTGCAATCTATAATGGCCGGGGGAATAAGATCTTTGAAGCTAAATATGATGCGCACCATCGCGCTGTAGAACAGATGGTTGGAGAAAGCTTTGTCTCCCACACTTTCAATTTACGTGATCGTACTGCAATCTTTGAAGGTTCCAATGCATACTATTATGAAGAGCATTTTGATCCTAAGTATAGACCAGAGCTCATTAAAGATGCTCTGGGTAGAGAGATAGAGCTGACCTATGGTCAAGATGACGGGCCTCAAAAAATGGTCACAAGTAGTGGGCTTGAAGTGGAGTATGAATACAATGCACAGGGGAAGCTCTCTAGAGTCTATGACAACTTCCTGGGAGAGAGACACTTTACTTACAATTACCAAGGCCAAATTACTCATAAAATCGATGGAGAAGGCGTAGAGACGGTCTATCAATATGATCCTTTGGGACATCTGGTTGAGAAGTATCACCCCTTTCTCCTTTCATCTATAAGAGTTGCTGATGGACAATCTTTTGTGAAAGGGAATCCAAACTACTTGACCTCTTTTGATTATGATAGTGAATCTGGATCTCTTTGTTTCATCACCTTCCCAGGAGGCCAAAAGCAAACCTATCGATATAACGCCGAAGGTCTTCCTATCGAGATAGGATTAATAGATGGAACAATGATATTAAAAGAATATGATCATAGGTGTCGCCTTAAAAGAGTTACAACAAAGGGAAAAGTAATTGATTATGATTATGATCATCGGGATCACATCATAAAGATCGCTTCTCAAGACAAAACGACTCGTTTTTCTTATGATGCCTGCGGAAATCTCACCACTTATGCAGATCCGTTAGCTCGAGAAACACGCCATGACTACGACTCTTTTGAGAAACTCACTAAAACAGTGGACTCTAATCAGGGGATGACCACCTATGAATATGGCCCATCAGGACTCTGTAAAATGAACCTTCCAAACGGCTCAATAAGGGAAATCTTCTATGACGCATATGATAGACCTACTGCTATTCGATGATAGGCTATCATTTTTCATTTGTGACCTTTACTCTTATGCCTCTGGCGGTAGAAAAAAAATTTAGGTTAATCTGAAGTTGAACTTCAAATTAGCCGGTTTTTTTTTGAGCAGTTGCAATAAGAGCTAATCTGTCTAATATCATCTGCTTTCGAACTCTTGGAGGATCATCTCAAGGGTTTTTTGATAGCCGTGGATATCTAGATCGACCCAGCGGAAGAGCTGCTCACGACGAAACCAGGTGAACTGACGCTTGGCATAGCGCCGTGAAGCTTTTTTAAACTCCCAGACGAAGTGCTCCCAATCGTCATTGCTTCTTGGAGAGTCGAGAAACTCTAAACACTGCCGGTAGCCTATCGCTTGTGAGGCTGAGAGATTTCCGCGTAGTCCTTTTTGGGCGAGCTCTTCCACCTCGGTGATAAACCCGCGGCTGATCATCTCATCGCAGCGCATCTCAATGCGAGAGAAGAGAATCTCTTTGGGGAAGTAGACGAACCAGCAGTGAAAATCAAAGTCGGTGAGGGGCAATTTGGAGTGCCCTTTTGGGAAGTCGCTCACTCTCTTCCCTGTGAGAGAGATAATTTCTAAGCCACGGATGATTTTATGGCGATCGCGGTGGTTGATCGTCTGACTATAGTCGGGATCGTAGGAGCTGAGCCGTTCATAGAGGGCTTCGGTTCCAAACTTCTCTATATCCTGCTCAAGCTTTTTACGGACTTCTGGTGAGGCGGGAGGGCCCTCGGGGGGGCCATAGAGCAGCGCACGCAGATAGAAGCCCGTGCCGCCAACGATGATCGGTGTACGTCCTCTTGAGAGAATCTCGCGGCATATCTCTGTGGCTGCTTCATAAAACTGCACTACGTTGAAGGAGTCGGCAAGATCGCAGATGTCGATCAGATGGTGGGGAACACTTAGCCTATCTTCCATTGAGGCTTTAGCCGTTCCTATATCCATTCCACGGTAGACTTGTACGGAGTCGGCAGAGATAATTTCTCCGTCGAGAAGGCGCGCAAGTTCGAGTGAAAGATGGGTCTTTCCGGTGGCCGTTGGTCCCGCAATGACAAGGACTCGCTTTCCAAAACGAGAGGTGTCAAGTTTTTTCCGGAAGGGATAGGGTTGATGAGTTTGTTCATCAATGAGGTCGCTTCTCACAGCATTAGCCCGTGGTTATTTGAAACCTTGGAGTGCCTCGCGCTCGGTTGGAAAGATATGGAGGATGCGTTCAAATCCTGCCATCTTGATGATCTCCATCACCTCTTCACCGACTGAGCAGCAGTGGAGCGCTCCACTCATAGCCTTGAGTTTTTTCGTTGTCGAAAGAAGAAGCCGCATTCCGGCGCTGCTTAAATAATTTACTTGGGAGAAGTCTAAAAGAATATTCTTAGACCCTTCCTCGCTCAGCTTTAGAAGTTTCCGTTCGAGGAGCGGAGCAGAGGCAGCATCAAGTCGTCCTTCAATACGAACGATTGTGGCAGTTGGCCCGCTTTCAGTAGTTATATTTAACCCAACACTCATAAAACACAACTTAAGTTATTATCCCTCATGATACCTATATAATATTATTTTGTAAACAGCTCGACTTTTTTAAATTTTCCTTAGACCGGAATTCTAATGCTTTTTCCAGGAAGAGTCGAAATAGTAGCGAAAAAATGAGCAAGAGTGGTAGAATAGTGCGCGAAAAAGACTCCAATAAACATAACTTATTAAGAAGGAAGCAACCATGACCATACCACCGACAACATCTAGCCTCTTTAACCTTTTAACTGATGAACCATTGACACCATTTAGATCCATTGACTTTCTCACTGATGAAATGAATGAAACTATTTTGTCAGATTCGTATCTTTTCCCAGAAGATCACCTTCAACTTTTCAAACATGAGGGACTTTCACGGATAGATTATGAGGGCAACATTTCCAACTGTTTTATACAAAATAATGAAAGAGGCAATGGGAACTATGTCCGACTTGAGAAGCAGGATTGTGTAATGATATGGATAAACTTAGAGGGCTCCCGGACAGGAAAATACAATCTATTGATACTCAATGATTTAGGTACTATATATAATGTCGAAGATGATGGCATGTTCAGTGATTCTTTCAGTCTTTTTTTTGAGTCGTGCAAGAGAACAGATAAGGCTCCAAGATTTACTATGAAGATAGAAAAGGTAACTCCTCGCGATAAAGCTAAGGCAGTAGCATTCCTTGATAGAAAAAACCACAACATGCTACCTGTTGGTATACGTGATTTCTTTTACCCAAGGGGGTATCATCTTGAGGACAGGGAGCTTCAAGATGAGAAAATCGAAGTTCTTACAAAACTATTCTTTATTTAGATCTAGATCGCGCGACTAGAGACTAGGGTGTGTAGTGACAAAAGAGTTTAATGGAGTTTTCGTCCATTAGATCTCTATTGGATAATTTCGAGGCGTACTTTGCGCCCTAGGCGAGCTGCTACTGTCATGGCAATCGTGCGGAGCGCTTTGATCGTTCTTCCTTGCCTTCCTACAAGCTTAGCTACATCCCCATCGGCCACTTGAATTTCAACAACAGAACTTCTCTCTCCATCATAGATATTGATCTTAACATCATCTGGTGAATCGACTAAATTTCGAATGACGTAGGCAATGAACTCTTCCATAACAACCCTTTTTAAAATTAATGAATTTGTATGATCTACGGTATAGTATCACCCCAACCTTATTCGAAGCAATCTCGTATTGCACTACTCTGTCTTTTCGAATTGGTTGAGGAATGCTAGAGCTGGAACACGTAGGTCTATCACAAGACTTTTGGTTAGAAGCTGCTCCCTAATCGCGAAATAGTGGGAGAGCTCCTCTACATAACTCTTTGGAGTTAAACGTAAATAGTGTTCATTTCCATTTTCATTATCTAGGATGAGGACGATCTCTCGTCTCCCAAGGGTCTCTCTATCACTCTGTGAGAGATCGATCGATGCGATCCGGATGGAGCCTCTGAATTGCTCTGTCAGATGGAATGCCAGACGCAATTTTTGCTCTGGTATGGGGTCGGACCAGTCGGGTATCTTTTTGAGCCCCAAAAAGAGCTCTGGGAGCCTCTTAGGGGTGGAGAAGGGAGCGATGGGGAAGATCTTCCCTCTCTCATCGATGGCTACATTTGAGAAGTCGGAGAGAAAAAATGAGGGACGACGCAGGGTGTAGTCTATAAGTAGGGTCTCTGGAGCGAGAAGGGTCACTGCTACCTCTTTAATTAAGGGACTCTGAATCAGAATTTTTTCTGCCTCTTCTGGATCGAGAGAGGTGGGATGGTCGATGGAGAGGTGCAAGAGCTCGGCTAGGTAGTCGGTTTTTAGCCCCTCTCTTATGGGACCGGTCTGAGCAATCCATCGTATTGATGAGGGGGAAGGTTTCCGCTGTTCAATGTGGGAGAGGATCCCATAGAAGAGGGTCGTAAAAATCAGGCCGAGTAGTACAAGGGCTAGAGTTCTGGGAGTGCTCATAGTCTCCTTAGGAGTTTCGGTGGGAGTTCGGTGATATCTCCTGCGCCAACGGTTACAAGTAGATCGCCGGGAACGAGGATTTTTGGGAGCAGTGGAAGCAATTTCTCTTTCGCTAGATAGATGGCATTATCGGCTTGTAACTGTTTATAAAAGGTCGATCCGCTTAAGCCCTTTATCGGCTCTTCTCCTGCGCTATAAATATCGGTGATGATGGCTAGGTCGGCTAGATCGAAGGCTCGGCGGAAATCAAGCTCTCTTGTGCGGGTGTAACGGTGGGGCTGAAAGAGGATGATGAGGCGCCTCTTCTTGAACGCTTCTCTGAGTGCTGAAAGTGTGACTTGAATTTCAGTGGGGTGGTGGGCGTAGTCGTCATAGAGGGTGATGCGATTCACTTCGCCCACTCGTTCTAGGCGACGCTTCACTCCTTGATAGGAGCGGAAGGCTGTACGGATCTCTCTCTCGCTGAGTCCAAGCTGCAGCGCCATACCAAAGACGGCTAGGGCGTTCAGTGCATTGATCTCTCCCATGAGAGGTAGCTCTATCTCTTCATAGAGTTTACCTTTGAAGGAGGCGGTGAAGATCCCATTTATTCCCTCTTGTCTGTAGTTTTTCATGCAGAGTTCCCCACTCTTCCCATATGGGATGCCGGGGGGCGCTAACTCTCTTAAAACGGGGTCATCACTGCACCAGAAGAGGAGGTTTGGATCTTTAATCCCCCTGATAAATTTTTGGAATCCAAGAACTATCTTCTCTTTGCTCTTCCAATAGTTGAGATGCTCTTTTTCCACATTGGTGATGATCGCACCCTCCCCTGTATAGTTGAGGAAGGAGCCGTCGCTCTCATCTGCTTCAGCTACAAAGTGGGGACCCAGCCCAAACCCCCCATTTTTCTTGAAATTCCGCACAATCCCTCCAACGGCATAGGTGGGCTCTAGACCTGCCGATTGGAGAACCCAAGAGAGGAGGGCGGAGGTAGAAGTCTTCCCATGGGTTCCAGCCACTAGCAATGCGCACTTTCCTTCCAAGAGGATTTTTAGCATCTCGCTCCTGTGTAGTAGAGGAAGCTTCTGCTCTTTGGCAGAGAGGATCTCTGGATGGTCGTCGCGAATGGCGCTGCTATAGACTACGGTTGCCTGACTCGGCAGCTCTTGACTCTCGGCGCTCCTCTGATCTGAGCCTGTGACACTCTCCCCTTTTTCAATGAGAATATGGGCCAATGCGCTCATTCCAATGCCACCAATTCCTAAGAGATGGTAGCTCTCTCTCATATATTTTCCAAAATGAGGGAGCAGAGATCTTGTTTGTTCCCTTCTTCTTTAAACTTTTGAAGGGCTCTCTTCATCGAAGTGAGTTTTTCTGTAGAGATGATGTCGATAATTGCCTGAGCGAGAATGCGGGCATCGAGCTCTCTCTCTTCAAATGCGAGCCCTCCTTGAATTTCATCGGCGAGATAGGCGGCATTCTTTGTCTGATGGTTTTCGCTGCCAAAGGGATAGGGAATGAGGATACTGGGCACGGTAAATTCAATGAGTTCTGCAAGTGTTGCTGCGCCAGCTCTTGAGATGGTTAAATCGGCTGCTGAATAGGCAAAATCCATCTTCTCTTCAAACGCTTTAACGCAGCATGGGATCTGGTATGTGCTATAGACAGAGCGAAGTTTTTCAACGCGCTGCTCGCTCCCCACAAAGTGGATCACTTGGAACTCTATTCCATGGGCTAGAAGAGGCTCGAGTGCGCCGCAAAAGAAGCGGTTGATCGCTTGGGCTCCTTGTGAGCCACCAAAGATGAGAAAGGTGAACTTCTCTCTGCTGAGTTGAAAGTAGTCGCGCGCCTCTTCTTTGCTAATCTGTCCATTCCGTTTCACATGGGGCATCTTTACGCAGATGCTCTTTCCTGCAAGGTACTCTGAGGCGTGAGAGAACTGGATAGCGGAGAGTTTAGCCCATTTAGAGCAGAAGCGATTGACCCTTCCAGGAAGGGCATTGGATTCAAAGATCATAATGGGAACTTTGCTGAGCTTGCCGGCGAGTAGTACGGGAAAGGTGTGGTAGCTACCGAAGCCGACAATGAGATCGGGTTGACTTTTTTTGAAGTAGCGCATGCAGCGGAAGAGACCCTTCGTAATTGAGAGGAGTGCTTTGATGACCTTTACAGGGTTTTTCTTCATGGGAGTTGCACTTTTGATATCGACATAAGAGTAGAGTTCTTGCTTGAAGTAGGCGTTGGTTTTAAGACCAGCACCGAGAAAGGTGATGCGAGCATTTGGATGGGTTTGAAGTATCTCTTGAGCAAGAGCCTGGGCAGGAAAGAGGTGTCCGCCGGTTCCGCCAGCAGCAATGACAACTTCTAGCCTGGATTTCTCTTTTCGAGTCATCTAAGCAACTCTCTTCTCAATATCGAGCCACTTGCAAAACTCCCGATGATTGCTTTTTGGTATCTTTCACCAATTTGGCCATTTGACACAAACACCCTACCCTGAGGGGTATGTGAATTTGTATCAAATGGCCAAATTGTCAAAACCTCCTCAGAAATCAACTGATCGGGAGTTCTGCAAGCAGCTCTAGTGACTAATTTTTTTTCATGGCTTGCCATGACGGATGCTCCTTAATCCGGTGCGCACTCATGATGAGTGTGACTGCAATAGCATTTGCTAAAAGCGAGGATCCACCTTGGCTGAAAAAAGGGAGGTTGGTCCCTTTACTGGGAAGTAGTCCGGAGACGACTCCTAAGTTTAAAAAGGCTTGTAACGAGACTAAAAAAGTCAGCGTTGCAGCTATATAAAAACCAGCTTTCTGCGTTGTAGTAAATGCAATATGAAAACCACTATACGTTATCGAAAGATAAAGCAGTACCAAAAACACAATTCCAATGAAACCCAGCTCTTCGGCGTAGATAGCAGCGATGTAGTCACTGCGCGCTTCCGGAAGGTAGTTGAGCTTCTGCAGGCTTGCCCCAACGCCTCGACCATAGAGCCCACCTGAACCGGCAGCGATCTTTGCTTGGTAGGGCTGGTGTCCTTTCCCAAGCAGATCTGCTTCAGGATTCATGTAGACGCGAATGCGCGCTTTCACATGGGGCATCTGCATCGCAACAGCCACTCCAATCCCGCCTAGAAAGAGGAAGGGAAGTAGCCAATAGATCCACTTAATGCGACAGATAAAAAATAGAGCCATCATCGTCACCATTATGATAACTACAGCACCATTGTCAGGTTCAACTAGGATAAGAGCTAGCGGCACGGAGAGTCTCAGGATGATGAGATAGAAGCGCTTCCAGGTCATCTTCTCCTCTTTTAGGAAGAGATGGATAAAATAGAGCGGCATCACCACTTTCATAAACTCTGAGGGCTGAAAGGAGAAGGGGCCGAGTGAGATCCAACGGTTGCCGCCATTGATCTGCTGTCCCACGCCGGGAACAAAGACGAGAATAAGGCAGCCGATGAGGACGTAGAAGAGATAGGGAGAGAGATCGAGTAACTTTTGAAAGCCGATGTAATAGACGAGAAGCCCACAAAAGATGCTAATTAACCCAAAGATAAGCTGCCGATAGAGAGCGTGATGGGTGCTGATATTGAGGCTTCGATCGATCACCTCAGCAGAAGTGGTATTGAAGACCATAAGAATCCCGACGGCGAAGAGAGCCGTTACGAAAGTGAGTAGAAAAAATCGACTTTTTTTTCCTGTGTTCACTTGATTCTTAGGCGATCTCCTGGGCGCAGTCGTTTCGCTTTAGCTTCATCCATATTATTCAAGCGCAAGAGCTCTTCCACCTGGATATTGTTCTTTTGGGCAATAGTCCAGGGGTTATCGCCACCTTTGACGACATAATATTTTCCATCACTCTGCCCTGCTTTCTTCTTTTTAGCCGCAACTCTTCTCTTTGGAAGCTTTAGCTCCTGGCCAATCTGCAGGCGTGTGTTTGAGAGTCGATTGATTTTCATGATCTCTTCAACGCTCACTCCATGAGAACGGGCGATCTTCTCAAGAACATCTCCCTTCTCAACAGTTACGGTACGCACCTGATTTTCAAGAGGAGCTTTAAAGGGGGTTTTGCCCTCTTTTTTTCCTGCAGGCGTTAGCACAGGAGTGGGGAGAGCCGCATTCTTCTTCTCTTTCAGGAGAGTTTTTGCTGAGTATTGACTTAAGACCTTATCGATCTGATTTTTTCGCTTCCTCGGGAGTGGGGAGAGAGGCCGCGCCGCAATGCTCTCCTTATTGATCGTCTCTATCCTAGCAACTTTTACGCTGCTCTCTCTCTTGACGCTACTAACAAAAAGAGTCACTAAAAGTCCTGCATTCAGTAACACAGCAACAATGATAATATCTTTTCTATTCATGAGCCTATCCGGTTATTTCAAATACGCATTCTTTAAACTTCTCTCCCCTCTCTTCGAAGCTAGAAAACTGGTCGAAGCTTGCACATCCCGGAGAGAGTAAAATCGCCTCTCCTCTCTTCGCCTCTTTATAGGCGCACTGGACAGCTTCTTGCAAGTTTTGAAGCCTCCTAACAGGGAGGACGCTCTTCAACTCTTCTTCGATCTGAGCCGCTGTCTCTCCAATGGCAAAGATCGCTCTTACCTTGCCTTGAAAAGCTTCTTTCCACTTCTCAAAAGAGTCTCCTTTGCTCTTCCCTCCTGCAATAAGGCAGATGGGGCCTTCAACCTCTCTAACAGCGTAGAGAACCGCTTCGATGTTGGTTCCTTTGCTATCGTCGTAATAGCGCACTCCGGCGACCTCTCCAATGAACTCTAGCCGATGGCGCGGTTTGTGAAATGTTTCACAACCTCTCTTAAAGATCTCCCAGGAGAGTCCAAACTTTTTGCAGATGGCAAAAGCTGAGAGCACTTTATCATATCCAATTATTCGCCAGTATCTCTCCTCGTTCGTTAGTTGTAAATAAGAATCGGAATTTACAACTTCCACCTTTCCACGGGGCAAAAAGCTGCCAAACTCCTTTTCAACCTCTTCAGTTATGACTAACTCCCCCTTAATGAGCTCCCCTAGTCGGCACTTTGTTCTGGCGTAGGCCTCGAAAGAGGGGTAGCGATCTAAATGGTCGGGCGTAATGTTCAAAATTACACCGTGGTCGATAGCTCTTGTTCTCATCGTCTCAAGCTGAAAGGAGCTGAGCTCAGCGACCACCACCTCTTCGGGGTCGGGATCGAGTAGGTAGTCTGATAGGCTCTCCCCCACATTACCGAGGGCTCGCGCCTTCACGCCCGCATGATTTAGAATATGGGTGATCAAGAGGGTGAGTGTGCTCTTTCCATTGGTTCCGGTGATTCCAATGCAGCGGTTTTTCATGTTTCTAAAAGCTAGCTCCGCTTCACCGATGACTTCGCACTCCCTCTGCGCCTCGATGTGGGAGGGGGGAACTCCTGGAGAGAGGATGACGAGATCGAATCTCTCACCTGCCGAGAGGGGTCGCACCCCCTCCATCTTAAAGGGGTTGCTGTCGACGGCGACCACTTCATGGCCCTGCTTTAGAAGGAAGCGGGCGGCACCTCTTCCGCTCTTTCCCATGCCGATAACTAGGGTCTTCATTGAAACCTGAGGGAGACGAGTCCAAAGAGGGCGAGGATGAATCCGATGATCCAGAAGCGGAGGACCACTTTTGGCTCGGGCCATCCTTTGAATTCAAAGTGGTGGTGGAGGGGTGCACACCGAAAGATGCGTCTCTTATTTCTATAGCGGTAGCTGAGAACCTGAAGAATGACGGAGAGCGCTTCGATCACAAAGACTCCCCCTACGAGGGCGAGTAAAAATTCCCGTCTAAGGAGGACGGCAGCCGTTCCAAGCACTCCCCCTAATGCAAGGGAACCTGTATCGCCCATGAAGACCTGTGCGGGGTAGCCGTTATACCATAAGAACCCTAGACATGCGCCGACAACAGCGCACATGTAGATGGCGATCTCTGAACTCCCCTCCAGGTAGAGAATGTTGAGGTAGCGCGCCATTTGTATGTGGTTAGAGAGGAAGGCAAAGGTTGCAAAGACGAGCGCAACAAGGAGCACAGTGCCCGATGCGAGCCCATCTAATCCATCGGTTAAGTTGACAGCATTGGAGGAGCCTGTGACCACCACTAGAGTGAAGAAGAAGCCTAAGATCAGCCCCCAGCCTGTCAATGTGAAGAGGGCTCCCTTCATAAAAGGGAAGTAGTAGTGGGCGTAGGTGCTTTGAGTCGAGTAGAGCTGATCTCCGTATTTGGAGAGTGGAGCCGAAAAGAATGCTCCATGATGGATGAACTCTGTGAGCGCTGGCCAAAATAGATAGAGGCCGAGCAGCGCCGCAAAGAGGATCTGAAATCCAAATTTTGTCCGTACACGTAGCCCTTTGGAATTTTTATGTTTCATCTTAAGGTAGTCGTCCAGCCCTCCAAGTGTGCCCAGCCAGAGCGTCGCAACAAGGAGGATCAGGGTAAATGAGCTATGGAGGTCCATCCATAGCAAGAGAGCAATGATCATCGAGACTAAGATAAGAATCCCCCCCATCATCGGAGTCTCTCTCTTTTTTTTATGGAGATCGGCGAGCATCGGACAGTCCTCCACCCGGATCGACTGCCCAGTTTTGAGTGCATAGAGTTTGTTGATGAAGTAGGGACCCATCAAGATTGTGAAGAGCAGTGTTGTAATCGCCGCGAGAATCATGCGCGTTGAGGAGTAGTAGAAGACAGCGGGGATCTTTATCGCTGTGTAAGTCGTGAGAAATTTTAAAAGTAGGAGCAGCATTATATTCTCTCCAAAATGGTCCATAGTTTCTGGAGATTCGAACCCTTGATCAGCACGACATCTCCCTCTCTCATCACCGATTTTAGATGCTCTGTCGCCTCTTCTTTCGTCTCAAAGAGCGCGCCCTCTTTTCCTTCTCTCCTAAAGATCTCCACCATAGGCGTGCAGGTTGCGCCGATGCAGATCAGCTGGTCGAGCACCTTGACAGCGCACTCCCCCACTTCTCTGTGGCATCTCTCCTCCATATCCCCGAGCTCTCCCATCGCCCCCAAGAGTCCAATGCGTCTTCGCCCTGGTGGTAGATTGGCAAGTGCCGCCTTCACCGACAGAGGACTCGCATTGTAGGCGTCGTCGATGAAGAGGATCCCTCTCTTTTCTTTTTTTTGAAAGCGGTGATCATAGGGCTTTAATTTTTTTGCCCCTTGGCCGATCTCCTCCCAAGAGAGATCGAAGGAGCGCGCAACTGCAACGGCTGCTAAAAAGTTCTCATTAAAGTGGCTCTCTTCAAAAGGCGCTGAGACGTCCACTTTTTTCAGGGTGTAATCTGCTCGGAGATCGCTCAGATGAAACCACTCTTTAGAGAGCTCTAGCTCCTTGACCGCTTGAAATCGCTCCACTCCGAGGTTGAAAATTCCCATCTTCATTTTGGGCGATGCGAACATCTCGCATTTGGCGCGAGCAATCGCATCTAAATCGGGGAAGAATGCAGAGTGCTGGTAACTGATATTTGTGAGAACGCCTAGATCAGGAGGGGCGATTTCAATGAGGCGAGCTATCTCTCCCTTATGGCTCATTCCCATCTCGAGGACGATCACTCTCTCCTCTCCTTTCCAGTTTAAAAGAGTGAGGGGAAGCCCCACTTGAGAGTTCATGCTTCCGCTGCTTTTTCCAACAGGGAATTTCTCAGCAAGGAGCGTCGCGATGAACTCTTTAGTCGTCGTCTTCCCGGCAGATCCAGTGACTCCCACTACAAAAGGATGGCTCTCTTGGTAGACCTCGCACGCAAGCTCTTGCAGCGCTCTTGTGACATCATCCACTCGTATGAGCGTGCATCCAAAATCGGGTCCCGAGTAGCCCTTCGAGACGACAGCTCCCACAGCTCCCCTCTTGGCGCTCTCCTCTAAAAAGCTCTCTCCATCAACCTTCTCTCCCTTCAAAGCAAAGAAGAGTGAGCCTCTCTCCACCTTGCGGCTGTCGCATGCCACATGAACAATCTGATCGGTGCGATCGGACTCTTGGCCAAAAAAATGGGTGATTTCTCTTAAGGTTTTTCTCATGCTCAAGTCAGCTTATCTCACCCCAAAATTAGAATCAAACACCATCTATCGAAAATCTTTTGAACCTCTTTCCATTGACCCATTCCACTCTTTCTTGATACTATGCCCCATATCGCCATCTGAGATGATGGGTAACTAACTAAATGGTGGCATAGCCAAGTGGTAAGGCAGTGGCCTGCAAAGCCTCTATCCCCAGTTCGAATCTGGGTGCCACCTTTACACCTGAGTTTTACCCCCACCTAGCGATGCTATATATTGTCTCCACTCCAATAGGAAATTTAAAAGATATCAGCTATAGGGCTGTTGAAGTTCTTAAGAGCTGCGATCTCGTCTTAGCGGAAGATACTCGGACTAGTCAGGTCCTATTCAACGCTTTTGAGATCAAGACGCCAATGAAGAGCTTCCATCTCTTCAATGAGAGAGCGCGCGGCGATGAGATTTTGAGTGAGCTGAAGGCGGGCAAGGAGATCGCTCTGATCTCAGATGCTGGAACACCTGGGATCTGTGATCCTGGAGCTGATCTCATCGCAAAGTGCCGCAGAGAGGGCGTCCCTATGCAGGTCGTTCCCGGAGCGTGCGCACTGATCGCGGCGCTGAGCCTCTATGGACTCAAAGGCTCTTTCCAATTTATTGGCTTCTTAGAGAAGAAGGAGGGGGCCGTTAAGAGGCAGCTAATCGATATGCTCTATTTTTCTGGCACCTCTGTGGCCTATCTCTCCCCGCACAATCTCATTCGGGTGCTCACCCTCTTGCCTGAATGCGAAGTTTTCTTAACGCGTGAACTGACGAAGATCCATGAGGAGATGGTCAGTGGGAGCCCAAGTGAGCTACTTATCCATTTTCAAGAGAAGAAGATTCGAGGGGAATTTGTCCTTATTCTACCAGGGAGCGAGCTTGGATTTGAAACTAATCCGCGCACGCTCATGAAGAGTTTGCAGGAGAGTTTTGGTATCGATTCCAAGGAGGCCGTGGTCATCGCTGCAAGATTATTAAACCGGCCCAAAAGAGAGATCTACGACGCCCTGCATCGAAGCCCCCCAGATAGGTGATCTCCTCTCAATAAAGTTTGGCTCTTGACTAGCAAAACAACATATTCCTGTTTGTGGCGTGGTTCAAAACGAGGTAACACTTTTAAGTGACCCTACAGCATAAGAGATATTCCGATAGGGGAATAAAAACCACAGAGATCACAGAGAGAGGTTAAATAATCAGGCGCTTAGCTTCATGAATAGCGACTAACGCTCTTACAGACTTGATTTCTCAGACCCAAGGTATCCGACACCCTCTCTGTGGTCTCTGTGGTAGTTATTTTCTGAGTATCCCAAGGTTCATATGACATTGTTATCTAAAAAGATGAGTTTTGAACCATGCTCTGTTTGTTTTGCTAGTCAAGAGCCTAATGTTTGAATTAAATATGAAGTCTGTTACCCATCAATTTTGAGTTTAATTTAAGGAGTCGAAGAAGATGTCTGCAGCAACAGAGAAGAATATAGAGAATAAATGGGGCGCATGGATTTGTGTGAAGTGGAAGGCTGGAACTCCAGAAGAGTCATGGAGTCAGTGGAAAAATTGTAGTGAGATTAAAGAGGCGTGGAGTACATCTGGTGAGTGGGATTGCGCCTTATGGGTTGATATAGACAATCCAGATGATGTTGAAAAATTTGTATGGAAAGAGATCCGCTCTAATAAATGGGTGGAGAAGACAGATACACATTGGGCTAAAAAGTGGTGGTAATAAAAATATTTTTTTCCAGAGACACTTGCAAAAATTCTGAGTCCTGACAAGCTATTAATTTAACACCAAAACCGGTCTTTATTGATTTGGTGTGGATTTCAGAGGGTTAAAAATCCCCACCAAAAGAAGTTTTTGTTGATTTGGTGTGGGTTTTGTTCACCGATCTATATCTGCGAAATAGAGAAGAAAATCGCTCTACTTCAACGTCCAAGAGGTTTTTCATGTCGGCCTGTTCTCATTCATGTAAATGAAGTTTCAGATCGTGTTTTGGAGATGGAAGTCTTCTCTCAAATCGTTGATTTTAGTGACTTCTTGAATGAATGAACAGGTCTCTCTACTGTTGTTGCTCTGCAGAGGGATACTTAGTTATTCTTGGTAAACAAAAACTTCTAGTTTGTCTAGTGGTGAACATCATACCTATTAAAGAGATACTAGGGAAAGCGGCTTTTTGGATAATCTGATTGAGCTTATCCATTTTTCTAGATTTGAAGCGGTTGATCAGATTCAGGCGCTGATCTTTAGGTAAGTTTTTTAGTTTGCTCTTAAACGCCTCTAGCGGGGTTCCATTGTCATAAAGTTCGTCAACCACTTTTTCTAGTTTTGCTATAGCCGAAAGAAGTCCTTCTCTATCAGGCAAGAAACTTTGAAGATCTTCAACCGCATATACAAGTCGACAACAGGGAAAATTGACTAAAGACATATCATCTCCATTTTTTGAAAAAAATAATACCACAGAGCGGTTAACATTAACAATTGTTAACTTTTTTCACCTCCCGATTACCCCCTATTAATGATTGTAAGTCTCTCTTTTTTAAATAGATAAAGTGTCTATCGGGAGGAGAAATGGGCCTTTCGCTTGGAAATTATCTAACTATTCTCTATACTTGTCCTCAAAATTCATCTTTGAATAGCAAAAAGTTGAAAGGAGACGAGAATGAGTGAAGTATCTGGTGTATCTGAGACAGTTGATGCGATGATTGCTGTTGATGAGTTCCCCACTGAGGAGAGCATCAATGAGGAGATCTACACTCAACCTAGTGCTCCGAGTCGCTCAAAACATATCTCCCTCGGAGAAGGGTTGAAAATTATTTTATCTGAGGGGGGAAAGAGGCAGAATGTACTCCATATTCTAAGGACCCTATTCGGTGCTAAATTGGTTGAAAGAGCTCTTCAGTCAGGACTAGGCGAAACGTTGCCTGAGCAGCTAAAGAAAATGGACGCTCTTCACCTGGTTGGAGCGATCGGTCAGGCAATCACGGTCGATGACTTGGAGCAGTTTTTTGCTGAATTAAAAGCTGGTGACACCTCTAGAGAGATCTTAAAATATGCTCAGATCCCTTATCTGCGGATGTGGTGGTCGAAGACAGCAAAGCAGCTTCCCACTTTTTGGATTGACCATCTCTTAAAGCTATTCAGAAATCCGATGGAGATGATCGATCCTCAACATGAGACTCCTCTAGGTAGAGAGATCTTAGATGCAGGACTGCGAAAGAGTAGAGTCCTTGCTCTCACTTACTACGACTACGCAACGAAGGAGCTTATCAAACAGGGAGATCGCACGAAGCTGGAGTTCTTCTTCGCTCCGCGAGAGGCCCTAGCAAAAATCTATGCTTATACCAACCCCAAGGCAACACCGAATGGTGCGATCGTTCCTATCTTCAATGTGGAGAGTGAACAGGTTGACTACTATCAGCAGAGTGGTCAAGTGCATGAGAGTGGCCTCAACGCCTACTTCCTGACACCCTTCGATTCTAAAAAAGGTCTGCCGGCGAAGCTTATCTTCCGCGGAACGCATGACACCGCCAGCGCCCACAGAGATTTTGATCCCTCGGGTGTAGGAAAGAGGGTTTTTGATAGATGCGCCTCTCGGATTCAGGATATGATAGCAAGTTATGCTTCGAGGGTTGACTCTGCTAGGATTGAGGTGATCGGTCACTCTCTGGGGGGCTCTGATGCGCAGCGCGCGATCATCAATTTGATCGATCCTTCAAATGAGCTAAAGTTCGATGATATCAAACTCTTCTCTTTTAGTGCTCCGAGACTAGACGCAAGTACGATCAATAGGTGGAATGAAAATCTCAATGCTCTGAAGGAGCGAGAGAAACAGCCGGACTTCCTATTCAACTACGCCCGTCACGGAAAAGATGTCATCACATGGACTGGGGCTGCTAATATTTCTGGAACTAAAGATTTTTTCATTCCAAACAACCACCTTGTGGTAAGTTCTAAAACGGGATTTTCTGCTACGCCGCGACACCACACTGCCTCATTCTTCAAGTTCGGTAATTTTAACTCTAACATCGATGGCCGCACCTTTGAATTCTATCACGACTTCTCGGAAGATGAATTGAGACATTACATCGACGAAATTGCAGTGCTTGAGAAGACGAGTAGCTGGTATTTAACGATCAAAAGTTACTTCGTCCATGTGGAGACGATCGAAGAGCTCCAGAATCGGATCGATGAACTGCGTGCTGAACAAGAAAGACTTAAGGACCTCGATACCGAAACCTCCTATAGCTTATGGCTTATCTGGGATACTTCCCGCGCTGTATTGCAACCGATCATCTACTACATCTTTGGACTGGTTGCGGGCGTCGATCAGGGTAGAGAACAGAAGCTCTTATTACAGAAGTAGATTAGGGAGCGTACCTAAAAGTTGCGTTTTGGCTTTCCGCACCATTTTACCCCCGTCTTGAGCCCATTTCTTGCTTTTGCTTTTCAAGTATGTCCTGCGAAACGCCCTCAAAACGAGAGCAAAATGGACCAAAAATCCATTAAACTCT
>JAAKFF010000029.1 GCA_011065165.1 Chlamydiota bacterium
TTGATGGGAGTGAATTGCTGATTGATAGGCATATCTTTGATGGGCCGGTGATGGGGCCAGGTTGGATGTGGGATGAGGAGCCGGCGTTTTGGTCTGTTCCGATAAGTGGTTTTAATCTGGAGCCCAATTTTGCTGGGGAGATGGTGGTGGATAAGCCGCATGTTGTGGCGGGGGGGGTTGCTGGGGGGCTGCTTGAACGAAGGGGAAATAGTGTGCATGTGGGCTTGGGAAGGGCTGCGGAAGGGGCGGAGCTGGTTGCGGTACACGAGTCGGAGTGTTTGGGTGAACTATTGAGGACTTCTGTGAAGGAGTCGGACAATTTGTATGCGGATTGCATTTTTCTGCAGTTGGGGGGTGACTGGGTGAGGAGTGCTGGCGTGGTGGGGGAATTTTTAGAGGAGAGGGTGGGGATCGACTCGAAGGAGTTGAGGATCGTGGATGGAAGTGGGATGTCGCGCTATAATCTGATGGCGCCGCATCAGCTGGTTGAGGTGCTTAGGGTGATGCATGGGGATCGTGTTTTTCGGGATGCGCTTGCTGTGGCGGGAGTGGATGGAACGCTTAAGGAGCGGATGGCGGATCTACTTGTTTGGGGAAAGACGGGGGGGATGACGGGGGTCTCTAATTTATGTGGTTATCTGATGACGGAGGGTGAGGGTGAGTTGATCTTTGCGATCTTTGTGAATAATTATGTGAAGGATGGGGTGGAGATTCGGGCGATGGTGGATAATATTTGCAGGGAGTTAGCACTCAAGGTCCCTTAGGATGCAGGTTTTTCCATAGCCGCCGATATGGTGACGGATGACGGTCTCTACGTTTTGTGGGATGATTGTGGGCCAGTTGTAGAGTAGGGAGTAGGGTGTGATGTTGAACTTTTCTCGGTTTAGGGTTTCGATGAGTATGTTCTCATCGCCAAAGTGTTTTTCGTTATCGTTATAGATATCTTCTGCCCACTTTTTTACGACTGGTGAGTAGCGTCTGCTGACGATGACGCCGGCGCTGTAGAGGTTGGAGTCTTCGAGTTGTAGTTTTAGTATGCTGAAGCCGTCTGCTTCGTTGCAGTAGTTGAAGAGCTCATGGAGTGGTCGGCGCACTTCGCAATCGAGATCGGTCCAGATGGTGCGTTGGTAGGGGCTTTGCAGGAGGATGTAGGGTTTACAAAACCACTGTTTGCGTCCTTCCCAGAGTTTGCCTTGGTAGCGCTCTTCCCACTCTTCGATCTGCTTGGGGTCGATCTGGCTTCGATCTTTGATCCAACCGTCGGGGAAGGTGAAGGTGCGGACTTCTCCTTTGCTCTCGCACCAGATGCGGGCGCTTTTGGACATGCCGATATCAAAAAATGTCACGGGATAGCTGTTCTCTTTGGAGTAGTGGTTCCACCACCATTTTAGGAACCACTCTTGGTTCTCGTCTGCGGCGATGACGATGCCATCGCCTCCTTGGAAGTGGGACTCATCCCAATTTAGCAGTCTCTCTTTTTGCAAGTTCCATGACCTGTTTTAGGATTTGTGTTTTTCCAAAGCTTCCCATGTGGTGGTAGATGTAGATGGGGCAGTCACTGGCGAAGATGTTGAGCCAATTATAGGTGATGAGAAGGGGGTGGATGTTATAATTGTACTCTCCAAGCATGCCTAGGAAGGCGCTATCGTCTCCGAGATATTTGCTGTTTTGGGTGATCACATGTTCGGCCCATTTCTCTGTGACGGGTGAGTAGCGTCTATTGACTATGACTCCGGTGTTGCAGACTGTGGTATGGTCTAGGTGGAAGAGGGTTGTGGAGAAGCCCTCTTCGGTTTCGCAAAAGTCGAAGGCTTGATCGAGGGGGAGGCGTACTTCGCAGTCGAGATCCATCCATAGGGTGCGATCGTATGGACTTTTTAGTAGGGCAAAGGGTTTGTTGAACCACTGGTTTCGGCACTCCCATAAGGGGCCGAAGTAGTTCTCTTCCCACTCTCTCTGTATTTCGATGGGGATCTCTTCTCTTGGTGTGATATATTTTTGGGGGAGGGAGAAGTCGATGACGGTTCCATGTTTTTCGCACCAGATGCGGGCGCTTTTGGACATTCCAAAATCAAAAAAAGTGACGGGAAGGGTGTTATGGCTGCTGTAGTTTTGCCACCACCACTTGAGATACCACTCTTGGTTCTCATCGGTTGCTACGATGATGCCGTCTCCACCCTGGTAGTGGGTGTCATCCCACTTTATCAAGTTGCTCATAACATGCTTTTAACTATATTGTGAGTTTAAGTGAAGAGGCGGTTGTGATGGTTAGTAAAAATTTGGTTGAAGTGGCGAGGGAAGAGGGCTTTGAGAAGATTGTTGTGGAGATGTTTGTTCGAAAGGAGAGTGGGGAGATTCTTCTTATCGAAGAGGGAGGGTTCTATGGGCTTCCTTCTGCTCTATTGGAGAGTGGGGAGACGATTCAGCAAGCGTTGCAACGGGCGGTTACTCTGAAAACAGCGATGGAGATGAAGGAGGTGGTCGCCTATTTGGGCCACTACGATAGTGGTGAAGTTCGTCACTTTCATTTTGTGGGTAAGGTGAACGATCCTTACTCTCTTGAGAGGAGTGATGCACACGCTTTTGCGTGGTTAACCGTTGCAGATGCGGTAGGTTATCCGATCAGGGATGAGCTTAGAGAGATGCTCGACCTTTTAGCAAAGCTTAAAAGTTAAGCGCTCTTTTGCATTGCAGTCATGCGCGCTTTTGTTCGAGCAGCTTTGTTCTTTTTGTAGATGCCGTGCTTCACTCCTCTATCCATCAGGCTATAGACGGAGCTTAGTGCCGATTGCATCTGCTCTTTATCTTTGGTAGAAAATGCAGTCTCAAAGGCGCGAACTGCTGTTCTAACTCTTGATTTAAAGGAACGGTTACGAAGGTTTTGCTCTACATTCTGCTTCATACGTTTCTTAGCAGTAGGAATTTTCTTCTTCTCTGGAGTCTCTTTTTCTTCTTTGGCCATAAAATCTTTCCAATACGTTTATAATGAATGATGGAAAAAAATATAACAATCTGAGAATAATTCGTCAATATTATAGCGCAAGTGAGGAAATTAAATCGTGTCGGCAAGAAAATTTTTTACGGTTCTGATGGTATTAGTGATCGCAGTTGGGTTTTGGATGGGAGGAAAATTTTTATTTAGCATCCACCACTACTTCCTTCTCTCTGAGTCGGCGCCTGCGACTGTGAGTGAGTGGAGAGTGGAGGAGATAAACTCTGGAAAGTTTGCCATTGTTGCTACGTTTGAATTTCAAGCTGGGGGAAGAACGTTTTATGAGCACTTCCGCTTTCCAAAGCCGATCTATCAAAATCAATATTTGAGTAATGCGCTTATTGAAAAATGGAAGGGGGAGTCGTGGCAGGTTTGGTATAATCCGAATGATCCCCACATCGCATCGCTTCAAAAGAGTTTTCCTATAAAATCGGGGATCTATTTTGTGCTCTGTCTGGGGTTATTTCTCTACTTTTCTTGGCTGCAGGCTTATGTGCGTCGGATGAACTCTCTCGACTAGCTGTGAGATAGAGTAGGTAGAGAAAAAAGTCGTGGGCGAGGTCTAGGAATTTTTTTATTCGGCTGGGTGTGAAGCTCTTTTCAACGACTCGCGCCCAGTTGGAGTTGGGTCGTTTTAGAAGGAGATCGGTAAGGTCGCCAGGTAGATAGAGGGTGGTGTGGCTGAATTTTTCTTTGAGGCTCTTTGGAAAGGTGCGTGGAGTGCGCGTGAGTGTGCGAGGGAGCAGGCTCTCTAAAATTAGGGGTGGGCCTTTGTAGATACGCTCTAGCCCATTGAAGAATTCAAGTTGATCGTAGAAATAACCGGGGCCATAGCGTGTGATCGAGGTGAAGTAGGAGAGGCGCCGGCGGAGGTAGAGCTCAGCGGGGGAGACGATCTCTCTATTAAATTTTTGATGGTGCAAGATCCAGATGACGGTGTAGCCAAGGGAGGCATAATCGCGGTTCCTGCTCTGCACTTCTTCTAGTGAGATGAGGGAGCATTGGATTTCAAAAATAATTTTTTCAGAAAATAGGACGACATCTGCAACTCTCTTTATCATAGGAAATCGCTCTTCTAGCTTTGCATTTGGAAGGAGGGATTGTATGGATTTTTGGATGGTGAGATGTGTCCAATCTTTCTGTCGTTTTTTGGAAATCAGACCGCTTTCTGACATAGGGGAGCCTCATCTTTTCTATATTATTATAGTTATAGGCATTTATTACTTATAGCTGATATACTAAAACAAGTTCATTGCTATTCCTAGGAGACTATGAGCAAATCCGGATTTAGTCAGGGTTTCGATCCACAGCATCAACAAAAAATCGAAGAACTCGTCGCTATTGCGAAGGAGCAAGGGTACATCACATATGAGGAGATCAATGAGATCCTCCCGATGAGCTTTGATTCTGCGGAGCAGATCGATCAGGTGTTGATCTTTCTGAGCGGCATGGATATCCAGATTCTCAATCAGTCTGAAGTGGAACGCCAAAAAGAGCGGAAGAAAGAGGCGAAGGAGATGGAGTCTCTCCCCAAACGCATGGAGGGGAGCAGCGACGATCCAGTTCGAATGTATCTCAAAGAGATGGGGTCGGCACCTCTGCTCTCAAGGGAAGAAGAGGTGGAGATCTCTAAGCGGATTGAGAAGGCTCAGTTGCAGATAGAGAAGATTATCATGCGTTTCCGTTATTCAACGCGTGAAACGATCTCGATCGCCCACTATCTGATTACCAAGAAGGAGCGGTTTGATAAAATCGTAGCTGAGAAAGAGGTCGAGGATAAGACTAAATTTCTCAAGATACTCCCAAAACTTCGTGAACTCCTGATCAGAGAAGATGCGGTTCTTGAAGGCTTTCTGGTCAAAGCTCTGCAAAAAGCTTTAGGTAAGGTGGAGAAGGTCAAGCTTTCGGAAGATATTGAAAAGTGTAATGTGCGGACGCAGGCCTATTTAAGGAGAATGTGTTTCCGCAACAATATGACTGACGACTTTGGGGAAGTGATCCTCTCATCTTACGCCAACTTTCTGGGGTTGGAGAAGGAGATTCAAGAGCTTGTGCCTCGTGCGGAGAAGAATCGCTTTGCTAAAGCAAAACTGATGTCAGCAGAGCGCAAACTTGCAAAGAGGGAGCTCGCCGCTGGGCGCACTCTCGACAAATTTAAGAAAGATGTCCGTATGCTTCAGCGCTGGATGGATAAGGGCCAAGAAGCGAAACGCGAGATGGTTGAATCAAACTTGCGCCTTGTGATCTCGATTGCGAAGAAATATACCAACCGTGGCCTCTCTTTCCTCGATCTAATTCAAGAGGGCAACATGGGCCTCATGAAGGCGGTTGAGAAGTTCGAATACCGTCGTGGATATAAGTTTTCTACCTACGCCACATGGTGGATCCGTCAGGCGGTGACGCGAGCTATCGCTGATCAAGCGCGCACGATCCGTATTCCTGTCCATATGATCGAGACGATTAATAAGGTCTTGCGTGGGGCAAAGAAACTGATGATGGAGACGGGGCGCGAGCCAACTCCTGAGGAGCTGGCCAATGAATTAGGCCTCACTCCGGAGCGCATCCGTGAGATCTATAAGATCGCCCAACATCCGATCTCATTGCAAGCTGAGGTAGGAGATAGTGGGGAGAGTCAATTCGGGGATTTCCTTGAAGACACATCCATTGAATCTCCCGCTGAAGCGACGGGCTACTCTATATTAAAGGATAAGATGAATGAGGTCCTTTCGACCTTAACCGATCGCGAGCGCACTGTTCTCATCGAGCGCTTTGGCCTCCAAGATGGGAAGCCTAAGACTCTTGAGGAAGTGGGTGTGCGTTTCAAAGTCACGCGTGAACGCGTCCGTCAAATTGAGGCAAAGGCTCTCAGAAAGATGCGTCATCCCACACGTTCTAAACAGCTTCAAGCATTCCTTGATATCATAGAAGTTGAATAGCCCCTAAAATAGACGGGCAGAATTCTCTTTCGTGAAAAAAAAATCTTTATTATTTCTCCACCATGCCTTATAGCAAAGAACTAAGACGTATTATATTTAACCCCCTCAAGAGGTAAAAAAATGAAAGTGAGACGTTTAGGGAGAATTGCGCTTGGCATTGTTTCCTTATTTATCTTCTCTTCCCTAGGTTATGCTGCAGCTGATAGAGAGGTCCGAATCTTGGAACTTGAAAATCAGATGGAGCAAGTGGGAACAGATAATACTATGGGAACGTATGGAGCAAACACAGCTACTGCGCGCCCAGAGGTTGATGGTCGAGGATGGTTCATGACCTTCGACCTATTGTTTTGGCGTACAAAGATCGGGGGAACTGAGTACGCTTATTCAGATAAAAGTCCTGTTGCTCGGCTTCAGGTAAAGGGAAGAACAAAAAATATGGAGTTTGACTGGGACTGGGGCCTTCGTGCTGGTTTGGGTTATAACTTTGATTATGATGGCTGGGATGTTCGTGGCGAATTTACCTGGTGGGATGGCAATGGAAGTGATACGACTCGTGCTGGGGAAGTATCTGGTATTGTCCCACTGCGCGGATCTTCATTCATAACAAATGCCAGCGGTTCTAGTAATGATGAGCTCTTTCTCTTCTGTACAAGTGCGAAGTCTCTCTTTGACGTGGAGTACCATGCCGTTGATCTAGAACTTGGGCGTGACTACTACGTCTCTGGCAAACTCTCCTTTCGCCCTTTTTGGGGTGTAAAGAGTGCCTGGATCGATCTCGAGCAGGTGACCCGTTATACAGGTGGCGATGACTTTCTCCTTCAGTCAGGCGAAAGAGTGCTTGGACTTCAAGGAAACTCCGTCCATATTAAGGAACACTGCGATTTCTGGGGAATTGGCCCTCGGACAGGTGTCGATACTCGATGGTTTCTGAGCGATCGATTTAGCTTCTATGGAAATGTTTCAGGAGCTCTTCTCTGGGGTTACTACGATATAGACCACAAGGAGAAGTTTAGCCTTGTAGAGGATTCACGGATTCACCTGCATGCTAATCGTCATGGATTTTCTCCAACCGTTCGCTTCCAAGTGGGCTTGCGTCATGATACCTATCTAAATAATGACAAACAGCACCTAGGAGTTGGTATTGGGTTTGAAGGCCAATACTGGTGGAGACAGAATCAGATGCTTAAGATCAACGTCTCTCATGATCTGAAATATGATCGATATTCTGAAGATCTTGCCTTCTATGGCATCACTGCAGATGTGAAGTTGGACTTCTAATCTGTTTAGTATGATTTCTAAAGAGACCCTGCTAGTCAGGGTCTTTTTTTTTGCTCATCGACCGCACTAGTCTGTTTATCTTCACAGGATTACGAAGTAATAAAAAATTATTATTAAAAAACCTGTGCAATTAAATAAAAGATTGAGTACTTATAGGGATGTAGGAAGAACTCGCCCATATGGCGGTTTCCAGTAGCGACTTGCGACTCTCTGCAAGAGAGGATAGATAATAACGAAGCGCAATTAGTAGTATTCATAATTGGTTGTTAAAAATTGCTTCAATTATTTTGTCGTTATATTGTATAGAAAAGATTGAAGCAAACTTGAAATAACATTAAATAAATCTTAAGAGGTAAGAAGATGAAAGTGAGCAATTTGAGTTTATTCTCAATAGCCATTGCTTCCCTTATCACATCTTCAGCGGTTTATGCTGCAATGGATATGGATTCTCGTGTGACGCAACTTGAAGATCAAATGACGCAAGTGCGTACCGAGACCGCTATGGGGACTTATGGTGCAAATACAGCTTCAGCTCGTGCAGAAGTAGACGGAAGAGGCTGGTATTTTAAAGCTGATCTGCTCTATTGGCATGCAAAAGTTGGTGGGACAGAATATGCATATACTGATCAGGATCCAGTAGCTACTCTTCCAATCAGTGGTCGGACGAAAGATATCGACTTTGGCTGGGATTGGGGCTTTAGGGTTGGTTTAGGATATAACTTCGACCATGATGGTTGGGATATGAATGTCCAATATACATACTTTGATTCTAATGGTAGTGATTCAACTCGTCCTGGGAGTAATAGCTCGGTCGTTCCACTCCGTGGTTCATCGCGCATTACTAGTAACCTTTCAGGTAACCCAGAATTTACGTATTGTGAAGGTGCAAAGTCGCAGTATGACTTTGATTACCAAGCAATTGATCTAGAACTAGGCAGAGCTTACTTCATTAGTGGTAAGTTGTCTTTCCGCCCTCATTGGGGTTTAAAGAGTGCTTGGATCGATCAATCGCAGCTTGTGCGTTACACAGGTGGTAGTCCTTTCGACAATCGTTTAGGACTTGAGGGTAACACTGTCAGTGTCAAAGACTCTTGTGACTTTTGGGGATTAGGCCCTCGTGTGGGTGTAGACTCTAAATGGCATCTTGGTAACGGATTTAGTATCTTTGGAAATGTAGCTGGTGCTCTTCTATATGGTCTGTTCGATGTAGACCACAAGGAGAACTTTAGCAACGATTTAGATGCTACTATTAAGCTTCATGCTAACCGACACGCATTCTCGCCAACTGTGCAGATGCGACTCGGACTTCGTTACGATAGATATATTCGCGACAACAAACAGCATATAGGCATTGGCCTAGGTTTTGAAGCCAACTACTGGTGGAGACAGAACCAAATGCTGAAGATTGATGACTCTTTTGTTCTCAAATATGAGAGATACTCAGAAGATGTCAGCATGCACGGTATAACCTTAGACTTCAAATGGGACTTCTAAGCTAAACCGAGCACAAAAGAACCCTACAAAAGACGAGGATCGACTGCGGTCCTCGTCTTTTTTTGTGGGTTAGGTTAACTTTAGTTAACAATTTTGTTATCTATAATACCTCATTTCGTATATTTTTCAGATTTTTTATAAAAGAATTGAAAGTAAATGAAATCACAGAATATACTTTCAATTTTTTACAACGTACAAAGCATATCCACATGTTGTTAGAGGAATATCTCAGGAAATCTGGTCTGAAAAAGAAGGCGTTTGCGAAGTCGGTTGAGATTAGCACTACCAACTTGTGGAAGATTCGTAAAGGAATCTCCAGACCATCTTTAAAGACTGCAAAAAAAATAGAAGAGATCACAAGGGGAGAGATCACCATGCAAGAGCTTCTATTAGGGGAGAGATCGGCAGATGTTGAAGAGAAGCCCACACTTGAACGTCGTATTTCAGATTTAGAAAAACGGATTGAACGTCTTGAAACGTCGGATGAGAGATGACAGTAGTATTTTTGCTCTCCTAATCAAATAAAATAATTATTTAAAAAAAACTTTTTGAAGTTTATGTTGAAAACAGAGGCGCAAATAAACTAATTAACAACTGCATATCTGTTGAAACAAGTTTTTTTTATCGTTATTTTTCTATTCCATATCGGCTTCCTAGATGCTTTAGAGACCAATTCCACTCGTATCGTTCAGTTAGAAAAAGAGATGGATGCGCTTCGAGAAGAGCTTCACGAACTCATGCTTTCAAAAGCAGGTGCTAGTGCAAATCCCGATATAATGAGTGATGAGTGGTTTATTTTTTTCGAAACACTTCATTGGTATCAACGTACAAATGGAACTGCATTCGCTTATAGCAATAACACATTAGCCACAACACTGCCCTTGAAAGGAAGAACAAAAGATATCGATTTTGGTTGGAGCTGGGGACTCCGTGTTGGAGGAGGAAAAAATCTAGAGTTCGATAGATGGGATTTAAGTGGCGCATTTACCTATTATAGCAGCCACGTATCAGGAACAGCAAGATCTGGCCAAGCGAGCATACTCATTCCCCTGCGCGGGGCGGTGGTTACAGCGACAGGTGTCACCAATGCGAAATCGACCTATGCCATGGATTTGTATAATTTAGATGTCGAGTTAGGCCGACACTACTATATCAGTGACAAACTTTCGTTTCGTCCCTTTATTGGGGTGAAGGGGGCCAGGGTCGATCAGAGGCAGGTGATTCGCTACACTGGAGGCTCCCTCGCCCAGAATACCGCTAACATCAAGGACTATTGCGACTACTCAGGGATTGGTACAAAAGGGGGGATCAATAGTAGGTGGCATCTCGGGGATGGATGGCATATCGATGGACTCATTTCTGGAGCGCTCCTCTATGGATTCTTTGATATCGAGCACAGAGAGAGAGTGACACCGAGTCATCTTGATCGCATCAAGCTCGAAGATAACAAACACCGCTTTGTCCCCATGGTGCAGTGGCGGTTGGGATTGACTTGGGGCAGCTATTTTAATGTAAAAGAGAACTATGTTGACTTGGCTGTCGCTTACGAAGGGATGTACTGGTGGCGGCAGAACCAGATGCTCAAAATCTATGAGTATACAGCCCTTCGTTATGATAACTTTTCTGAAGATCTCTCCATGCATGGTCTGACATTCTCCATAAAATTATATTTATAAAAATTTCCCGTTTGCGTTGAAACTAAATTCCAACTTTGGGATAGTAGATGCAAATTTATAATTTTACAGAGGATAGTTCAGATGTCAGAAGTTGAAAGTGTATCAGAAGTAAGTGATGAGATGGATTTCTCTCTGATCGAACCAGCAGAAGTCTCCCTTATTGAAAGCGGACAGACTTACCCCGACTCATGTTATCAAGTTTCAAGAGCACTAAACGATCGTATCATTGAGACGAATTTCGGAAATCGTTCCATCTATATCATCGACAACGCCGTCAAAGTTTTCGATCAATCAAAAATGTCTCGACAAGAGAAGGTGCAGTTTTGGAAATCCCGCAGGTTAAAGGCCTCTATTGTTCTCGGGATAGGAGCTTTTGGAGCCGTTGCTCTAGGGGTTCTAGCCATTGCGATCCCTATCCTTGGTGTTGGAGCCGCTCTTTCGGGTGTTTTTGCAGCCTATTGCTTATGGAAGGTCGTTCTTACTAACTCTCAGGTTACGAACTGGAGAAAGGATCTCCCAAAAGCCATCGCAGACCAGAGAAAAGAGGTCTTTGAGCGCGGTTTTCTTATTGCCATGTCAAAGGGAGAGCCCAAGCCCTACTCTGTTATCTTAAATCAAGTGGAGCTCCAAGGGCTCTACTACGACTACTTCACCAAGTTTGTAGGGGAGTTACAGCAAGCTGTTACCAGTAAAAATAAAGTAGCTCTCATGGAACGATCCACCTCAGAAGGACCTTTAAGTCGCTCAGCACTCAAAGTTGCAAAGTTATCAGAGTGGCAGTTCAACAAGATAAAAGGAGATATCTTAAACTTTAATTCTCTTGTATCAAATATTAAGCGGATTATCGGTTCATCGAGCGCACAACAGAGTGATCTAACAAGAGAGATTAAAGAGCGCATCAGAGATATCAATAGAGAGAAGAGCGCGGCGCTACTTCCAGATCAGCAGGCGTTTAAAGAGGCCAAGAGGCGACTAGATCTTCAACGATTAGATGCGCTTAGACACGCGCCTAGACGCGTCTCTCTCCAAGCCTACAGAAACTCTGTAGAAGCGGACTATCGGAAGGCCCTCAAAGAGTTGGAAATCAACTTTAACTTTTCGAAAGAGAATATTTCTCGGCCTTTTGACAATAGAATTAAGCAAGAGAAGGATCTCTTAGAGCGTTTTGTGAAGAATATCAACAAGTATAAGATCGAACAGCTCCTCCCCTTCTTCAATCCGCTTATGGGCATCCAACACAATGCTCTGCAAGCGTTATCCTATTTCAATGGTGGATATCAAATGATGGAAATAGCTTAGATAGCGGCTGAGTCGTTTTTTCAATTGAATCGATTCTTATTGGAGGCGACTCGTCTTTGAGGAGCGCTATTAGCTGCTCAGCATCTCCGCTAGTGATGCAGATTTCTACTGCGTCACTCTCAATGTTCCGCACATAGCCTTTGATGCCGAGGGAGTCTGCATGGCGCTTGGTTGCTGCGCGGAAAAAGACGCCTTGAACAGCGCCTCTTACTATCAGATGAATTTCAATTGAAGGCTGTTTGTGACCAATCATAATTTACAATTAGGGATTTGACCTCTTTCAGATTTTTAGAGTGGTTGAGCGATGCGCGCAGGCTTTTTGTGCCACTGCCATTACGCAGATACCAGCAGCCAATACGGCGCATGTCGAGGAGCGCTCTGCGCTCGGGCCGATAGGAGCAGATATAATCCATATGCTCCAATAGATGGTCCCGAACGTTAGGGGTCGAGGGCGGAAGAGCGCTGTCAAGCCTGATGATATCATCTGCAATCCAAGGTCTCCCAAACGTTCCTCTAGAGACGAGCACCCCATCACATCCAGTTTGGATAAAGAGGCTCAGCGCCGCCTCTGCATCGAAGACATCACCATTTCCAAAGACAAGGATCGTAGTCGCAGCTCTCTTGCACTCTCGAATATGATCCCAATTCGCCTCTCCCCTATATTTTTGCTGGCGCGTTCTGCCGTGGATGGTTATTGCACTCGCCCCAGCTTGCTCTGCGATTCTAGTGATTTCTGGAGCGTTTATGCAAGCGTCATCCCATCCAGCACGGATCTTTAGAGTGACAGGAATTGAGACCGCAGCGACCATGTTGGCGATGATCTCTCCGATGAGTTCCGGGTTTTTCAGCATCCCTGAGCCGCTGCCATCCTTTGTAACCTTATCAACGGGGCATCCGCAATTGAGATCGACCAGATCAAATCCCAGCTCCTCGATGAGACGGGCACAGGGGCCAGCGAGCTCGGGTTTACTGCCGCAGATCTGCCCCCCTATGGGGCGCATTGAAGGGTCGTAATCGAGCAGATGGTAGGTGTTGGGATCATGACGAATGAGAGCATCCATCTTCACCATCTCACAGAACATCACTCCCGGCTTGTAGCGTGCTGCCATCTGTCGGAATGGATAGTCGGAGCAGCCAGCAAGAGGTGAATAGAGGATATTAGATGGGAGTGTTAAGTTTCCTAACTTAAGAGGCTTGACAAATTTTTTCATTAGAGAATAAGCATGAATATAAACTTCTGAAGGAGCTGCAGCACAAAAAATCCGATCAGAGGGCTTAGATCTAATACCCCACCGATAGGGGGGATGAAGCGACGGAAAATATTGAGGTAGGGATCGGTGTAGTGAGCGATAAAATTCATGAACTTTGAGTTCTGAAGTTTAGGAAACCAAGATCCAAAAATTCGGATCACGATCATCAGCGAATAGACTGTAAAAACCAGACGAATGGCGTAAACTAAATAGATCATAACCCTATATTCTACTGGATCAACTCAAAAAGCTCCATTAAAAAAATTTTGACCCATTTATTTTTTCTCACTATCTGTTTATACTCATGCCATGCAAGTTATTGGTCTCCATAAAGAGGGTTCGAAATTTCTGGTCGCCTCTTCGGGGTTGCAGAAAGATAGAGTAGTGGTCGAATCTCTTGAAATAAGGGATGAGATCTCCTCTCTGAGCGGGGAGAGACTCTCAGTCACCGGGATCGAAGGGCAGGAGCTGTTGATCCGCCATCTACACTCCCCCCTTAAGAGTAGACGTGCCCTATACAAGACCCTCCCGTTCCAGCTCGAAGCCCTCATTCCATACTCATTGGATGAAGTTGTTGTAAAGCCCATTTACATCCAGGAAGGGGGGGAGACCCAAGCGACCTATTTCACCGTCTCCAAAACATCTCTTAATAGACATCTCAGCTCCTACCAAGAGGAGGGAGTCGATCCTCAATGGGTCTCCGTTATCCCCATGGCGCTTCTCCGTTTCGGTGAGTTTGTAGCTCCCCAAATCGAAACCAAGGTGATCTTCCATATTGGCCACGCTACTACCCAGATGGTTCTGGTGAAAGAGAGAATGGTCGAGAGCCATCTCACACTCCACATCGGAGAGAGAGATTTTACCGCGGCGTTTAAGCGAGATAAGCGAGAGTCTCTTACGAAGGTGAGTGAGAGGTCAGCCCCCTTCCTTTTTAAGCTGCTCGCTCGCTTTAGGAGGGAGGTCGATCGCGCCTTCTGCTTTCTCTCCCAGAAAGAAGAGGAGGAGAGTATCCGCCACCTTCTCTTTTGCGGCGCGATGGCAGAGCAGATAGAGGAGTCTCTGATGGAGAGCGACTCCTTTAGATTTTCGCCAGTTGAAATTGAAGGCCACCGAACCTTTGATGCCGAGACGCTCAACGCCTTCGCCATCCCTATTGGCCTCTCTTTAGAGGCTCTAAAAAACGATCAGAGGAGTATTCAGCTCCGCCAGGGGGAGTATATCTCAGACTCCAGTATGCGAGGAATTAAAAGAGCTCTCTTGAAAGGAGGAGTCTTAGCGGCGATGCTTCTTTCTGTGACAGCATTTTGCTCCCATCTTTTTTTTGAGAGGGAAGAGAAGCAGCTCTCAAAACAGCTTGAGAGTTTAGCAGCAGAGTACAGTGAAGAGATGCCCGTACTATCAAGAGTGAAGTATAGAATGGGGTTGGAAGAGAAGGTGCGCTTTATCAATCGAGAGCTGCGTCTTCCAAAAAATCGTGGTGGCTATTTCTCTCCCCCTCCACTCGTTAGCGATCTCTTAGCTGCGATCGCGAGCCATCCTAAGCTCAAAGAGGTAGAGCTACTGCGCATCGATTACGAGCTCAAATCCTATCCCACACTTGAACATCCCCAAACGGGCTATGCACCAAAAGTTAGGATTCTTTTTGCCTCTGAGGAAGCAAAAAAAGCGCGGGAATTTCACGATGCAGTTGTAGAGGGAGAGGGCTTTGTCGATCGTCAAGCAGAAATTGAATGGAGTAGAAAGGGGAATGAATATGAAATTGCCTTCTTCCTTCAAGTTTGAATGGGATCTGAAAGAGATGCTCCAAAAGAGGGGAGTGATCTTTTCATTTTATCTCCTATGCCTCCTTCCTTTTGTACTCTTAATTTTTTCAATCAACAAGAGAGTCGATCGATTTGATGAGCTCTCCGATCAACTATCACATATGAGGCTTCGCATAGAGCGAAGAGTAGCACTACAAAAAGATCAGAGCGCCTTCTTCAAAAAATATGGAGAGGCCGATCGCTACTACCTTGATCACACATTAGAAGCTGCAACATTTTTAAAGCCCGAAGTTGATGCGCTAGAACTTGTCAATGGACATTCCGCTTTTGAGTCGAGCGATAGTGTGAAAAAGCGGTTGGATTTTCTCACGAAGGGGATGAATCGCCTCATCTTTTCAGAAGAGAGCCGCCACTCTCTCAATCAGATAGAAGAGCTCACTCTCAAACAGAAGCGCCCCGTTGAAGTAGACAGCGAAGATCTAAAAAAACTACTCTCTCTCGTTGAAGGTGTGACGATTGGAGAGTATAAAGCTCAAGAGCTCTCTCCTCAGCTCATCATACGTCGTTTGACCCTCCTCAAGAAGAAGGTAGCCGGAAGAGAGACATTTTTACTAGAGATGCAATTAATAAAGAGAGAACCCGCAAAATGAGATATCTTAGCCTCCTACTTCTTCTGCTCCTTGCAGGATGCTCCAGCCGCCAAGTTAGCCATGAAAATCAATTGACCACTGTTCAACTCATCGATCGCAACGGTTTTAGGGAGACGATTAGCTCGCCCGACCGCCTTCGCTTCCTCGCAGAGACCGACTTTTCAGCTCCTCAGCCCTATGAAAAAGTGATGCGTGTCTATAGACGGACGTTGCAGGGAAGGACCCCTTCAAAGGTGACAACCTATCATAGCAATGGAGAGCTTTGGAAATATCTCGAAGTGGTGAACGGTCGCGCCTCTGGCAGCTACCGTGAGTGGCATGAAAATAGTGTGCTGCGTATTGAAGCCACTGTCATAGAGGGGCTTGGGGATTTAGGAGAAGAAGCTCAGTTGAGCTGGATTTTTGATGGAAGTTCAAGGGCCTTTGATAGGTGGGGGCGCCTGCTCGCAGAGATCTACTACGTAAAAGGAGCACTGCAGGGTAATGCGCTCTACTACCATAAGAATGGAGAGATCAGCAAAATGATTCCCTATGAAAATGATCTGATAGATGGGGAGCTGCTCTACTATGATACCCAAGGGTTAGTGATTGGAAAGACCCCATATATTGAGGGGCGTAGAGATGGCATGGCAACCTATAAGGGAGATGGCATGCAGCCTGCCTACCTAGAACTCTACAAGCGGGACCTGATCGTTGAAGCCACCTATCACGACTTCTCAGGAAAAATTATCAGCCGCATTGAAAAGGGAGAGGGTGAGCAAGCCATCTTCGAAGAGGGAAGGCTTCAAAGCTTGCGAGAGTATCAGAGAGGGCGTCCCAATGGCTCTATTCAGCTCTTCAATGAGAGAGGGCAATTGCGCGCGCTTTACCATATGAAAGATCAGATGAAAGTTGGTGAAGAGTGGATCTACTACTCCTCTCTTGGCGAGGAGGAGCAACAGGCCAAACTCTACCTTCAATGGATCGATGACGCGGTTCAGGGAACCACCCGGTCCTGGTATCGAAACGGCGTATTGGAGAGCGAACGTGAGTTCGCACATAACAAGAAGCAGGGCATCTCATCCTGCTGGTACAGTGATGGCTCGCTCATGATGGTTGAAGAGTATGAGAACGATGAGCTCATCCGCGGCACCTATATGAAGAGAGGCGATCCCATTCCCGTCTCCTCAATTGAAGATGGAGAGGGGAGCGCCACCTTCTATGATGGCGATGGATTTTTTATAAAGCGCGTCTCCTATAAAAAGGGGCGGCCTGCCGATGGAGAGTAAACTCCACTGTAGAAAAAGGCTTCTCGAAATGCGTCACGCCCTCTCCAAGGAGAGGCGCATTGAGGGGCAGCAGAAGCTGACGCAAGAGCTCCACACGAAGCTGCAATCCTACTCCCTGATCCTCTCCTTTGCCAGTAAAGAAGAGGAGATCGATCTCTGGCCGCTCAATGCCATGCTTGCAAAAGAAGGGCGCCTTCTTCTGCCGCGACTTGTTAGCAAGACGGAGCTCCTCGCCTTTGCGGTCACCGATTTCAACCGCCAGCTTGTGATCCATCCAAAGTGGAAAGTGTTAGAGCCCGATCCCGATCGCTCTCCCTTAGTTGCACTCGATCATGTCAGCTGCGTTTTAGTTCCAGGAGTGGGCTTCGATGAGAGCAAGCAGAGGTTGGGCTACGGCCTGGGCCACTACGATCGCTTCCTTGCCAAACTTAACTGTCCACTCTTTGGCCTAGGATTTAGAGAGCAGCACTGCGCCGAGGCTTTTCAAGTGCAGTCTCATGACATCCCAATGACAGAAGTCTTACTGTTCTAACTAGTCAAGAGCCTTAGAAATAAAGTGTTGGGATAACTTGATAGATGCGTCGGGGATTGCATCCCCCGCTGCCCCTTTGAGCTTCAA
>JAAKFF010000003.1 GCA_011065165.1 Chlamydiota bacterium
CCTAAGAGCGGCACCAAAATTGAAGAGAGCGGTTTCCTCTTCCATGTACTCTCATCCGATGAAAGCCGCGTCCGCCGCGTCTATATCCGACGTTTAAAAGCGAAAAAGAAGAGGAAGAATGAGTGACTGGGTCTTCTTTCTAATTCTCCTCATCGCCTCCCTCATCGTGCAGGGTTTCTACTCGATGCTAGAGATGGCCTGCGTCTCCTTCAACCGTGTTCGTCTTCAATACTATGTTTCTCAAAAAAGTAGACGAGCAAAATGGCTCAGCTCGCTCCTGAACAATCCAATCCGCCTCTTTGGAACGACCCTTATCGGTGTCAATGCCGCCATGCAGTTTGGATCAGAATGTTCACGCCGACTCTACTCTTCGTTAGATATCAACCCAGATTTGGCACCAATAACGCAGGTGATTTTGGTGTTGATTTTTGCCGAACTGGCCCCCATGTTCGCAGCGCGCCGCTATGCAGAACACGTTACGATGTTGGGAATCCCCATTCTCTACCTAACCTCGATCGTTATGAGGCCATTGGTCTTCATTCTCGATCTGATCTGTCGCTTCATTAATCGCCTATTTGGAGTGAAAACATCGCCGGGTCTCTACTTGACCAGGGAAGAGCTCCAAAAGGCGCTTGAAGAGCGCGAGGAGACCCCTAAACAAGAGTTCGATCCCATCTTAGCAAACATCTTTTCCCTAAAAACAAAAACCGCCAGAGATCTGATGGATCCCTTAGCCGAGATGAAATCTATCTCTAGCGATGCGACAGTCGGCGATCTTAAAGGGCTGCTGGGTCTCCAGGTCTTTCCCTTCGTTCCAGTTTACCACCACAATCGAGAGAACATCGTCGCCATCGCATACCCTCGCGACATGCTTCGACTCTCCGATGAGATCCCCCTTCGAGCCTACTCCCGTTCACCCTGGTTCATCACCGAAAAGAACTCAATTCTGGAGATTATGAAAGAGTTTCGCCTCAATAACCAGAGTCTTGCCATCGTTCTGAGTGATCAAGGAAACGCCGTAGGGACCCTCATGCTCGATGCCATTGTAGATGAGATTTTTGGTCAGCGCGACGACTGGATCTCATTTGGGGAGTATGCTCCAGAGAAGCGTAAGATCCTTATCGATCGATCCTTTCCAGGGGAGACACGGGTGAATGATATCAATCGATGGCTCAAAATCGACCTCCCCGCGGAAGATGATGAGACCCTCGAAGAGCTCATGGAACGCCATCTTGCACACCACATAGTTAAAGGCGAGAGCGTCCGGCTTAAGGGATTTGAGCTCTCCGTTGAAGAGAGCTCACTCATAGCTGGACCGACCATCCTCATCCGCTCCCTAAATTGATATTGATTCTTTACAGGTAATGCTCTAACTTGGCTGTAAATTTCCCGATAAAGGAGTTGTCATGACAATCCCTAGAATAATAATAAATCATGTTTTGGATCTCAGTACAGGACATTTTTTTTTAGCCTCCTCATGACGTACTCTTCTTCATACTAATATTCAATAACTTAATCAAATTGCAAAAATTATTAAGCTTCCTTTGGTTTTTCACTGCATGAATAAGACCGATCGAACGACTACTGAGTTCTTGCCCTTTCTGCTTTTTAGGAAAACTCTGGCTTTTTAGTTTGGGGGAAGCTGAAGAAACATATTGTAGTACTTTGAATATCCTGTGCCCGGAGGAGCTATTGAACGTGCTCCTTTGGATCGTAGAAAAAGAGCGATATCTCTATCTCCCAACGCAACAGCTACTTGAAAAGGTGTTAATCCACTTTTGTCGACCCTATCTACCTTAGCCCCCCACTTCACTAATAACTTCAAAATTTCTAGTTTTTTTCGAGTGTCTAACTTGGCCTTAATAATAAGCTGAAGTGGATGATGACCATTTCCTGTAACGCGATTCGGGTCTTCTCCATTTCTCAATAATGCTTGTATCTTAGCAACACCCTTTGAGCCTCTCATATAGGGTCTATAAAAATTGTCTTGAAGCAAAGCGTTCAAGTTCGGATCTGCTGCTCCTAGATCCTTCATGAAACAGACCAGAGGCTCATAGTTACCTTTATCCGCAGCTTGCAATGCTTGGATATACAGTTTGCGAGCCTCTCCTTCACTTTGCAAATTTTCTGGCCAAAATGGATGTGGACATTTCCACGCAAGAAGACATCGGTCTGCAACTAATCTAGAAAAACGACCGTTGCCGTTCTCAAATGGATGAATTTGAACGAGACGATGGTGAATTCTTGCACTTTTCTCTAAAAAAGTTAATTCTATAGGTTCAGTTGACCACGAAACCACTTCTTCGCAAAGCTCCGTTATCTGTGAAGGAATTAAACCCGGAGTCACACCTATTGAGGTAACAGATTTTCTTTGTTTTCCAGCCCAAGCCCAAACCTTTCCAAACATAGAACGATGAATGGCTTGAAGCTCTCCATAATGAAACCAAATAGAAATGTCCTGAAGAGGTATGCGAAGATATTTTCTCTGAGCATGAGAAATATTTTCGGCTTCTACACGATTGAGATCTTTCATATTTTGCACCCAGGAAATGAGAAGATCACTGCTATCAGATATTGGAGTTGCATCCTCTGGAAATTTAAAATGCATGAAAATTCTCTATTCCTCCCAAAGTTCTGAGCCCGGACCTTGTAACAATCGATCTTCTTCCTGCGTTAGTAACTCTCTAACTAACTTAGAATCGGGCTCCTGCTCTTCCAGATTCATCGTTCCCTTCAAGTAACGCATGTGATTCTCAGCCTGCTTTCTCGCCTGTCTACGTCGGATCGCATCAACAGACTCTACTAGCATAGGAACCACCACAAGATCGCAAAATAAAGCGTGCAGAATTTTATTGAGGGTAAATAAGTTCGCATTCTTTTCCCCATTTTCAATCCGAGAAACCGTCGATTGAGGTACACCAGCTCTCCGACTTAAAATCTTTTGAGACATCCTCAACTGAGTACGGATCATTTTGATCAAGGGTCCGATAGAAAGTCCTCTAGAGGACTCCTTTGCTTTTCTCGCCACTTGCATAACCTCTTCAATAAGAAGCTTTTCTGAAGAACTAAACGATCCCATCTGTCAAACCTTTTTTCTTTAAGATAGCATAAATGCTATTTAAATCAATGATTTAATGCCAATAGAGCATATTATTTATAGTTTCCTATAGTACGAATGCTATTTTAAAAACTTCATTGAAAGGTTCTGAATGTGTTTCTCCACCCCATTTAGCAAGAGTAAGAAGATAGAAAGGGTGGGGTTTACTTATAGATCCGCCCTGGATGCAATCCCCGCTGCCCCTTTGAGCTTCAATCCGCTATGAGTGTCTCTTCAAATTCATTCCCACACCTATAGAAGATATCTTTTCCCCTAATAAGATTTCTTCGGCCTGCGCAACTCTATAAGTTGACTCCTGCCTCCAGAAAAACTTCTTAGGGAAAAACCTTAGCTTCTGCTGTGGAAAGCAACTTAAAGAGACCCTCTGTAAAATCACTTCTCCCTCGGGGGCCCGTACCGTTAGTACTGATGCCCCCTCGTTCGAATCGATTTTCCAGTAGCGCCTTGAAGCCATCGACTGCTCCAGCCACCCATTTACCAAACTTTCAGTTTGGTATGGCTGTTCTTTCGCAGGACAATTCTAAAATGGCCTCAATGGTTGTACTGCGGAGGGAGATCCATCCCAAACGAAGTTTGACGGATGGGCGAGCGTAGCAGCCCGCGGCTTCAAGGCGCTAGAGGAAAAGTGATCCGAAGGAGTGGGGCGACAGTACTGAAGGTACGGACCCCCGACGGAGGGGCGCTTTGGCTCAGCGGATTGAAGCTCAAAGGGGCAGCAGGGGATGCAATCCCCGACGGATCTATAAGTAAACCCCACCCTATATTTCTAAGGTTCTTGACTAGCAAAACAACAGATTCCTGTTCGTTTTTCTAATAAATTCCTCAACAGAACCTAGTCAAGAGTTCTCTTTTTTTGACATGATTACTAATTTCTCCAATTCTATATCCTCTCGACAAATTCAGGACTTTTTCATTTTGCCCTACACTCCCTAAATTGATATTGATTCTTTTTAGGTAACGCTTTAACCTGGATGCAAATTTCCCGATAAAGGAGGTGTCATGACAATCCCTGGAGTAGTAATAAATCATGTTTTGGGTAGTAAAATCTATGCAGAACTAAAGAAAAAAACTGGCTCTGATTTGAACGATGATGAACTCATAGCGCAGCTGTTTAATGAGACGGGGAAACAGTTTGAAGTGAAAGGGAAATCTTTTAATTTCAAGATAGAGTTTAGTTGCAATGGGAACAGTATCCCTTCTTCAGTCTGCTTTTTGATCAATAACGGTGAAAAACTGCTTCGCAAGACTGAAATAATTCCCTCAGAATGACTTAAGCTTTCGTGCACATGCGGCGATGATTTCGGCGCCCCTTTTGATCTCCTCTTCACTATTCATTCTGCTAAATGAGAAGCGGACAGAGCAGCTGGCGCGCTCTTTAGAGAGGCCCATCGCCATCAGTGCCCTAGAGGGCTCCAACGCTCCAGAAGAGCAAGCAGAAGTGCTTGAAGCTGCAACTTTTGCCATATCTAGAGCGATAATGAGAGACTCATTGTCAACATGGGGGAAGTAGATGTTGCTTGTGTTGCCTATCCGCTCTTCACCACCATTAATTTCGATCTCGGGAAGCAGTTTTTTTAGCTGCACTTCGAAGAGATCTCGGAGAGCCTTAACTCTGCTGTAGACCTCATCATTTAAAAGAGAGAGCGCACCTGCCATCCCAACGATGGCTGGAAGGTTTTCAGTCCCACTGCGGAGCTTGCGCTCTTGCCCTCCTCCTACGAAGAGAGGAGTGAGCTGTAACCCTGAACGGACATAAGCGAAGCCGACACCCTGAGGACCATGAAACTTGTGGGCAGAAAATCCCATCCCCACCACTCCCTCAGGAATCGTGATCGCCTCTTTGCCAAGAAGCGCCACGCCATCGATGATGAGAGGAACCTTTGCAGCTTTGGCAACGCTAGCAATCCCTTTAAGGTCAATTTTATGGCCCGTTTCGGCGTTGGCAGCAGAGAGGACGATCAGCTTGCTCTCGGGGCGCAGAGCCTTCTGGAGAGTCTCCGGCGTTGCAAGCTTCAAAAAGGTGACCTCTGCGCCACTCTTACGCAGCTCAAGAAGCGTTCCATATAGGCAGGGATGGTCGATCTCGCTTCCGATGATATGAAGGCCAGGATCGTCGACCAAGCCGCGGATTAGCAAGGTCATCGCTTCGGTGCCACTTGAAGTAAAGAGAATTTCTGAGGATCTCACTCCAAGAAAATCAGCAACACTCTTCCGCGCCTCTGCGAGGATTTTTTTAGCCTCCTGCCCCAAAGAGTGAATGCTTGAGGGGTTGTGTGGAGGCGCCGCAAGTTCCTGAGCTATCGCTTCAATCACTTGGGGATCTACTGGAGTTGTCGCATTGTTATCAAAGTAAAGTGTCATGCTCTTGTTTTGAGACTTTAACCATGAGAACGGTAACATTATCTTGCCCCCCTTCTTCATTCGCCCTTTTAACAAGGCTACTAGAGGCGCTGCTCAAGTCAGGAGAGTGACTCAAGATATTCCCGATCTCATCATCCCTCACCTGGTCTGTGAGGCCGTCTGTACACATCAAGTATATATCATCAGGGGTTACCGGGGCAATATGGATTTCCGCTTCCACCTCGCTCTGCGTACCGATAGCGCGTGTTAAGACATTTTTATAGGGATATTTTATCGCATCACCCTCTACCACTTGACCTTGGGCGATCAGCTGGTTCTTTAGGGAGTGGTCCTCAGTTAGCTGCTTCAAAACACCCTTTCGATAGCGGTAGATGCGGCTATCGCCTACATGGCCATAGATGATAGAGTGTTCATGGAAGAGGAGGGTACAGAGAGTGGTTCCCATGCCTTTGCACGCCACCCTCTTCTGGCCGAGATGATGGACCCAGCTATTTGCATTCTCAATGCATAGACGACTGAAAGAGGAGAGTTCAAAAATATTCAAATTTTCATCTGACATCATGAAGCGCTCTTTTATGGAGGTGCATACGAAACCGACAGCTTCTTTTGCAGCGATCTCTCCCGCCTTATGCCCCCCCATTCCATCAGCGAGAACGAAAAGGCCATGCTCCTCCACCATTCGCAGAGCATCTTCATTATTGCCGCGAACAAGGCCAACATCCGAAATTCCACAAGAGCTAAGCTTGAAAGCGCAAGGATTCCTGAGACCCATCCAAACCTCAACTTGAAAATAAAAATATACGAATAACACTAATCGAATTGAATGTCATGTGTAAAGCAATGGGAGCGATCAATGAAGATTGCCGTTCATAGAGAAAGCCAAGATAGAGCGATAGGACAAAGAGAGAGGAGAGAATGGGGAAATTACTCACACCTTGAGAGGGGGAGAAATGGAATAGAGAGAAGATAAGAGCAGAGAGAAGGAGAGCTCCTCTAAAACCGAGTTTCTGTTTGAGATAGGTTAAGAGAAGACCGCGAAAGACAATCTCTTCGATGATTGGTGCGACGATGACTGCAGAGAAGAGTGCGATAGAGAAGAGAAAGGGCGCTTCTGAAGCCATCTTTAGAAAGCGGATAGCGACCTGTTCAATACCGATCACACCTGTTAAGAGATAGGTGATAAATTCGACGCTAAAACTCACCAGAGCGACAAGAGGAAACGCAACAATCCAGGTCGCTACACCTAACCCAAAATCTTCAAGTAGACAGGTGAGACGGAGACGTTTAGGGTGGATCACAATGCGCCCTATCGTCTCTCGATCCTGAATCGAGGAGAAGAGGAAGAGATAGACGATACTAATTGTCAGAGAGAGCACTTGAAAAATTGTCATGAGGAGGGCGGGAGAGTCGCGCAGGTACTCTCTAAGAGGAGCACTGATCAGCCAGAGACCTATAGGGGCAGCAAAGAAAAAAAGGAGAAGATAGCCTATGAACCCCAAGAGTGGGTATTTAATTCTCAGGACGGGGCGGGGAAGCTCTTTAATTCGAAAAAAATGCAGCTTCTGGGCGATCCACGAGACGATAACCACAAAAGCGGCGAGCATACTAAAAGTGCTAAAGAACGCTTCTTGCATCAACTATTTAGTCTTCGATAGAAGAATATACTCTTCGATCCTACCACTCACTTCCTTGGCAAATTGAGAGTGTGCCAATCCCAAGGGGGATATATTGAACGACATCTTCTTCCATCGAAGGGGATTTGACTCGCTCAAATTTGAAGGTTTAGGGATCAGATAGCTCTGGTGCACGAGTTCCTGAAGAATCACCTCAGGCTTGGAGCCGCGCAGATCAAAGATACGGACTCGCATTGTTAGAGTTAATTCAGAAGAAGGGGTGATCTTGTCCATGAAATTCCCTTTGAGGGGCTTCGCATGGATATCGTGTTCGACAAGTTCAGTAAAGATGACAAACTCATGATCTTTGAAGGCATCTTTTATCCAGTCAGTAGTCGTTGAAAAGGGGTTCTGCTTCTCACTCAGGTTAGTGACGAGGAGATGCATTTCATCGGGAGTTGTGAGATAGAAATTGTTCCGTTTCAATACTCTATAGCGGATATCTTCAGTAAACTCTTCAGAAAGACTCCAGCCGATTTCAGCACCACTTCTGTCAAAGACAGGGGTCAAAGCAACGATCGGTTTCGCTCGGCCGTCATCATGGAAGCGCGCATATTGATCAGATGCACTAGTATTGTTGCAGCCCCATGCTGCGATGCAGAGAAAAGCAACCATTCCAAGTCGTCGTAACATAGTCCACGCTCCCATTCATTTGGCGTTAAAAAATAAGAATAGCCGATCTGGGTTTATACTCAAACTTTTTCTTCTGCCTAAGTGACCAGGTCTACCTTCTTATTGGCAAATGATAAATAACAGAGTTTTCTAGCTATAATTTTTATGGGATCTATTACCATTGGGGTTTCCAATGGATAGCGACACTCTATCTGGGACAATTCCGTACATCCAAGAATGGTTGCCTGGATATCAGGATTCTCGCCCATAATTCGCGTGATCATCTCTGTTAGCAGGGTGGATTGCGCTGAGTTTATCTCTCCCCTGAGGACTTCTTCGATGATAGTATCAATGACTTTCTGATCACCGCTATCCGGGTAAACACACGAACAAATGCGTGTGTGAACTCGGTTTTTCGTAGATGTTCCGGTACATAATACGAGAACCTTCTCTATCTTTTGAGAGAGAAGGTACTCTTCTATCTCTTCAATCAAGCTAACCAGTTGAGCTTGTTTGATGACCTTCGTGGAGGGCAAGAAAGCGTGCAAAGTGTTACAAGCAATGGCGATTAATTCTGTTCCACCCCTTTCGAGTCGTAGCAACGTCTCTTCTAGTTGCCTTCGAATTAAATCTTTCTGCGCCTTCGGCAGAGAAGGCGCAAGCATCTCTGCAAATGGATAGCTGATCAATGTTAACATTGGAAAATCGGCATCGGCTTTGCACTGGTACTCTTGCTGTAACAGATCGAAAACCGTTTGACATAAGAGTAGTCCAGCCTGAGGTCCAGCACCACCAACAATTCCTATCGACCTTTTCATGATACCTCCTCAGCTAATGCTTCTCTCTTCTGACGTGCCACAAGCAGCTGACCAAGCCAAAAACCGCCAAATGATGAGGCGATTGTGATGACTTCCCTGGGGAACGATAGGGGCCAAATGCGGAAAATTGTGAAGCTGGCAGCTCCTAAAATCATCGATAGGATGGCAGCACGCTGTGAAGGTCGTTTGCAAATGATCGCCATGAGTATGGGCACAAACAGTATGCTCACTGATAGCTCGTAAGAAAAGACAAGCATAGATACGACGTTATCAAAGAGATATGAGACAACGACGGCAACCATTCCCGTAGTGAAAGTGATGATTTGTGCCGCGATGAGACCTCTACCGCTCTTTTTCGCTGACCGGAAATCAAAGGAGATGTTCGAACTTATAGAACAGAGGAGAGAGTCTGCTGTGGAAATTATCGCCATCAATATTGCACAAGCAAAAACCGTCGTTACTGCAGGTGTTGTGATCGCACTTACCGTTGTCATCAGAACGCTTCCTCCTTGCGCGACGGTGATGCCCATGTTGCGCGCCAATACACCTAAATAGATCGGCAGTAGCGATAAGATGAACCAACTAGCGGCGGCAATGATCGTAGCTCTAGTGACGGTTTTTGCGCAGCGTGCGGCAAAACAACGTTGCCCCATATCTTGTTCGATGAAGATAAATAGCATGGGCATAAACAACCACCCTACCCACGGCACGCCGCCAGAGGCCGGCAGGGTAATCGGAGTTGATGAAGTCTCGAATGTCGGTATTCCGATGATGACCATGACTAAGATGAGGAGAAACGATCCCCCAATGAATAGTGCCTGGAAGATGTCGGTGTTGACCGTGGCTTTAAACCCTCCCATCACAGTATACAATACGATGATAAGCCAAAATCCCAGAAAGATAGAAAAGTGATCAAAACCGATAGAACCGAGGAATTTTCTCATGGGAATCGCCGTTGCACCAACGAGGATTAAGAACATGGAAGCTATAGACAACAAAGACGCTACTTTGCGCAGAACTTTCGATTGATAGACCGTTTCAAAAAGCTCAGCTATTGTTGAGAGATTTCTCTCTCGCAGTTTAGCACCGAACCCTGCTGCGAGAAGAAGTAGACCGATGCATCCACCTAATGGATAGAGTATGACAATCCACCCTTGCTTGTACGCCTCTTCAGCAGCACCCATGACCGTTCCACCGCCGAGTTGTGTCGCTAAAAGAGTGAGTGATAAGGCCATCCAACCTAATGATCTTTTCCCAAGAAAGTAATCTTGCTTGTTTTTTGTAGCTGAGCGAGCAAGCTTACCAATGATGAGGTAGACGATACCCATGCCCGCCAGAATGTATAAGAAGAGTTTCATCTCCATTTTTCAAATTCCATGTAATATAATTAATTATATATAAGCAGTTTAAATGCAGCCGAACAGTTCGGTTACAAGACAGATTGACAGCAGTTTTGAGCTGTAACTAAGAGAACAGAAGTGCAAAACTGCTATTGCAAATTATGAATGGCTTAAATGGAAATGATGATGAGGGATGGAGAAAATGAAAGAAGGGATTACAGACGCAAGAATGCATCTTTTTTGTGATGAAACTGCCGCAATGACCTTTGCTTGGCACACTTGTAAGTTCATGATAAGATTCTCCATATTTCAGATAAATATCAAAAAGTTAAACTTATATTAACATAACAGATACTTTTTTTGCATACTATTTTTCTAAACAATTTAATGTGAACTACTTATGACGATAGAAGTGTAGGGAGCGAAGGTGTAATGCGGCTCGGTAAGAGCTTCCTCTTTCAAGGGGAGGCTCGTGTCGATAAGGCGGCTCCATTTTTTTTCTGGAAGCGTCCAGGTAAAAGGGCTAGGCGTGGGATTAAAAGCGATGAGAAGACTCTCATTGATTGTATAGGCGAGAAACGACCCATTTGCCTCCTCATCATGCCACTCAATTCCCCCCCCTTTGAAGTGGGTTTTGCGAAGCTGGATGAGCTTTGAGACAAAGTGGAAGAGCTCACGGTTTTTTTCGAGTTCATCCCAGAGAAAATAGTTGAGCTCGTTATCTTGGCTCCAACTATTATTATTCCCACTTTTGGTGTGGCCATACTCATCTCCCATCAGAATCATAGGAATGCCTCGAGACATGAGAAGAATGAGAAAGAAATTACGGAGCTGCTTCTCCCGCAATTCAGTGACTTCAGCATCCTCTGTTGGCCCTTCAACGCCGCAGTTCCAGCTGATATTATCAGCCGCGCCATCCTGGTTCTGCTCTCCATTGCGTTCATTGTGCTTACCATCGTAGGAGACGAGGTCGCGAAGAGAGAATCCGTCGTGAATGGTGATATAGTTGTAGCTCTTATCTGGAGATTCATAGAGATCTATCGAGCCAAGAACTCTCTTTTTGACAGCTGCGCGATCGCCATCTCCGCGGATAAAGTGGCGCATCTGGTCGCGAAACTGGTCGTTCCACTCGCCAAACTTCCAAGAAGGGAAGGAGCCTACCTGGTAGAGGCCGCCTGGATCCCAAGGTTCAGCAATAAGTTTAGTAGGAGCAAGCAGGGGATCGCGTGTGATCTGATCGATAAGGGGAGGGCTCTCCATGGGATGGCCATCGCGCCCCCTCGTTAAGATAGAGGCCAAGTCGAAACGAAAACCATCGACGTGATATTCGGTGACAAAGTAGCGAAGTGAGTCCACTATGAGTTTTTGAACGATCGGATGGTTGCAATTGAAGGTATTACCGCACCCAGAGTCGTTGATATAACCACCCTCATCCATCCTGTAGTATATAGCATTATCAATCCCCCGAAATGAGTAGTAATAATCAGAGTAGGAGCCTTCAGAGGTGTGGTTGTAGACAACATCAAGAATCACCTCAATCTCATTTCGGTGTAACTCTCTGATCAACATTTTAAGTTCATTAGCCGTACCGTAGGGGCTCATGGTGTTGAAGAAGTGCGCCGTTGAGTAGCCCCAATAGTTAAAGAGCTGCTTTCCACTCTTGGGATCGACCTTGAGATTCTCTCGTTCATTGAAACTATGAATGGGTAGAAGTTCCACAGCGGTGACTCCCAGCTCCCTTAGATGGGGGATTTTTTCAACCATTCCCAAATAGGTACCAGGATGATTAGCTCTGCTCGAACTATCATTGGTAAATCCTCGAACATGCGCCTCATAGATGATGAGCTCTTCAAATGGAATCATAGGGCGCGAGTCATTATCCCAATCAAATGGCGTCTCAGGTGCGATGACTCCTCGGGGAGGGAACTTGCGGTCATTCCACTTCGGGCTGCTATTGAGCCGTTTGGCATAGGGGTCAACTAAGTCCATCTCTCCATTAAAGAGGTGGCCCTTCTTAGGTTCATAGGGACCGTCACAGCGATAGGTATACTCAAATGTTTCAGGTAGCCCCTCTTCTACTACCGACCAGATATCTCCAGACTTTTCAAGAGGCCTCTCTCTGAAGGGATCCTCTGCACCTAGCTCAAAGAGACGCAGCGTCACAGACGTTGCGTTGTGGGAAAAGAGAGCGAAATGGAAGCCTTGAGCGGTCTTTGATACTCCAAACATGCTCTACTTATATGATCTCAGCTTTTTCTTTTGCAAGGCGTCAATTTAAGTTATTTATCAAGAAAAAGAAGACCTTGTCCTTCAGGGCGGGGTTCACATTAAGCAATTAAAATAATTTCTAATGGGTTGTGCGGAAGGAACTCTTAAGCCTTTCCGAGGGAGCTGCTTGGATATATCGGGGATGCTATCGGAAAATAGATGCAAAAGATTTTTATGGAGATGGTGGAAAATACAGGCTTCGGGTATAATCAATAGTGGAATGGTTTTTTGTTGCTATTATTTTGATAACTTGAAAGACTCCGTTCTTTGTATGCGAAACGAATATAATGTAAATCACTAAGGAGGCAACATTAGATGTCACTGGAAAACGCTAAGGCAAACCTGAGGGAATTTGGAAAAGAACTCAACCTCGAAGGTCTTGCATTTGATGAAAACCACACCTGCATTCTGGGGATTGATAATACTTTCTCCCTTCACTTGACATATGAGCCCAACTCAGACCGTCTCTATCTCTACTCACCGATTTTAGACGGTCTTCCAAAAGATGATAAATTAAAGCTGACCCTATATGAAGCTCTCCTTGAAGGATCGATGCTTGGCGGTCAGATGGCTGGTGGCGGCGTTGGTGTTGCTATCAAAGAAGAACTCATCCTCATGCACTGTGTCCTTGAAATGGGATCGGGTGCCGACGCCTCTTCACTGCGCCGCTTTGCTCCTCTCTTTGTAGAGTCAGTAGAAAAATGGCGTGAACGTGCGGTCAATATCATTGAGGGACGCGACTCTGGTGCGACAGGTATCCCCGGTGGAGGTCCTGGAGCCATTGGTCACCAACCAGGGCAGCCAGGAAAAGATGATGAGCCAAAACCTGGCGATCGTTTCATCAAAATCTAGTGAGAATTGCAGGCTATTGTAAGACTCTTTGAATAGTTGAAAGAGGAAGCAGAAATGCTTCCTCTTTTTTTTCGATTCCCTTCTTTATCCTATTGACACTTGAGATCACTGTCGAGTGGTCGCGTAAAAAGAAGCGACCGATTTTGGGGAATGACATCTTCAGATGAATGCGACAGAGATACATCGCAATCTGCCTAGGAAGAGCGTACTCCTTACTCTGAGCCTTTCCGAGGATATCTTCGATTTTTATTCCAAAAGTATTGGCAACAATTTTGAGCAGTTTGTCAGCCGTCAGCAGATCTCTCGACTCCTCATCGAGAAGATCCCTCAGAAGGACCTCTGCTATCTCTACATCGATCGTAGGAGCATTGGAGGAGAAGCGGAGGGCTAGAGCCTCTAGTGCACGAATGAGCGAGTGGAGATTCTTAAAGTTAGAGATGAGATATTGCTTGAGGAGAGGATCGATTGGCAGGGAGAGAGCTTTAGCTCTTCTCTCCAAGATCAGAGCTTTTTCCATGAATAAGGGGGGGGCGACAGGAAGGGTGATGCCCCATTCAAAGCGGCTGATGAGTCGCTCTTCAATCTCCTCTAGATTACGAGGGGAATCATTAGCAGAGAGAATGATCTGCTTTCCAGAAGTATGAAGATGGTTAAAAGTGTGAAAGAGCTCCTCTTGAGTGGCGGCTCTGCGGGAGAAGAGATGGACATCGTCGATGAGTAGGACATCAACTTTGCGGTAGCTCTTGCGGAACTCTTGGAGCTGCGTTGAGCGAAAGGCGCGGATGACATGTTCTGTAAAGGTCTCGCTGGTGACGAAGAGGGCCTTCTTACCTTGCTCCTCAAGGGCACGGGCCGTAGCCATCAGAAGATGACTCTTGCCACTCCCTTTCGGACCGTAGAGATAGATGGGATTATAACTTCCCAGTTCTAGCGTGGAGTCAGCCAGTTCAATAAGGATCTTATGTGCCAGATTTTCATCCTCTCCCAGAACGAACTCATCTAGGTGGGCATGGGACTCCAAGAGGTTGGATGGAAAATTGTCATGCTCCACTTCGGGCACCACTCTCTCTTTTTTAAGAGGCTCTCCACCGAGGGTGATATGTACTTTGATAGCTCTGCCGCTGCCGGTTAGAAAGGAGTTGGGTAAGTGGGGAGAGACATACTCTTCAAAGTAGTTAATCTGAAAGGAGCTCTCCGCGTCGAGATAGAGATTTCCAGCATCGAACTTCACAACTTTAAGCGTTCTGAGCCACTTATCTACCGTGGCAGCACCAAGCTCTAGATCTAAAAGTTTTAGAAGGTTGCTCCACGCTTTCAAAAGCTAACTCTCGTTATTTCTGTTTTTTTGGCTCAACCACGATCTCTCGCGAGCCCTTTTGCGGCGGATTCTTACTCTTTCTCTTAGACATATACCACTGCTGCAGGATCTGGAGCGACATGGAAGAGAGCCAGTAGATATTCAACCCTGAGGGGAATTTATAGAACATAAAGGTGAAGACGATTGTCATAATCATCCCCATCTTCTGCTGCTGCTTCTGCTGATCTGTCATGGAGCCGCTCTTCTTGTTTTTCGCGGCTGCCATCTTCTGCTGGAAGAACATCACTACACCCAAAAGGATCGGTAGGAGGTGAAACTGCGTTCCAAAGAAGGGGAGTGGATAGCTCCATGAGAAGAGAACATCAGGAGCAGTTAGGTTATTGATCCACCCGGGAATAAAGGAGGCTCCTCTGAGAGAGAAGGTCGATTTAAGGAGGTCGAACATCCCAAAGAGGAAAGGCATCTGAATGATGAGGGGCAAGCAGCCTCCGAAGGGATTCACCTTATGCTCCTTGTAGAAGGCCATCACCTCCATCTGAGCTCTCTTCGGATCTTTCTTATGTTTATCCTGAAGTTTTTTGAGCTTGGGACTCACCTCTTGCATCTTGAGAGTAGACTTGATCGACCAGGCGTTGAGTGGATACATCATGAGCCGCAGCATGACAGTGAGCAATATGATAGAGAGTCCCCATGATCCCGTCAGAGTATGAAAGAAGTTCATGATGAAATAGAGGAACTTGGCGAAGGGCTCCGAAATGAAGGAGAACCAGCCATGAAAGCTCTGCGTCTCAATATATCTAGGGCTATATCCCGTGATAGGATCGGTGAAAGTTGCATCTACCAGCTTGAGGGTTGAGTGGTCCAGCGGTCCTGCATAGAGGCGGAAGGTCATCGGCTCAGAAGAACGTTTGAGCGGCATATAGAGTTCATAGCCAGGGTATTTACTGGCAGGATAGAGATCGTAGTTTGAGTCGATTAATACTATGCGAGAGGGGTCCGCATTTCCTGCGATATTGTTCGCCTGAAAACCATATCCGATCTCACTTAAGGGATCCATAATCAGCACAAAATAGCCGTTTGAGTTAGCCACCCAATCAGGCTGAAACGAGCTCATCGTTGTTGCAGTCTTGGGAAGCGAGAGTTTTTCTACAACAGGGCGGTTATTTTGCACGGTGCTGTACTTAATTATAGGAGCAGCACTTCCAGAGATCAACTCTACTTCAGGCACCCCTGAGGAGACCCAGAGTCCACTGGTGTTCCCCTCAACTTTAATCGTAGCGATCAGGCAGTATGGAGCATCCGCCCCCTCTTCAGGGAAGTGGTATGTTTTGATGATACGTCGTGAAGGGAACTTTGCCTCAAATTGGATCATCTTATCATTGAAACCGAGCAGAGTGTAAAAGGCCTCAGAGCTCTCTGGATCCTCAGAGATCGTATTGAATGCGTAATACCTCGGGGGGATCGTGTAGGGAGGGTAACTGCTGCCGGGCTCAATGCCCCGTCTCAATAGAGGATAGTAGCCCCCCTTAGTAGGCTGCTTCAATATAGTTTCACCGCTCTCTCTCTGACTCACATGGTAGGGATTTAATGGAAAGAGGGCATTACTTGGGTATCTTTTGTCGATGATTCGGTCAAAATCGATCGGTAAGACCACACTCTCACTATCTTTTTCCGTCCTGAAAGGAAGGTTGATCTCAGCGATAGCGCCCCCTAAGTTGGAGAAGACCACCTGCATCGACTCATTCTCTAAGACATAAAATTTCTGCTGATCGATCGTTTTTTGAGGAAGAGACTCAATGCGGTACTCAGTGAGGGCGTTGAAATGGGTCAGCTTAGAGAGGGGCTTAAAGGATTGATTGCTGCTATTATAGACGCCAACGGGAAAGAAGCTCCCTCCCGATTGATAGAGAACAATCGCATCCCATTTGGGGAGAAAAGCAGGAAAAAAGAGCTGTCCATCATCAAATTCTGCAAGGACTACCTCCGCCTCTTCGCCTCCACTAAAAGTGACCACTTGTAGATCATGCGTGCCCACTTGAGGAACGTAGGTCGAAGAGATTCCAGGATTGGGTGAAGAGCTATAGAGTGCAAAATGGTCGTCTGTCTGGATTAAGGTGGCACTCTTTCCCTCTATGGTGACACTCTTCGGCCACTCCTTCTGCCATGAGATCGTCAAATAGGAGTCCTTCTCCGTCACAACTGCCCAGGAGACAGCTCTCTCTTCATCATAGATACGTACAACAGGGAGCTGATTGAGGTTGGCGGTGCGCTCAGAAGCATTTTTCTGGTTTGCTACCCTCTCCTCTTGTGCAATCTTCTCTTTTCGCGCTTGGTAGGCTTGGTATTCTTGCTGCTTCTTGGACGTATAGTATTGATTTACAAAGAAAAAGAGAGTCGTCATCGACAACACAAAGATGATAAAACGTTTGTTCATTTGGCAGTTGACCCATAAAATTTATCGATGTTTTACTCTAGCAGAAAAAAGAAAATTATACCAGACCAAAGAGAGACCCAGACAAAAGAAAGATTAAGTATTTGCACTTTGCTGGAGTTTTGCAAGAAACGAATTGAAGCCCTCTGTCTCCATCACATTTTCCAGCCATTCGTCCTCTAGAATCTCTTCAATTATCGGCAATCCATCAAAGCTCTTCGCCCTGTCGAGAAAGCGGAGAGAGCTCTCCAGATCACCCAATAGAGAGTAGAGGCAGGCGAGAGAGTAGTAGGCATTGACATTGCCCAGTTTCGCCGCCTTGATCATCTTATATTCCGCTTCACGGAAATAGTGGTCAGATTCTACATCGCTCTCTAGAAGATCCCCGAGATTGACCAAGGTGAGAGACCAATCAAGAATAATCTGGTCGTTCTCTCGCTCTCTCTGATGGGCGATGCGGAAGTGGTGGATGGCGCGCTCAAAGAGTTCAGGTTCATTTGTGAGCTCGGCATAGTGACTATAAACGAGTGCCATTCGATAGTGGATAGCGGGGAACTCGGGCTTTACTGCCAGAACATGGTTGAGCAGCTCGAGCGCTCTCTGGTAGTGGCTATCGCTCTCAATAAAGCCTGCCAGGTGATCGAGTGCACAGGCGCAGTGAAAGAGCCAGTCGGGATGGTGGTAGGCTGCATTTTTCTGCATGTTGAGCGCGCTGTCAAAGTGGTAGAGAGAGAGCTCAAGCGTCTCCTGATCTTGAATGAGCTCCCCATATTTCGAAAGAGAGATCGCATAGTGACAGTGCGTGGTGCTGCTCACTTGGAGGTTCAACGCACGTTTAAAAAAGCGGCAGGAGCGCTCGAAACTCCTCTCGTCTTGATCTATCATAGCTGAAGCAAATGAGCTGCGCCCTATGCCGTACCAGAGCTTATGGTGGGTGCGGTCCAAGCTTAACCCCTCCTGGAAGCTCTCGGTGGCTTGAAAGAAATAATCAGAGTCGTTGTAGTAGACTCCTAATGCATGTAAGACCCGTCCATGCGAGTAGAGGATCTCTGGATCTTCATACTTTTCAACAAGGGGATTGATCTTTTTCTGTGCATCATGAAGAGACTTAATTCTATCAGTCAAGACTCCGATTAGGGCGAGAGCCTCGGCCCAAACGCCCATCACATAGGGGTCGCTTGTGTCGTAACGGTGTGCCAGTTGGCACTTTTCAGCGCATGCACGTAGCTTCTTCACATCATGAAAGGTAGATCCTGATTCTAGAAGAAGACGCGCCCACTCTAAATAGACCCCTTTCCCTACGTTCGAGAGCTGCGTGGCGGTTGCGTAGCACTCATCTGCTTGGGAAAAGTGGTCATCATCGTGCGTAATGCTGTAGAGAGTTTGCAAGGCAAGAGCGAGTTTAAACCATCCCTCGCTCGATGAGATATCGATTGAAATCGCTTTTTTATAGGTGTTGATAGCCTTAATTAAGAGCCTAAGATCGTTTGTCTTCTTCCCGAGAGTAAAGGTGGCGCTTGCGAAGTTCACCCAGAACTCTGTCGGAAGATCGCCATGGAATGTGGTGGCTCTCTCGTAAGCTTTGATCGCCTCATGATAGTCTGAGGGCTCTTCAGAAATTTCCGCAAGTTTTGTCCAGATATCACCAGAATCCCAGTAGAGATCGGCAAGAACGTCGGAGGGCTGCCCAGAGCAGAGTGAGAGAGCCCTGTCATACTTTTTGCGGGCGTTCAAGAAGTAGCTAGGTTCCGCCCTTCTCATTCCCAAAAAGTAGAGGGTATTGCCCCAGATATGCCACGCTTCGAAGTCTGTTGGGTCAAGAGAGGTTGCCCTTTTGAAGCGTCTGCTTGCAAGGACAAGTTCGTTCTCGTTCCCTTCATGACTTCCATATTCAAAAAGAGCGAGACCCACCTCGATGTAGAGTCGGGGATTTAATGGGTCAAGCTTGAGTGCCATCTCAAAGAATTCAAGGCCCGATCTATCTCCATGAAGCAGTCTAAATTCACCCTTTCGAACGAGCGTATTACTCAGCGCTGAGTAGTCCTGTTTTTTGAGCTCCTCGATAGGTTGTCCTAACTCCTCCTCTCCAGAGGAGGGAAGCCCAATATCAGATGAATGTCTTAGATGCTTTACCTTTGCCATATGAGATCCAACTGTTGAATTGACATGAGTATAGGACAGCCTCCGATTTTCGACAATGGGGAGATCGATCAAAAAAACAGTTCAGCTGATTCTATTTTTAAATCGAGTCCTCAATATAAAGGGTTTAAAAAAAGGATCTCTTAATCTAATATTATAGAATATGTTTAAATACAAAAGAACAATACGCGTTCAAGATACCGATTCAACTGGGGCTCTTTACTTTGCCAATCAACTTCAGATCGGGCTAGAGGCTTTTGAAGAGTTTCTTTTGCAGAAAGACTTTTCTTTAGGAGAGATGATCGCTCGAGGAGAGTTTCTCCTCCCTATCGTCCATGCTGAGGCCGATTTTCTCGCCCCCTTGATCGTTGGAGAGAGCATAGAGGCCACTCTCGCCTTCCAAATGGGTACCACCTCATTCACACACTTCTCAGAGATCCTCAAAGGTGGAGAGAAGGTAGGCAGCGTCTCTATCGTTCATGTCGTCTACTCACCCGAGACTAAATCCTCGATTCCGATTCCTCCCGAGTTGAAAAATATATTTACCATTTGACGGAGAGTTTCTTCTTGTTATTAATCAAAATTTTTACGACAATCCTTTTTCTATAGTGAGTGAAGGAGAAAAGGCTATCTATGTCAATTGAAGGATATGCAAAGTCAGCAGGATATGACGATCTAGGACGACTGGGTTACCACACCCTCTTCTTGACTAGCGCTTTTACGGCAGGGAGTCTGATCATTCCTGTTTTTTTGAATAACTTCAATCTGAGATCTCATATTATCTTCGGATTGATTGAGGGAGCATCGATCAGCCTTCTCTTTAATAACAGTTATATTAAGAAGATAGAACCTAAGTTAATAGAGCGATTTCCTGAGAAGGAAGCTGCAATGGAAACAGCAGCAAAGATCACGCAGTTCTTCATTATTTTTGGTCTCCCCTTGCTCGTAGCAAAGATTTTCACCCCACTCTTCTCACATAGGGTCAGCTGGACTCGTATGTTTGAGGTGGGAGCGCTCTATAATGGTGGGGTCTATTTAGCTGCTACTCACGCATACGTGACGTTAACGGAAGATAAGCCACAGGAAGCTTAAATTTCGGCAGAATCTTTGCAAGGTGAGCTCTAACTCTCTCCTCATTATACCCCTCTTCACTCTCTATATAGGCAACGGGCCTGAACCCGAACTCTTCATCGGGGATGGGGAGGACCTCGGCCCGATCAACTCCTTCGATCGAGTCCAAGACTCTTTCGATCTCTTCTGGATGGATATTTTCGCCGCCACTAATAAAAAGCCGATCTTTGCGTCCGATCATCTGAAGGCCTCGCTTGGGAGAATACTCTCCCAGATCTCGACTGCAAAACCAACCCTCCTCATTGAGGGGGAGGGAGAGACCCTCTACCTGATCGAAATATCCCTGGAAGAGCGTCTTACCACGAAGATAGATTTCTCCATCTTCTGCGATCTTCATCTCTCTATAGGGAAGTGGGTGTCCTAAGGAGAAGCTGTGAGGGTCATAGTGCGTTGCTATTTGAGAGCTCATCTCAGTCATTCCATAGGTCGGGTATACGGTAAGAGCGCTCTGCACAGCTCTGTTGTAGAGCTTAATGTTAAGGTTGGCTCCACCAAGGAGAATCTGCATATTCTTGCCAGGATTTGAGGTTTTGAGTAGGCGAGAGAGCTGCGTAGGAATGAGAGAGAGGTGGGTAGCGCGTGGATCGTCGATCTCCTCAGAGAGGAGAAGAGTCGCTCCTGCTAAGAACGTGCGAAAGAGAATTGCAATGCCAGCGACGTGATAGAGAGGGAGAGAGAGAAGGTAGTGGTCTCCAGGTTTAATCACCATCCGCCCATTCGATCCAAGTGCGCTGTAGTAGTGGTTGCCGAGAGAGTGGCAGGCGATTTTGGGAGTTGACGTCGTCCCAGAGGTGAAGAGATAGGTAGCGTGAGCCTCCTTATCGAGAAAAGTTTGAGGAGCTCTCACTCGGCTCTTAACAACCTTTGAAAAGGGGAGTGTGATCTGCTTTACTTTGGGGAAGCTCGATCCATCAGGTGTGAGAAAGAAGGTCGCTCCACACGCGTCGAGACTCTGCGAAATCGACTCGTGAGGAAGGTAGACATTCAGAGGAATTGCGATCGCTCCAATTCGAAAGAGGGCAAAAAAGAGGAGTGGAGTGGGGAACTCTTTTGTCGGATAGAGGGCGACACGCTCCCCCCTCATTACCCCCTCAGCCTTCAACGCTCTAGCAATCCCTTCAATCAGCTCATGACACTCTGCAAAGCTCCAAGTCTGTCTATTGGAGCGGAGTGCAACGCTCTCTCCAGACTCTCTACCATGTAATGAGAAGGGGCATTCAAATGATCTCATCGAGAAGTACCTGAACCTTATCCATTTTGAGCCTCCATCTCTTCGGGAAATAGAGGATATTATTCTCCACGTAGGGCTCCTCTTCGAAGAGAGGCTCTTCAAAGAGATGAGAGGTTCCCAGCCCCATCGGTTTAAGAGGGAGCTTCAGGCGAAGCGAGAGTTTCGCAATCTGATAGATCCCTAATTCTGTCTCATAGCTGCTACTTAAAATAAAATCGATTCCTTTCTCAATTTTCGGGAGAGGAGAGCCGTGCATCGTTGGTTTGATGATATGAGCGACGACATTGGGATAGGGGGGGAGTTCTCCCTCTCTCAGCGACTCATCGAGTGCGACAGGATAGGGAAAGTCCTCAGCCCTCTCTCCAGGAAGGAGAGGCTCCTCGAAGTACTCTACATCAGGAAAGTGGCGTGCAAAAGATAGAGCATCCTCCAGTGTCCACCTCCGGTTGAAGTCGATGCGCATCTGAGGGCTCCTCGCCACCTCCTTCAGCGCCTCCTCGACACTTAAGTGGCCCACTTTGCACTTTATCTTTATAGGAATAGACGGGAGATCGATCGGATTGCGCAGGTCAAGAAGTGCGCTCTGGTAACCAAACTGCACCGAAGGAAGTAGGTAGCTCTCTTTCTGAAAGTCTTCAAACGCCTCATCCAAACTCTCCCTGCTAAATCCCGGAAGCGGAGCGATCTCTCCCCATCCCTCCCTCTCACCATCTCTTAACCGCAATAAAAAGCCCTCTCGTATAATCTCTTTAAAAGGGCGGGAGTAGCGATATAGCGTGCGTCTCATGAGCTCATCCACCCCGCGGTAAAGAGGAGGGTGTAGAGAGTGAGAATCTTTCCCACTTTTGGAAAGAGGGGTGCGATCTCTCCCTTGCTAAATAGAGAGCGAATGAGGGGGAAGGCAAAAGCCGCGCTACCCATCGCTATGAGAGATAGAAGATGGGTATGGGTGAGCTGGAAGAGATAGAGGGGAATGAGCGATGGGAGTATGAGGCAGAGGGCTGCCTCCCATCTGCCAAAGCGAGAGCCAAAGCGGACAGGAAGCGTCCTTTTATTCACTCTGCGGTCTTGCTCGATATCGCGTAGATTGTTCAATGCGATGAGTGCAGTAGAGAGTAGGCCTGGAGCAAATCCCACAATGATAGCGATGGAGGAGAGCGTTCCCATCTGCAAATAGGCCGCGCCTGCCGTAGCAACGGGCCCGAAAAAAATGAGGACAAAGAGATCTCCCAGCCCTAGGTAACTCAGTGAGAAGGGGCCAGCCGTGTAGAGGTAGCCACAGAGGATGGCAAGAAGCGCCAGCGCTCCGATCTGCCACCCTCCAACTTGCATCAGATAGAGCCCTGTCATCGCAGCAACGCTGAAGACTCCCCAAGTCACCCTGCGCATCGTCTTCACGCTCACAGCTCCCGATTGAACGAGTCGCCGCGGTCCCTTGCGCTCCTTGGTATCTGCCCCTTTAAGGAAATCGATGTAGTCGTTAGCGAAGTTGGTGCCCACCTGGACTGCTAGCGCAAAGAGCAGGGTGGCTAAGAAGATGGAGAGGCGGAAAGCTCCGTTCCCATGAGCAACGACCGTTCCCAAAAGAACAGGAGAGATCGAGGCGATCAGAGTCTTTGGGCGCATCCCTTCGATCCAGATCTTCATGGGCGCTTGGGGAATCTTGAGAAGTCAGGTTTTCTCTTCTCTAAAAAGGCTTGATGCCCCTCCTTGGCCTCCTCCGACATATAGTAGAGAAGGGTAGCGTTGCCTGCGAGCTCTTGCACTCCCGCTTGTCCGTCGCAGTCAGCATTTAGAGCCGCTTTAAGACAGCGGATGGCGAGGGGGGAGTGTTCCAAGATTCTATCGCACCATTCAAGAGTGGTCGTCTCCAGCTGTTCATAGGGGACGACATGGTTGACCAGTCCCATCTCAAGTGCTTCCTGAGCGCTATATTGCCGGCAGAGAAACCAGATCTCGCGCGCTTTTTTCTGCCCCACAATGCGGGCGAGATAGCCGGCACCAAATCCGCCATCAAACGACCCCACTTTGGGACCCGTCTGCCCGAAGATTGCGCTCTCGGCAGCAATCGTCAAGTCGCAGATCACATGAAGGACATGTCCACCTCCGATCGCATAGCCTGCCACCATCGCAACAACAGGTTTTGGGCAGCTGCGCACTGCCCGCTGAAAGTCGAGGACATTTAAACGGTGGATCCCTTCGCCATCCGAGTAGCCAGCCTCTCCACGAATCGACTGATCGCCGCCAGAGCAGAACGCCTTCTCTCCCTCTCCCGTCAGAATGATAACGCCGATTTTAGGGTCGTTGCGCGCATCATCTAGGGCAGCGATCATCTCTTGGACAGTCAAGGGACGAAAAGCGTTATGAATCTGGGGTCTGTTAATGGTGATCTTGGCAATACCAGGAATTTTGTGGTATCTGATATCCGTATACTCACCTGCAACCTTCCAGGGAACTCTCTTTTCACTTATGGTACTCATCGATCTCTCCAAGGATTTTTTCTGCGCAAAGAGCCGGCTCTTCAATATGGATCGCGTGGCCCGCATTTGGGATAAAATCTACGCGAAACTTCTCACTAAGTCTCTCTGCAATCGGTTGATATTTTATATCACTCTCGCCAAATAAAAACAGCATCGGAAAGGAAAATTCTTCAAGCCTCTCCCACATAGAGGGGAGTTTTGCAGGGCTAAGTTCTCTTAAAATCTTAGCGAGAGTTTTAGGATCATGATCCTCTCTTCCTATTAACTCAGTAGGGTCCAATGACGAAAAAAGGGGCTGCTTATACCAGCTCTCTAAGAAGCGCTCTGTTCCCTCATTTTCAAGGAGCCGCGCCCACTTCTCATCTCGTACCATCCGCTCCGCTCTTCCCTCTTCAAGACCAGGATCTGCCGAGAGAATAATCAAGCGCTTAATCCGCTCTGGAAAACGGGAGGCAAAGTGCATCGCCAACCGTCCTCCAAGGGAGTAGCCGATCAGAGTGGTCTCTTCAGGAATTTCTCTCTCCAAGAGGGAGAGGTCAAGAGGGCGCCCTTGGTGGCCAGGCAGAGTCAAAAAGGTGCCGTCGATGTTGAGTGGCTTCCAATCTTCTGGGGAGCCTAAAAATCCATGCAAAAAGGTAGCCATTATACGAGCGAGGAGAGTTCTGATTTAAGACGCTGCAGGATCTCCTGGTAGATCTCGAGGGTTTGCGTTCCCGAAGTTTGGATCTCAATGAGAGAAGAAGAGCTGTCGCCTAAGAGCTGCTGCACTGCATCAAGACTCTCAGGACGCGCGTAATCCAGTCCAAAGAGGGGAGCGGCATGTTTGAGATCGAGGCCATGGGGCGTTCTAAAAAAGGGAGAGAAGAGCTTTTTTCTCTTCGCAATGGGAAGGAATGAGAAGATGCTGCCACCATCATTGTTTATCACCAGCGCTTTGAGGGGGAGCTCCTTGAGTTGGGAGAGAGAGTTGAGGTCATGAAGGAAGGCTAGATCACCAAGGATTGCTAAGAGAGGTTTGTTAAGGCCCCTTGCTACCCCGCACGCCGTTGCGATATTGCCGTCGATACCTGAGAGACCACGGTTGCAGTGGATGGGTCCGACCGGGTTTTCCGGACAGAAGAAGGCGTCAGCACTGCGCACCGGCATACTGTTGGAGAGGAAGAGTCCCGTCGATTCCGTCAAGGCGCCAGCGAGATGGTGGAAGAGGTGCGGTTCGCTAAGAACAGCTTGATCTTCGAAATAGCCATCGATAGAGCGGGAGGTCAACTCATTGATCTCTCGCCAGAGATGAAACCAACTTGAAGGAGCTCGTCCAGGGAGATGGTGGTGAAAATTTTCAGTAAAATGGTTCACATCAGTGGCGATACGGTGAGTCACACTGTGGATGTGATCCCTGCGATGGATGTGGGGGGCGATGTGGCAGTGCACCTTAGGCTTTTTAGAAGCGATCCACTCAGAGAGCTCTGTTGAGACAAAGCGGTCACCAATTTGGAGGATCGCATCGGGGGAGAACTCACTATCCGAGCCAACAGCCTTAATGATCATATCGTAATAGGGAACCACTCCATATCCAGCGCCAGCAGTGCGGGTATTCGATAGGATATCCGGAAAGATCGGCCACTGCAGCAGCCTAGAGAGGACGAGAAGGGATTCTAAAGAGCTGATGGGCGCTGTTCCACTCACCAGAATCAGCCCCCTCTCATGTTCCGAGAGCTCCGCAGCAAGCGCCTTAGAGTCGTCCCTATCTAAGACCCTTCTTCCCGATGTAAAAGTAGTCTGGGGAGAATGCGCACTTGGAATCGCAAGGCTCTTCTCAGACAAAAAGGGTTTGCGCACCATGCAGTTGAGATGGACCGGCCCAGCGGGAGAAGAGGTAGCGCAAGCGATCGCCTGCGCAATCGTCGTTCCGATGAAGCTCTCTGGGATTTTTTCATCTGGACAGGGAAGGTCTATCTGCCAGCGTACAAAGTTCTCAAAGATCTTCACTTGATCGGTGGCCTGGTTTCCGCCACTCTCTCGCAGTTCAGGGGGGCGATCTGCCGTAATCAAGATGAGTGGAACGTGATCATAGTGGGCTTCCATCACAGCGGGAAGAAGGTTGGCCACCGCAGTACCCGATGTGACAATAAGTGCGACAGGCTCTTTGGTCGCTTTGGCATAGCCCAAGCCGTGAAAACTCATCCCCCGTTCATCATAGTGGACGAAGGTTTTAGCGCGAGGGTTGCGAGCTGCCGCAACGGTAAAAGGGGTATTTTGCGATCCTGGAGAGATGCAGAATAGCCGCACTCCATGATCGATGAGCTCCCTGATCATAAGTTTTGCCCAGCGTTCGTTTAGCGCGCCGTACTCCTTTTCCATCACCCTTCCCATAAAAAGTATTGAGAGATCTTCTCTTCGAGTTCATTCCACTCATTCAAGGGGATCGACCCCTCGACAACTCCTGCACCTGCAAAGAGGCGCATCCGGTTGTTTTCAATGAGCGCGCTGCGGAGTGCAACGAGATGGTGAGCCTGCTGCCGCGTTACCCAACCGACAGGGGCAGCATACCAGCCGCGATCGAAGGGCTCCCTTCGCGCGATCTCACCGATCGCACCGTCTCTTGGAGAGCCGCCAACTGCAGGCGTGGGGTGGAGGGCAGCGATCAGATCGTCATCCGAGATATCCTCTTTCAAAGTGCCTTCAAAGATCTGATGGATGTGCTCTAAAGTGGCCGTTTGAAGGAGGCGCCGCTCGCCCGCTCTCAGCTGAGAGCAGAGAGGAGAGAGAGCCCTTTCGACGCTCTCTTTGACGATAGAGAACTCGCGCAACTCCTTTTGACTGGTTAAGAGCGAACTTTCAGCTCTCCGAGGAGCCGTTCCAGCTAGCGCTGCGCTCTCTATCCTTCTGCCCACCCTTCGATAGAGCGTCTCCGGACTCGCTCCAATAAATGCCCTCTCCTCTTCAAACTGAAAGGCGAAAAGAGTAGCCGTAGGAGATTTATCTTGTAGCCCCTTCAAAATCGAATAGGGGCAGAGCTCCTCTTCAAATGTGAACTCTGTGCATCGCGCAGGGACGACCTTGGTGAGCGTCTCATCCTCAATCAACGCCAAAATCTCTCGTACATTGCGCTCCCATAGCGGATAAGAGGGGTAATCTACGCGGCTCAGGGGCGGCATCATCTCGTAGAGAGGCTGCTCAAACTCAACCTCGACAGAAAAGTCTTCCACCGTGCGGTTGATGCAGAGAAAGGTGACACCCTCCCTCTCCTCAATCTCAATCAACGGGAGGATATAGGAGGAGTGAGGGAAGTCACCCCAAGTGCTGCCTCTTCGAGCCATAAAATCCGCTCCGCCAAAAAAGCGGGGGCCACCCTCTGCAGAGATCGTAGGAAGAGAGTCCAATTCGAGAGCGCATCCAATGGCAGCCACCTTCATCTCTTCTTGAGGGTTCTCCCAATAGATTTTGGGAAAGAGAGTTTGAGCTTTGAGCCATCCTAAGAAGTCATCGATCTCAATGGGAATCTCAATACGCATGAGTGGAAGCTGCGCGCCATTTACGTCGCATCGGTGAGGGCGAAAAGGGGCGTTTATGAGAGCTGCCAAAAGCTCATTTGGAGAGGTTAAAGTTCTGTTGTACATGGGAGCTTCTCGGCACTATAAAGGGTAACAACTCCAAAAGTGAGAGGGTGGGCCTTGACGCGGAAGAAGCCCGCTTTAGTCAAACATTTACAAAACTCCTCGCCATAAGGAAAGGTCTCAACCGTCTCGTTGAGGTAGCGGTAGGCGTGCTGTTTACGGGAGATCCATCCAGCAACATAGGGAAGCACATGCCTTAAGTAGAATAGATGCAACCCCTTCATGATCCGATTTTTAGGAAGAGAAAATTCTAAAATTAGCAGTTTGCCACATGGAGTTAAGACGCGGTGGCACTCATCTAAACACTGCTGCATCTTTGTCATATTCCGAATTCCGAAAGAGATCGTGACACATTCTACCGACTCCTTCTCGAGAGATATATCCGTCGCATCACCCTCCATTAGAGTGATCCGGTGGGTGAAAGGTTTGTCGATGATCTTCTTCTGGCCACAGCGGATCATCTCCAGGGAGAGATCGATCCCTAGTGCTGTCTTCACCTGTTTCGCCCGCTTCACTATCGTGATGAGCTGGTCGCCCGTTCCCGTTGCTAAATCCAAGAGGCGAATGTCTTGGCTCTTTGGCAGATGTTCAATCATCTTCCGCCGCCAATAGATATCTGCCCCAAATGAGAGCAGGTGGTTTATGAAGTCATAAGTGGGGGAGATCTCGTCGAACATCTTCCACACCTCTTCCCTAGAATGTTCTGCAACTTTACTCATACTGCCTACGCGATCATACCCGTCCACTCTATCAACCCAAAATAAAAAAGACAAGGCCCATCAATTTTGATGGGCCAGAGCTTTAGCGTCTCTTCATCTTTTTTCAAGGATAAAAGATATCTCTCCGGTTGGATCTGGGCTCTCATCAGTAGCACTGAGTGAGACTCCTAGATTCCCTGTGAAGAATTTATCAAAAGAGTGCCACTCTCCTCTATCCTTACTAAAGAGGAATTGGGGATCGAGCTTGATATAAAAAGTCTGAAGCGCTGTGACCAGACCATTTTCTGGACTCTGCTTCATTGAGATCATATCTCCTCCGAGTATAAACTCCACGGGGATTTCATCTCCTTTATCGATCCTCAAAACCAGTTCGTTCATATCCGCGAGGACTCCAGGGAGCTCTTGCAGAGAGAGCTCCTGCGCCATAGATAGATGGGGCAAGACGATTCCCACTAAGCTTGCTATTAGATAGTTGTAATTCATATAAAGTCTCCTTTTACTACGCTTGTAGTATTTAAGTTTAAAAAAAGTCATCAAAATGGAAGAAAATAACTTCCAAAAATAAAAGCTGCTCCTCCGCAGAAAAAAATCCAAGAGGCGATTAACCAAGGTAGAGAGCATCTTTTTCCAGAGGTTAGAGATTCAATGCGTCTACTTAACTCTCTTCCATTTGATGAGAAGGCGATGAGAGTGGGAGAGATAAAATCTCTATTCTGCGTCTTAGCAAGCGCAGTGATGACGGGGAGTCTCTTGCTCTCAAGATCACATGAAAGCTCACGGAAAAAATTAGCCTTCGCCAGGATGCGTCTGTGAAAGGGGATAAACCATAAAAATCCCTCCAGCCAAAATATAAAAGCATTGCAGAGATTGTCTTGATAGCGAATATGAGCAAACTCATGAGCTAGAATTGCTTGATACTCCTCTCTACTATAGATCTCTAAAAGTTTTCGTGGGAAGATGATCTTCGGCTTAAAAATGCCTAATAGTATCGGCGTATGGAGAGGTTGATCTGTCTGATAGATAGGGATCCGTTTTATGCACTGGTATAGAGTGCTGCGCGAGAGCAGAGTTTTGCACCATCTTTTTGTCCTATGCCATCGAATAGTCTTATAGAGAAGATAGAGAAGGGTAATAGATAGATAGATGAACCCCACAGTTAGGGTGAGCCAACTCCCCACCACCTCTGAAAAGATATCACCTAGGGAGAAGGTGTAGAGGTCCAAAAGTTCTAACTTCATGCCAAAATAGAGAAGGCCATTGAATTCAAGAAAGACAGTGAGCATTCGAGAGTTGGGAAGAGCGTTAAGAATCGCCTCTCCAGAGTGGACTATCCAACTCTTATGTGAAGAGTAGATCAGATCGAAGAGAACCTTAAAGAAGGGGAGGAGGCAGAAGTAGAAGAGGAGGCGCTTGCTTCTAATGAGAGAGCGTCCAAGCAGGCTTATAAGGAATGAAAAGTAGAACGCTAATAGACTACTCACCATAGCATTAGTAATAAAACGTCCTATCACTTCCATGGTTTTCTCTTGTAATCTCTTAACATCTGCTCAATTTTTTTCAGCTCTGCAGGATCGAGTTTCTCCTGATCTTCTAAAAAACAACTGAGGAATTCAGATGGGCGCACACCAATCAATTTAGATTTGAGCTCTCTCAAGATCGAGAAACGAGATTTCTTCAAAGAGTAGAGATAGGATCTCCCCACTTTTATTCGGCCAAGAGAGCCCTTTTCATAGAGGCGACTCATCACAGTCATGATTGTAGTGTAGGCAGTTTTATTGCCGATTACGGCTTGAACTTCCTTGACCGACAGACGCTGCTTCCCATCTCGAAACAGACTTAAGATTGTCGCTTCTAATTCCCCAAACGGTCTCTTTTTTCGCATACGATTCCCTGAATAAAAAGAGCAAATTACTACACGAGTAGTAGTTTGTCAAGCTTTTTCTATTCGGGTTGTTCCAAAATCGAAATCAGATGCTTTGAAGAAATTTAGTGAACTCTTAGACTTCACTTGGAAAATTCCAATTAATTCAGGTGGTAACTTCTGCTCAAGGGGCTCATTCTCATCTGAATCTAGAGAATGAGCAGCCAAGTTTAGCTGATTCAAGAGAGTTTCTTCCTCTAGAGTGATCTGCGCACTTGTCTTGAGTTTTGTAATCAATGAGTCGACCTTTCTTGATTCTCTAAGCTCAGTGGAAGGTTTAATCCAGTGACGAACTTCTCTAAGCAAGGTGTCATTCAGCGGTTCCGGCTTCTTGATAGCGATCCTCGTCTCTCTGGAATCTCTTATAACTTCATCATTATGAATGGGCGTTAGTATCTCTATGACTTTGAGGGTTTGTGAATCTTGGGATTGCACTTGAGAACTACTACCTTTTCTGATCGATGATTCTGCCTCCTTCTGAAGGTCTAATCTGTTTGACGAATTTTTGGCAGTGAACGAATTGAGGAGAGCTATTTGAATGGAGAGCGGCGTATTAAACCCCTCATTATCCTGGAGTTGACCATCTATCCAATTTTCTCTCTTTAAGTGTTCAATTTTGTAAGAAGGTGGTTTAACAGGGAGAAACTGCATGTTCTCTTCATTGCCCTCCATATGAGAAACTTGTTGGGCCATCAGCATTCTTATGGTTGAGAAGGCTTCTGGTAGTTGAGACAGTCCCACACTTGACATAGTTTTTCCCTATTTTCAATAAATTTTAAGCTTAAGGGGGGATTCAAGGCAAGAGAATAGGCACGATTTTAAGAAGAAAACTTCTCTTCAATGATCTGAAGCCACAAAATGAAAAACATGTTGAAACGCTCTATCTTCATTCTTTTATTATTTTCGACTCTCTATGCAAGAGATGCCGCTATCCTCCATGAGGAGCTCATCCTCAGCGATCCCCCATTTTCGTTTTGCCACGCCTCTACGCTTGTTGAAACGGAGAAGGGGCTGCTGGTTGGCTATTTTGGTGGAGAGGATGAGGGGAGTCCTGATGTTCCTATCTACCTTTCACGTGAGCAAAATGGTCGCTGGCTATCCCCTGAGAAGGTAGCCTCTGCTCGAGAGACGCCGTGCTGGAATCCTGTCTTCAGTAAATTGGCTGATGGAGAGCTCCTCCTCTTCTATCGGGCAGGGAAGAGTCCGCGCAGCTGGTCTTCATTCTTAATGCGCTCCCACGGCTCAGGAATGAGATGGAGTGAGCCCACCATTCTTCCCGCAGGAGTACTTGGCCCCATCAAGAACAAACCACTTCTGCTCGACGACGGCACGTTACTTTGCGGCACTTCAGTTGAAAGTTATCTTGCTTGGGGATGTTGGGTCGATATCACCCAGGATGGGGGCGCCTCTTGGGTAAAGAGCACCCCGATCAATGTTGCAGACCAATCTAATGGGATTATCCAACCGACGCTCTTCCATAGCAGCGGCAAGACCATCAGGATGCTCACCCGCTCCAAAAATATCGGCTATATCTGCACCTCCACATCAGATGACAAGGGAAGAAGTTGGACAGCAGCGATCGCGACAAAACTTCCCAATCCTAACTCTGGAATCGATGCGGTACGCGCGAAGGATGGATGCATCTTCCTCGTCTACAACCACTCTCAATCGAGCCGTACTCCCTTGAATGTCACTCTCTCAAAAGATGGTGGCAAGAGCTGGGATAGCGTTCTGACTCTCGAAGAGGGCCCCGGCAGCTACTCCTATCCCGCCATCATTCAAACGCGAGATGGCCTCTTGCACATTACATACTCATGGAATGGTAGTAACATCAAACACGTTGTGATAGACCCTTCGGAATTGAAGGAGAGTCGTAACCCCGATCAGAGCATCTCAAAGGCTTTCATTAGTTCTAATTTATCCTCTTGACGATCTTGATCGTTAAGATATAACCCTTCCTTGCCTCTTAGCGCGGAAAAACGATGAAGGATCGAACGTGGTAGCTTACCACTGTTTCCCCTTTTTGCCTTGCGAAGTGATCCTCTATCAAGATCGAATCCATCATCAGCTTCACGCTCACGAAGGGTGCCGTCAAGAGGAAAAATACGATCACGGATAGGATCGGGTATCAAATTGTGATTTTTTTGATCAAAGAATGAGGCGGCGCGGGCTCTCATTAGAACCTTAATCTTTCCCTTCACCTTGAATTTAGGAGCTCTCTCGCTTATCTCTTTTCCTAATAGGATAGAGCGAAAATGTCGATTGAATATAAATGAGAGAAAGGGGTGTTTTTCTGTGGAGAGAGAGTCTGTACGACCGTTACTACTCATGTGAAAATAGTTGCGTCCATGCAGGGAGATCTTGGGTTTGATCCATACAAAGAGCTCTTTTGCAGACATAATTCGGATATAGATCCCATCGTCATATTCATTGTACTGCATGCGAACATTCCAGACTCTTTTTTGATGGTCTCTCCTTGTCACACCCTCAGGAGTGAAGAGAAGAGATAAATCTTTTTTTGAAAGATTCGCCATTCTAAGTACTCGATTCATATAAGTGGACAAATAGGGACTAATGTATTGAGTTGTAATGGGTAATACTCTCATTATAATCTTCTCTTTTTATTATATTATAGTTATTATTATAACATTTTTTTATAAAGAAGACAATTAAATACTATTCTAGACAACAAGTCACTCTGCCTCAGCTATTACCGATTTTCTCTGAGCTAAAGAGATCGATATATTGAACTGTTTATAAGGGTAAAATTTTTCCGCTCCAAATTCTCCAGGAGAATCTTAAAACCTCATTTTTTCGTATCGTGTTAGACGAAAAAAATGTGCTTTTTATCTCCCTTTTTTTGTCTACTTTTGCTATAATTACACTTGCTATTATGGTGAGCTTTTTCTATAGTGGCTTAAACTGTCCCATGTGTAGGAAATGTTAAAAAGAACACCGAGAAACTACAACGGAATCGAGCCTACGGGAAGGAAAATTAGTGAGTTGCTTCCTGAAGTTTTAGTAAAGCTTTCGAAGAAATGCAACGACAAACCCTATCAAATTTTATCAGCTTGGTCTGACATTGTGGGGGAGCGGATTGGAAAGATGTCGAGAGCAGTAAACTACGATGCGGGCATCCTCACAGTCCATGTGGAAAATTCGACGCTCTATAGTCTGCTTGTCGAACATGAAAAAACGCGGCTGATAGCAGCATTTAAGAAGCGATTTTCCAAGGTGCGCTTCAGAGATATATATTTTAGAATAGGATAAAGGGTTAACATCAATAGGAAATTATGACGATGACGAAAGATAAAGAGCCACGCCAGCACGAATATACTGCTAGCTCTATTACTGTTCTTGAGGGACTTCAAGCTGTAAGAGAGCGACCCAGCATGTACATTGGTGATACTCAAGTGAGCGGTCTTCACCAGCTGGTCTATGAGGTGGTCGATAACTGTATTGACGAAGCGATGGCTGGCTATTGCAGCCTGATCAGCGTCATCATCCATCCTGATAACTCTGTTACTGTGGAAGATGATGGGCGCGGCATTCCTATTGGCAAGCATGAACAAGAATCAAAGAAGCAAGGGCGCGATGTCTCAGCAATCGAAGTGGTGATGACGATTCTTCACGCCGGTGGTAAGTTCGATAAAGACACCTACAAGGTCTCTGGTGGGCTGCATGGAGTTGGGGTCTCTTGCGTAAACGCCCTCTCCAAAAAGTTACATGTCGAAGTCTTTAAAGATGGAATCACCCATGCCATCGACTTTTCTAAGGGAAAAGTTGTAGAGCCACTCAGAGAGGCTGGGGAGACAGAGAAGCGCGGAACAAGAGTGACGTTCACTCCAGATGACTCGATCTTTGAGGTGAAAGAATATGATTACGCTATCCTGCTCAAACGGCTCCGAGAGCTCGCTTTCTTGAATAAAGGCATTACCATTGAATTCCGCGATGAACGTGATGAAGAGAAGGAAGATGTGACCTTCAATTATGAGGGTGGAATCTCCTCCTTTGTCTCCTATCTCAATGAAAATAAGAGCGTTCTATTTGATAAGCCGATCTACATCACCGGCGGTAAGGAGCTCCACGATGGACCGCTTGAGTTTGAAGTGGCAATGCAGTGGAATGGCACCTATACGGAATCGATCTACTCATATGTTAACAATATCTCTACACGCAATGGTGGAACCCATGTCTCTGGTTTCTCCGCAGCGCTCACTCGCTCGCTCAATCAATATATCAAGAGCAATAACCTCCTAAGACATGCTAAGGTGAGTGTGGGCGGAGAGGATATGCGAGAGGGGCTTACTGTTGTCCTTTCACTTAAGGTAGCCAATCCTCAGTTTGAGGGGCAGACGAAGCAGAGGCTCGGGAATAGTCAAGTCGCTTCTGTCGTCCAGCAGATCGTTGCAGAGGAGTTTTCGATCTATTTAGCTGAAAATCCCCAGATCGCCCGAACTATCGTTGACAAAGCCATCTTAGCTGCGCAAGCACGGGAAGCTGCAAAAAAGGCGCGTGAGCTAACTTTAAGAAAGACAGCGCTCGATAGTGGAAGGCTTCCAGGAAAGTTGAGCGACTGCCAAGAGAAAGACCCCACCAAATGCGAAATCTACATCGTTGAGGGAGACTCAGCGGGGGGGTCAGCAAAGATGGGCCGTGACCGCCGTTTTCAAGCCATATTGCCGATTCGCGGAAAGATCTTGAATGTCGAAAAGGCGCGCCTACAAAAGGTTTTGCAAAATACTGAAGTGGGCACGATGATCTCCGCCTTTGGTTGTGGAATCGGAACAGATAACTTCAACATTGAAAAACTTCGCTACCACCGCATCATCATCATGACCGATGCTGACGTTGATGGCTCCCACATTCGAACGCTACTCCTCACCTTTTTCTATCGCTATATGCCAGCTCTAATCGAGAACCACTATGTCTATATCGCCCAGCCCCCACTCTATCGCGTAACGCGCAAGAAGGTGAGCCGTTACATCCACTCAGAGAGGGAGATGGACGAATATCTTCTCAATTTTGGAATCAGCGATGTAACGCTAAGACCAGCCTCTCACAATCAGCCGCTTGAGAAAGATGAAGTGAAGAACCTTGTCTACGCTATTATCGAGGTGGAGCAACTTATCTCTTCAATCGAAAGGAAGGGGATTCCCTTCCGAGAATTCTTGGCAGCAAGAAATGAAGAGGGACTCTTCCCCCGCTTTCATGTGACCCTCAACGGTGAAGGCCTCTTTGTCCACTCAAGCGATCAGTTTGCAGAGCTAAAGAAGCAGAATGAAGAGCTGCAACGTCAGAAACATGAGGAGACCTTAGCATCTATCCCAGAAGAGGAGCAGACCGAGGAGATGCGAACCTTCCAACCTCAGCCTCTCTCCGCTGTGGAGCTCTATGAAGAAGGAAAGCTAAAGATGCATAAAGAGAAGCTTGCTGAATATAGCTTCTCTCTGGAACAATATGTGAAGGCCGATGGCAAGCTTCTCGATATAGTAGATGAAGAGGGGGTTGAAAGTCCGATCTACACCTTAAAAGAGTTGATTGAGTTCTTAAGGAAAAACGGTCGCAAAGGAATAGAAATCCAGCGCTATAAAGGTCTTGGTGAGATGAACGCTGATCAACTCTGGGAGACCACCATGGATCCTTCAGTCCGCACCTTGATTCAGGTGACGATTCCCGATGCAGTGGCTGCTGACCATATGTTTACAGTGCTAATGGGAGATGAAGTGGCGCCCAGGCGCGCCTTTATTGAGAAGCACGCCCTCTCTGTTACAAACTTAGATATTTAAATAGGAGAAAAAATGTCCTACACTGAAGGAGAAAAAGTCGTCCCACGGAATGTGGAAGAGGAGATGAAGGAGAGCTATCTCCGCTACTCCATGTCCGTAATTATATCGCGCGCCCTGCCAGACGTCCGTGATGGTCTCAAGCCCTCACAGCGACGGATTCTATTTGCTATGCGCCAGCTCAACCTCAGTCCAGGGGCCAAACATCGAAAGTGTGCAAAAATCTGTGGGGATACCTCAGGGGATTACCACCCTCACGGTGAGACAGTGATCTATCCGACGCTGGTCCGTATGGCTCAAGATTGGGTGATGCGCTATAGCCTTATTCAAGGACAGGGGAACTTCGGATCGGTCGATGGCGACCCTCCTGCTGCCATGCGCTATACTGAAGCGCGCCTTACGAAGCCTGCGATGGCTCTGATGGAAGATCTCGACAAGGAGACCGTTGAGTACGTCCCAAACTACGATGAGACGAAGAAAGAGCCGACCGTCTTTCCCGCAAAATTCCCCAATCTCCTCTGCAACGGCTCATCAGGAATTGCAGTCGGAATGGCGACCAATATTCCTCCCCACAACCTAAAGGAGCTGATTAAAGCGACCCAGCTTCTCATCGACAATCCTGAAGTGACTGTGGATGATATCATGCAAGTGATGCCCGCCCCCGACTTCCCAACGGGCGGAATGATCTGCGGCTACCGCGGTATTAAAGAGGCCTTTCATACCGGCCGCGGCAAGCTGACCCTTCGTGGAGTGATCCATGTAGAAGATCAGAAGACAGGCGATCGCCAGAAGCTCGTGATCGATGAGATCCCTTACAACATCAATAAATCCCGCCTAATTGAGCGCATTGCCGACCTTGTGAACGACAAAGTTATTACAGGTGTCTCTGACATCCGTGATGAGTCCGACAAACAAGGAATGCGTATTGTTATAGAACTTAAGAGAGGGGAGATCCCCGATGTGGTGATCAACCAGCTCTACAAATTCACCGACATGCAGATCACCTTTGGCTGCAATATGTTAGCCCTTGATAACGGTCTTCCTCGCATCATGAATGTCAAGCAGATGATCGCTGCCTGGATCTACCACCGTATAGATGTTGTTCAAGCTCGCACCCGATTTGAACTGAGTAGAGCGGAAGCTCGTGCCCATATCTTAGAGGGCTACCTCAAGGCGCTCGACCATCTCGATGCTATCGTCAAGCTGATCCGCGCAAGTGCCAACCGCGATGAAGCGAAAAAAGCGCTCATTGAGAAATATGAGTTTACCGACCGTCAAGTCAATGCTGTGCTCGACCTACGCCTCTACCAGCTCACTGGAATGGAGAAAGCGAAGATCCAAAATGAATATGACGATCTTCAAACCAAAATCGCCCATTTCCGTGCCATTCTTGCTAGTGAATTGCTAGTGCGCGGTATTATCAAAGATGAGCTTGATGAGGTTATAAAGTATGACAAGACCGAGCGTAAAACTCAGATCGTTCCTGCCGAAGAAGAGTTCCAGATGGAAGATCTCATCGCAGATGAGCCGGTAATCATTACGATCTCTGATGATGACTATATCAAACGGATGCCTGTCACGACCTTTAGAGAGCAGCGCCGTGGCGGTGTGGGGGTCATAGGTTTTGACCATAAAAGAGAGAGCGATGCGATCAAAGATATCTATGTCGCTTCCACTCACGACACCCTCATGATTTTTACCAACTTTGGCCGTGTCTATTGGGTTAAAGTGTGGCGTATTCCCGAAGCTGGAAGACGTTCGAAAGGGAGACCACTCGTAAATCTTCTAGAAGGACTAGGCAAAGAAGAGAGGATCGCTGCCCAACTGCGCGTTCGTAACTTCGATGAGCCCGAAGCATGCATCCTGCTCGCTACCAAGAAAGGTGTTGTGAAGAAGACCCTCCTAGACGCCTTCAGCTCACCGCGTCGCAAAGGGGTCTTTGCGATCAATATCGACGAAGGAGATGAGGTGATTGCTGCCCATATTGTCCGGAAAGAAGAGCAGGTGATGCTCTTCACCCACAAAGGGATGGCGGTTCGCTTCGAACAAGATGAAGCTCGGACCATTGGGCGAGTGGCCCGCGGAGTACGTGGAGTCAAGCTGAAAGGTGAGGAGGACTATGTCGTCTCTTGCGAAGTTGTCAAAGGAGATGAAACCGTACTGGTCGTCTGCGAAAACGGCTTTGGAAAACGCTCTAATGTTACAAACTTTAGGCAGACTCATCGCGGCGGCGTTGGCGTTCGCTCCATCATTACGAGCAAGCGAAATGGCCCCGTTGTTGGAGCCTTAGCTGTCGGTGATAAAGATAGCGTCGTCTTGATGGCTAGCTCAGGACATACACTTAGACTCAGTATGCAAGACATCCGTGTCATGGGGCGCTCCACTCAAGGTGTTAAGGTAGTGAATCTCAAGAGCAGTGATACACTCATTGCGATGCAAAAAATCGAGCATATCGAAGAAGAAAGTGTGGATGAAGAAGAGAAAAAATAAGGGGTTCTTCGTCACCTTCGAGGGGGGTGAAGGCGTTGGAAAGACAACGCTGATCGATAGAGTCCATAGCTACCTCACCTCAAAAGGGCACGATGTGGTAAAAACTTTGGAACCCGGTGCGACTCAGCTAGGGCTTAGCCTTCGAGATCTCGTTCTCCACAAAGAAGAGTACCCGCTCTCATCTAGAGCAGAACTCTTTCTCTTCCTAGCCGACCGTGCTCAGCATGTTGAAGAGATGATCATCCCAGCACTCATGCAAGAGAAGATCGTCCTCTGCGACCGTTTCAATGACTCCACCATGGCTTATCAGGGAGCAGCTCGCAGCTTTAATACCGAGCTGCTAAAGAGTTTTTGCGCCTTTGCTGCAAGTGATCTAACTCCAGACCTCACCCTCTTTCTCGACCTAGATCCTAAAATCGGTCTTGAGCGCGCCGAACAGGGCAGTGGCATATCACACGATCGGCTGGAGAAAGAGAATCTCTCCTTCCACTCCGTAGTGCGGGATGCATTTCTCTCTTTTGCTAAAGAAGAGCCGCAGCGTTTCCATGTGATCGATGCGTCGCAGAGTTCAGATAGCGTCTTTGACTTGGCCATTAAAGAGATCGATTCAGCCCTATGCCTCAACTAGAAAAGCTTCCAGACAACCTTAAGAAACTCCTACAAAGCCCCCCCAATGCTCTCCTCTTCAAAGGTCCAAAGGGCTCTCACAAAAGGGAGTTTGCTCGCACTTTTGCGCGCGAGCTACTGAAAAGTGAGAAAAAAGAGCCTCCCGATCTCCGAGAGCTCTTCCCTGAAGGTAAAGCCCACATGCACCCGATTCGCGTTATCCGTGAGTTCATCAGAGAGAGCGAAAAGCCCCCCTTTGAAGCCGAGTGCAAGATCTTTCTCATCCATGAAGCCGACCGCATGCTTCCCGCAAGCATGAATGCTCTCTTAAAAACCCTAGAAGAGCCACTCTCAACAACGATCATCATCCTGATCTCTTCCCATCCGCGCGCTCTGCTCCCGACCCTGACCTCCCGCTGCTTCACACTCTCCTTCACCCCCAATAGCGACGGAAAGGAAGAGAACCTCTCTGAAAAGATCTTTGATTTAGGTTGCGCTCTCATCTATCGAGAATATCCCGACCTTAAAGAGTATGACGAGCTGGAAGATATCGAAGAGGCGCTCTCCTATCTCTTCTACTTCTATCGGGATCTTCATCTGCTAAAGGTAGGTGCCGATCCCTCACTCCTCTTCTACCAAGGGAGAGAAGAGGCTCTCAGAAAGTGCCTCGAGTGCAGCATTCCCTCCTTAGAGAGCCTCCAACATAAGATCGATCAGATCAACCTATCTGGGGAGCTACACATCCCCCTCAGCCACTCCCTCAGCACATTATTTTGATCCCATCACTAAATGGTTACGAAATTGTCGACCTCATCAAACCGAGTTGCTTCAAGAAATCTGAGTGCGTCGTTCCAGGGGACAGCTTGAAGAGCCACATACTCTCTCTGCATCAACCTAGTTGCAGCTCTACGCCAATATCTACTCACAAATAGTGCTTTATATTTACCATATATCGATAGATATTCAAATATATGCTCAAAAGCATCGTGAGGTAGTTCTTCTAGATCTTCTCCGAAGTTTTGATAGCGTTGACTATTGAATTTAAAGTAGTCAGCTTCGGTCAATTTGATAGCATCAAACTGAAACCTATTTGTAAACTCCTCTATCTTCCATGACCATTTCAGAAAAACACCCCATTCTTCTCTATGAACTTTTCGTTCAGTACACCTAAGCAACATCAGATCAACTTCATATTTTTTTCTATATGATTTCATTACACTATAGACATTCTGTATAGTTGACTTCAAAGGACTTAAATCCAGCATCTTCTCAATAACTAATTCTGAAAAATCATTCTCAATATATCGTTCCAAAATGGCCAAATGTACACCACCATATTTCTCAATCAAGGGCAGAAGTACTGCTTCAGAACGACCTTTCTCAATAGCAAGGTTCAAGGTTAAGTCTTGTAAAAACCCACATTTCTCAATCAAGAGCAGAAGGACTGCATCTGAACGATCTTTCTCAATAGCAAGTAACAAGGTGAACCTGTTTAAATACAAAATTCTCTCAATCAAGAGCAGAAGCACTGCATCTGAACAACCATTCTCAATTGAAAGGTCCAAGTTTTCATTTGTTATTTCCCTAAGCTTTTCAATAATCGCTAGACTCACTGCATCAGAACAACCTTTCCTAATAGAAAGGTTCAAGTCTTCATTTGTTATTTTCCAATACTTATCAAGAATCGTTAGAATCACTGCATCAGAAAGATCTTTCTCAATAGCAAGGACCAAGTTTTCATTTGTTATTCTCCTACACTTATCAAGAATCGTTAGAATCACTGCATCAGAACAGCCATTCTTAATAGCAAGGTTCAATTGTTCATTTCTTATTTTCTCACGCCTTGCTCTCATCACTAGAATCGCAGGCTCTGAAAACCATAGCGTAAATGCGATAGTTGAAACATTAATGAATGTGAGTTGACCTACACCTTTAATCAATTGAGTCACACCGATAAAGGAACCGGTGGTAAACCGAGAATAACAGCTATAAATAGTTAAAAAACAAGTGTTTATAATAGAGCTTGCTACCAATTGAACACAGAGCAAAGGTATCGTGGATCCATGATGAAACATTCCCTTATCATATTCCCTATAGAAAATTAGGGAGGTAGCTGAAGCAGAAGAAAGAACCTTAACGGCTCGGGGTATTAATGGAGCGAACTTATAACTCAAACCAAATCCCAAAGCTGAAGCTATAACCACTTCTACTGCAAGCTGGTGCGACACAACTAATCCTAATGTACTATCTGACATAATATTATAAATCCTTTATGGGATTCTTCCTTTACCTAGTCTAATCAAAAAAAATAGGCTAGCACAGTTATGATATTAAAAAACTATTTTAATGATTGAGGTATATCACTGGTTATATGAAGGTTATATAGTATTTGTTTAACCTGGAAAGCCTACAACAGCCTTGTAACAGTCGATGAGATGGTCGACGCCATGCATCGCTTTATGGGGGTGGGCTTCAGGAGGAAGGTTGTAGACAGCGGCGATTTTATTTTTTGAGACCCCTGTCTCCCAGGGGTTGGGCGCACCGTCTAGGATGCATCGCATCCAATACATCGAAGCGAGATCGAGCCAATGGTAGGGCCAGTTGAGCTGCTCCTGCATATCGGCATCGATGACTTGAGTAAAGAAGACGCGGTCAAAGGAGGGGTTTTGACAGATAAAGACCGCTTCATTCCTCTGGATACCGCAGCTCTTGAAGGATGCTTTTATCTCTTCAGCAATCACACTGAGCTTCTTTCCATCCTTGACATCTGCCCAGGAGAAGCCGTTAACTTTAAGGCTCTCTGGATCGCTCTTCTTCCACTCCTCAAAAGAGACGAAGACCACTGCCTCATATTGATCTTTGAGAGTGCCCGTCTGCACATCAACGATCTTGCACGCAATTTCGATGAGACGGTGTTTAGTGGCATTCAAGCCATTTGTCTCTGTATCTAGAAAGATCCCAAGCATTTTAACCTTCCTTTCGCGACTCCAAAATGAGAGCTACTCTACCATTGCAAATAATATATTCACACTTTAAATAAAAGTTAGGAGCTGGGAGTTTCAGATGCGAAGCGCTAATTCGCAGACAACTTATTAGTTTTGCAATAAAGCAGATGCGCAAGTTATTTTTACACAGTTCCTTAGGAGGATCTAATTATGGAAACAGATAGCGTTAGAGTCAATATTGGGTTGGAAGAGAGGGAGAAGATATGCGATCTGCTGCATCGACTCTTGGCGAGCTCATACGCCCTCTACCTAAAGACACAGAACTTCCATTGGAATGTCACCGGTCCTCAATTTCAAACCTTTCACCTCCTCTTTCAAAGCCAATATGAAGAGCTTGCCGAAGCGGTTGATGAGATGGCTGAAAGGGTGCGCGCATTGGGCTACTTTCCCGAAGGCTCTTTCACAGCCTTTGCTAAACTCAGCTTGATCGCTGACCAAGAGGGGAGACCAGCGGCGATGAAGATGATTGAGATCCTACTAGCCGACCATGAGACCCTTATCTGTGAGATGCGGGAGAATCTTCCCTTCATCGAAAAGCTTGAGGATGGGGCTACAGCCGACTTCATCAACAAGCGGTTAGCCTTTCATGAGAAGACAGCGTGGATACTCCGCTCCATCCTCTCCTAGCCCGCATTTCTCACCAGATTTCTCGAAAAGCTATGCACTCCTTGGATGCTATCTGGATGCCGAAGGCGAGCAGCAGCTCTCATCAGATGCAAAAGATTTTCCGATAGATGGTGAGAAACGCAGGCAGATCAGTCATCAGTAAAGCCACGGCGATTTTTTAACTTCCACTTCATCCAGCCCGGCAGCTTGTAGAGCGAAAGTAGAGCTAAGATGATGAGAGTGGAGCTCACTGCTAAGATGTACATTCTATTAGCGACGGCGAGGCCGATGGAGGCCGTTGCCCAGAGAGAGGCAGCCGTAGTCAAGCCGCGGACCCTACCCTTATCTCTTAAAATCACTCCGGCCCCTAGAAAACCGATACCGCTCACAATTTGAGCTGCAACCCGGGAAGGGTCAGCTAGGCCAACTGTCGCATGAGGATCGGTCGGGCCCATAATATTGAATGAGATAAACCCAAAGAGGCAGGAGCCGATCGCTACGGCGGCGTGGGTGCGGATCCCAGCCAGCCCTACGTGGCGCTCCCTCTCCAGGCCGATGATAGCTCCGAGAAACGCCGCGAAGAGAATATGCAGAGAGAGAAGTAGTTCTGATTGGTAATTCATCATAAATTTTTTTTAACTCTTTCAGGATATATTGTATACCCCTATACTCCTGCATTATGGCTGTGGCTCAAAGAAAATTTAGAGAGATCCTTTTTCAGATGATTTTTAGTCGGGACCTCGGGGGAGGTGGCGAGGCGCCGGTAACCTCATCCCTAATGGATCAGCTAAAAGCGACAAAGAAGACAATCCTTCAAGCTTGCGCCAGGGTGGAAGAGGTTTTTTCTGAGATCGATGTGATCGATGGCTTGATTTCAAAATTTTCAAAAGATTATGATCTAAAAAGAATCTCGCGCGTTGAACGTAATATTTTACGGCTCGGAATATTTGAGCTCATCTTTGATAAAGAGACGCCTCCTAAGGTGGCTATCTCCGAATCAATTCGGCTCAGCCGAAAATTTGGAACTCCAGAGGGAGGTTCATTTGTCAATGCGATACTTGATGCCATATTGTCAGAGGAGTCTCCGTGTCCATCGAAAGTCGTATTGAACAAAGTAAGTGTCTAAAAGCCCTTTCTACCTTCGGTATCGGGGGGAGAGCCTCCTATTTTATCTCCATTCATACAATTGATGAGATGTTGGAACTTACCAGCTATATCAAAAAGCGTGCCCTCCCTTTTTGGGTGGTGGGAAAGGGGTC
>JAAKFF010000030.1 GCA_011065165.1 Chlamydiota bacterium
AGGGATCGACCATAGCGGCGCATCGAGCTTAACGCTCTCTGGAATACAAGCCTATACGGGAGCGACAACGATAAGTGGGGGCAGTACTCTATTTCTAACGGGAGCTGGGTCTATTGCAACCTCGTCTGGACTAGCCATCACCTCTGGAACGTTTGATATCGCAGGTGGAGCAGGAGATAAAACCATCGGAGCTTTGACAGGAAGCGGTGCAATCACTCTAGGCGCTAACACGCTCAACATCGCAAGCGGAAGCTATGGCGGGATCATCTCAGGAACCGGAGGGATCGACCACACCGGCGCATCGAGCTTGACGCTCACTGGTATAAATGCTTACACAGGAGCGACAACCATAAGTGGGGGCGCTACGCTATTTCTATCGGGAGCCGGTTCGATCGCAACCTCATCCGGGCTCGCCATCACCTCTGGAACGTTTGATATAGCGGCAGGGACAGGAGATAAAACGATTGGCGTATTGACTGGAGTGGGCACCATTACTCTAGGCGCCAATACGCTCAACATTGCAAGCGGATCATATGGGGGAGCGATAGGAGGAACAGGAGGGATCACCAAAAGCACCGCTGGAATCTTAACGCTAACAGCAGCAAATGGCTATACAGGAACGACAACCATAACTGGAGGAGGGACACTCGCTCTCTCTGGAGCTGCGTCCACCCTCGGAGCATCTAGTCCACTGTCCATCACCTCTGGAACATTTGATATCTCGGCAGGTGCTGGAGGCAAGACCATCGGCCCATTGAGTGGGGGGGGGATCATTACGTTAGGCGCCAATACGCTCACCATTCCAAGCGGATCATATAGTGGAGCAATAGGAGGAACAGGAGGGATCACCAAAAGCACTGGTGGCACCTTGACCCTATCTGGGACGAGCACATATTCAGGAGCTACGTTGATCTCTGGAGGAGTGCTCAACCTCGCAGGTGGAGATATCGGAAGTTCTTTTGTCACGATCTCTGGCGGTACCAGCCTTACAGGGGATGGAACAGTGGGTGGAGTAAGCAACTCTAGTTCGATAGCTCCAGGCGCTTCCATTGGAACCATTGTAATTTCGGGATCCTTTACTCAAACTGCCGGCGGAACATACGATGTAGAGATAGAGCCTGGGGGAGGCAATGACTTTTTGGATATCAGTGGAACGGCGACTCTAGCAGGGACGCTGGCGCTTGATCCCTTACCTGGAATCTACTCGGCAGGAACGAGCTTTCTGGTTTTGGAGGCAGATGGAGGATTGGGAGGGACTCAATTTGACTTTTTTGTAGAGTCGCATCCTCTAGACTTCGAAGTGGTTTATACAGGAACCACGGTCACAATTCTCCTTCCCGGTGGGGTCATTGTATTTGAAGGAGTGATAGATGGATCGGATCTTAAAGGGAATGCTAAGAAGATTTTTGACTACATATTCTGTGATGATGTGAGTTTTATTCCTCCTGGTAGAGATCTAATGGATGTGACGACAGTGTTGGCGCAACTTGCCACCGAGGAGTTTACCAAAGCCCTCATTCACATGACGCCGCAGCAGTTTAAAGGGCTTGCGCTCACTGGACAGCAAAATAGTATGAGAGTGGCAAATGCCATGCTCTCGCGTCTCAACAGTTTCGACTATGAATGGTCGCAACGCTGCCATCAAAGAGCGGGAAATTCCGTCCCCCACGATATGTGGGTGATGCCGCTCGGATACTACTACAACCAAAATGAGAGAGAGGATCAATTCGGTTTTGATGTACGCACCTATGGAGTGAACGTTGGAACGAGCCTGCTCTTCTTTGATCATCTGGTTTTAGGAATGGGACTCAACTATCTCTACTCTGACCTTCATTGGGCTGAAGATGGAGGAAGAGCAAATTTTGATACCATCTCTTTAACTCCTACAATTGGATATATTTCAGAAAACTTCTTTATAAATTTCCTTAGTTTGGGAGGAAGAACATTTTATGACGTCGATCGAAGAATTGCCTTCTCCTCCATAAAAAGAATCGCTCATAATGATCATAAAAGTTGGGATCTAGAGCAAGTGCTCTCAGGAGGCTATAAATATAAACTGCCGAGATGGGTTCCGATGGATCTCTATCTTCAACCTGAAGTCACACTCACCTATCAAAATATCATCGAGTCAGGATACCAAGAGAGTGGAGCGAAGAGTTTAAACCTCTCCGTCAGAAACAAAACTTCCTCCTTCTTTACGTCGCGAATCGATCTCCGGTTGATTGAAGCGATAGAGATAGAGAATAGCTGTATAATTTCTTCTTTTCGGGTGGGTTGGTTAAGGTATATTCCTACTACAAATGGGGATTACACCTCGCGGCTTTACAAGCAAGCGACATGCGAGAAGAACTTTACAATAGAGACGATGGATAAAACTACAGACCAGCTAGTCGTAGGTGTCGACCTCCAAGCTTCTCCCGACGAAAATCTCACCTTTCAAATCTCCTATGAAGCGGCCTTTGGAGACCACACCTCCATCCAACAAGGCTCTGCCCGCTTCCAGTGGGATTTTTAACCATGGAATGTACATGTTAATGATTAAGCAGCAGCTTCTTATCACTCATAGCACCTTGCGGAATAGCTTGACAACTTCTAATTTGTTTTTTTATTATTCGATATCACTGCAGAAAAAAAGGCAGTTATTATGACAAAGAAAAATCTGCTCTTTTTTCTTATTTTATTACTTTGCACTGCTACTGGCTCTGTGAATGCTGACAACTCGGAGATAGATGCAAGTAGTACCAATAGAGGATTCTCAGAAACCATTGGCACGTTGAATGGAGTGGGCACCATTACTTTAAGTAGCAACCTCTTCATAGCAAGCGGAACATATGGTGGAGCGATAGGAGGAACAGGTGGACTCACCAAAAGTACTTCAGGAATCTTAACGCTAACAGCAACGAATGGCTACACAGGAACAACAACCATAACTGAAGGGACACTTTCTCTCTTCGGAGCTGCGTCAACACTTGGATCTTCTAGTCCACTCACCATCACCTCCGGAACATTGGATATCTCATTAGGAGCAGGAGCAAAGACCATCGGCGCGCTCTCTGGAGGGGGTTCCATTGCTTTAGGCGCGCATACGCTTACCATTCCTAGTGGATCCTATAACGGAGCGATAGGAGGAGTGGGAGGCATCACCAAAAGGGGGGTTGGATTCTTATCGCTCAATGCAACGAATGGCTACACAGGAACAACAACCATAACTGAAGGGACACTTTCTCTCTTCGGAGCTGCGTCAACACTTGGATCTTTTAGTCCACTCACCATCACATCTGGAACGTTTGATATCTCATTAGGAGCAGGAGCAAAGACCATCGGCGCATTGAATGGAGGGGGGTTCATTATTCTTGGAGCCAACGATCTCACGATTCCTAGCGGAACATATGGCGGAGCGATAGGAGGTATAAGAGGAGGTATCACCAAGAGCGGCTTAGGAACCTTAACGCTAACAGCAGCGAATTCCTACACTGGAACGACAACCATAGTTGATGGAGGAACACTAGCTCTCTCTGGAGCTGCATCTACCCTTGGGGCTTTTAGTCCATTGACCATCACCTCAGGAACGTTTGATATAGCGGCAGGTGCTGGAGGCAAGACCATCGGCGCTCTCTCTGGAGTGGGCACCATTACACTAGGCGCCAATACACTCACCATTCCAAGTGGAACCTATGGCGGAGTGATAGGAGGGACAGGAGGTATTACCAAACGTAGTGGGGGAACCTTAACGCTAACAGCAGCGAATTCCTACACTGGAACGACAACCATAACTGGAGGGACACTTTCTCTCTTCGGAGCTGCGTCAACACTTGGATCTTCTAGTCCACTGACCATCACTTCTGGAACCTTTGATATCTCAGCTGAAGATGCAGGAGTAAAGCGTATCGGCGCATTGAGTGGAGGGGGTACCATTGCTTTAGGCGCGAATACACTCACCATTCCAAGCGGAACCTATAGCGGAGTGATCAGAGGGATAGGTGGAGGTATCACCAAAAGCAGTGGTGGAACCTTAACCTTATCTGGGACGAGTACTTATTCAGGAGCTACGTTAATCTCTGGAGGAGTACTCAACCTCGCCGGCGCATTGATCGGAAGCTCTGATGTCATGATCACGGGAGGAGCGAGCCTTTCAGGGAATGGGACAGTAGATGGAGCGTTGAACTCTGGTTCGATTACCCCCGGTGCATCCATTGGAACTATTGTAATCTTGGGGACCTTTGTTCAAACAGCTGACGGGACTTATGAGGTAGAGATAGAACCTGGGGGTGATTCAGACTTTTTAGATATCGGTGGAACGGCGACTCTAGCAGGAACACTTGCACTCACCCCCCTTCCAGGAATCTACACCGCAGGAACGACCTATCTGGTTTTAGAAGCAGATGATGGAGTGACAGGACTATTTGATCAATCTATCGAAAGGTACCCTCTAGAGTTCACGGTAAGTTATTCAGGAACTCAGGTCTTGGTTGGTATCGATTCTACTTCTGCCGTATTTCTTACAGATATAATGACACTAAAGGGAAATGCAAAAGCGATTTTTGATTATGTATATTGTGATGATTCAAGTGTTCTTCCTCATAGCGCCGACTTTAGAACTGTGACATTGGCCTTGACTGCACTTGCACCCGCTGCCTTAAATAAAGCGCTCATCCATATGACGCCGCAGCAGTTTAGAGGACTCGCACTCACAAATGAGCAAAATAGTATGCGGATGGCCAATGCCATGCTCACCCATCTCAATAGTTATGACTATGAGTTTGTGCAGCGCTGCTACCAAAGAGAGGGAAGTGCGCTTCCCCATGACGTCTGGGTGCAGCCGCTCGGTTACACTTACGATCAGAGTAGGAGAGAGGGTCAATTTGGCTTCGATACACGTACACTTGGGGTGAATGCAGGAACGAGTCTTGTCTTCCGAGAGCATCTGGTTGTAGCATTTGGATTTAACTACCTCCACTCCGATCTTGATTGGGAGGAGAGAGGGGGAAAGGCAGATATTGATACCATCGCTTTTACTCCTACAGTTGGCTATATCTCAGAGAACTGCTTTGTAAACTTCCTGCTGCTAGCAGGAAGAACATTTTATGACGTCGATCGCAAAATTTCTATCTCTGCCATAAGAAGGACCGCACACAACGATCATAAAAGTTGGGAGCTTCAAGAGGTGCTGACAGGAGGCTTTAAATTTGAAGTCTATGATTCAAACTTCTTTATTCAACCTGAAGCCACAGTTAGTTATCTGACTATCTTTGAAGCTGGGTACCAAGAGAGCGGGGCGAAGAGTTTAAACCTATCCGTAAGAAACAAGAGCTCCTCCTTCTTCAAGTCGCGCATCGATCTCCGGTTTATCAAACCGATAAAGTTAAACAACGGCTGTCTCACCCCCTCCGTTTGGGTCGGCTGGTTAAAGTATGTTCCCACTACAAAAGGGGATTACACCTCGCGCCTCTACAAGCTAGACACCTGCAAGAAGAACTTCAAAGTCAAGACGATGGATAACTCGACAGATCAGCTAGTCATCGGTGTCGATCTCCAAGATGCCCTCGACGAAAACTTCTCCTTCCGCATAGCCTACGAAGCGGCAATCGGAGACAACGCCACCATCCAAGAGGGCTCCGCCCGCATCCAGTGGAACTTTTGACAAGAAATTCATCCTTACCTATAATAAAGGTTATAAGACCTATATTAGAGGTGGTTCATGCTTGAAGAACTTTTTGGAAATAAGAACACAGAGAAAATACTCTTCTATTTGATAGTCAATGAGAAATGCTATGCATCAGAATTGAAGATAAGATTTCAAACGGCCCTTTCCCCCATACAAAAATGCTTGGATAAGTTGGAAGCTGCAGGAGTGTTGGTAAACTTTCCTATAGGAAAGACGCGACTCTTTCAGTTCAATCCGAGATATCCCTTTCTTAGTGAACTAAAAGCATTTATCTCTAAAGCTTATGAGTTTCTCCCGAAGAAAATAAAAGATGAATACTATGAACCCAAAGTTCGCAAACGGCCACGAAAACGGACAAAACCATTATGAATCTAGCGAAGATTACGTTACGTAAATTAGCAGCTGTTGTCTCAAAAAAATTCAGGGAACATGGGCTAGACTGTATATTAGTAGGAGGTGCGTGTGTAACAATATATTCCAAGAACCGTTATCAATCTTATGATCTTGATTTTGTAACTTATGAAGATATGAAGAAGATTGAAGGAGCTCTCAATGAATTGGGGTTTAATAGACAACAGAGATATTTTCACCATCCAGATACTCCTTTTTTCTTGGAGTTTGTTGCACCACCAGTTTCCATTGGAAGCGAACCGATTGATACTTACAATTTCCTAGGCGAGATCAAACTACTAACATCGACGGATTGTGTTAAAGACCGATTAGCGAGCTATTATTTTTGGGATGATTCTCAGGCATTAGACCAAGCAATCATGGTTTGTAAAAGTCAAAAAGATATTGATTTCATGGAACTTGAGCGTTGGTCTAAAAAAGAAAGGAATCAAGAAAAATATAATTATTTTCTTGCTAAGTACATCTCCTCTAAAAAGTAACTCAAGTTAGGGTTGGATCTCGCCGGAGCTGATAGTTTGGATCTCGCCGGAAGGGAGGAGGAGGTTGAGGCGGCCGTCTGGATTGAGGGAGTGGAGGGTGCCTGTGACGGAGCTGCCATTTTGCTTTAGAGTGATCGTTTGGCCTTTGTGGGTGAGCAGGGCGTCGTAGCGCTTGAAGAAGGGGGGGAATCCTTCTTTGCGATAGAGGCGGAGGTCTTGGAGGAAGAGGAGTTCGAGGGATTTGATAAGCTTCTCAATGGAGTGGCTCTTGCCTGTTTCAACTAGGAGAGATGTAGCGGGCTGGTCGATCGTATCGAGAAGCTCCTTGCCCATGTTGACATTGATGCCTGCTCCCAAAATTATGGCTAGATCAGTAGTTTCGCAGAGCAACCCTGCGATCTTCTTCCCATCGATGAGCACGTCATTGGGCCATTTGATTTGGGGGGTAACTCCTTCTTGATCGAGAAGGCTGGCGATGGAGAGGGAGAGGAGTTGGGCTAGATTGGCGGGGTCTATCGTATCTCTATCTATCGCAAAGAGATAGGTCAGGTAGATATTCAGATCTTTTGGTGAGAGCCACTTTCGGTTAAAACGGCCTCGGCCACTTGTCTGCTCATCTGCAGTAATACGGGTGATCTGCGACAGATCGAGGCTTCTGCAGTTCTTTTTGGCCCAGTTGTTGGTTGAATCGATCTCCTTGAAGTGGATATGCTTCACATTTTCTTCCATCGTTTTTTTTACCTCTGCTATAGTGGTTAGATATGTGGAACCATCAACTTTTGCGACGCATCGACTTTCGAACGGTGCCTCTTATACTCGGGCTCATGGTGATAAGTGTGCTCGTTATCGCCTCTACAACGGCTGATATTCAACTTTCAGGGGAGGATATCTTCTTCACTCCCCACGTGAAAAAACAGATGGAGCGCTTCGCCATCGGTATTGTCGCCTATCTCTTTTTTGCAGGGCTAGACTATCGTAAACTCCGCGACTGGGCCTGGCTCCTCTATATTGGAACAATTTTACTTCTCTTAGGACTTTTTTTGCACGAGCCGATTCAACATGTGCACCGCTGGTATCGGCTCCCCTTTATGAGTGGCACCCTGCAGCCCTCAGAATATGCCAAACTCTCCCTTGTGATCACCTTGAGCTGGTTTCTAGAGAAAAAAGGGCGGGCTGTTGGCCGTTGGGATTGCGTCTTTCAAGCTTCTGCACTTGCGCTGATCCCTTTCTTTCTCATCTTAAAGCAGCCCGACTTAGGGTCAGCTCTGGTCCTATTCCCCATGACACTCGGTATGTTCTATTTTGGGGGGATCCGAAGGAGTGTCGTGAAGATGATGTCTGTTGCTGGGGTTGCGGCTATTCTCTTGATCTCATTGATCTTTACCGGCGTCTTCTCCCATGAGGAGTTTAGGCCGGTGGCGACAAAAGTACTCAAAGAGTATCAATATGAACGGTTTAACCCCGAGACCTACCACCATCAGGCAGCAAAGACCGCTATTGCCCTCGGTTCTTACACAGGGAGCGGCTGGAAGAAGAGCACCTTTACTGGACGAAAATTCCTTCCGGCGGCACATACCGACTCCGTCTTCCCTGCATTTACCGAAGAATTTGGATTATTTGGCGCCACTTTCATGCTCCTCTTGTTTTTCGGATTGATTTATTGTAGCTTCCAGGTAACAGCTGTTGCACGTGACCACTTCGGCCGGGTCCTCTCCGCAGGAATCTCTGTCTACCTAGCGATTCATGTGGTGATTAACATTGGCATGATGTGCGGCTTTTTACCCATCACGGGCGTCCCTCTTGTTCTGGTAACCTATGGAGGCTCCTCGGTTACATTGACAATGAGTGCACTAGGGATTTTACAGAGCGTCTATACAAGAAGGTTTATGTTTTGACGAAACATCCATTTATCTTTTCCTCTGGTTTTTGGCTTGGAGAAGGAAAAATTTCCCTCTCCATGGTAGATGAACAGCTCTCTTTTTTCACACGCTGGAATATTCCTGCGATGAGTAGTAAGGGACGCATCGACTCTCTACAAGAGATTCAGATCTCAGGGCTTCAGGATATGATGCAGAACCAATTTTCTATCTATGACATCTCAGAGAAGGGGTTCAACATCGAGTTGGAGAACCAGACGCTTGGAAAAATAGTGGGAAAAGGACTCATCAATGAGAAGTTGATCGGGTGGGAGTTCCGCTTGGGAGAGCTTGGATTCGAGGGCTTTGAATTCTACGAAGCAACCGGCGACCCCAATACCTATCTTATGCATGCCGAATATGCAACGACCGATGATTTCAGGACGATTATCCACGGCAAGATCTGGCAAGTAGAAGAAAACGAAAAGTAATTGCAGATAAATTCCGAAATAAACTATTAGAAGATTAAATCGGGATGTTTATGAAGTACTCTCTTCTACTAATAGTATTATTCCTTGTAGGCTGTAACACGAATCATGAGCTCATGACACGCAGAGGGTATGGCGATGTCGGTGTCGGCATGTCATCAACGGCTATTGAAGAACGCTTCGGCAAACCCTACATGATCTACTCCAAAGGGGAGGGGACCGAGACCTATGAGTATATCGAAAAGATAACCATGGGGACCCAGGTAATCGAGCAGCGCCGCTACTATATCGTCATTGAAAATGGGAAGGTAGTTGGAAAATATATGAAACTATCCAATCCGCCTCCATTCGAGGCGATCTACTCGGACGATCCCTATCCTAACTACTAACTTTCATCCGGAAGAAGAAGGCCACTTCCTTTAGCTTGCATTTCCCACTAGCTCTTGAATCGGTTTGGGGAGGGCTGCAGGTATCGGAATATCCCCAAAAGGAGTGAGCTCTTTGAGCTGCATGACATGCTTAGTATGGTTGTACATTCTTTCGTATGAGGCTTTATTGAAATTATTGTAGATCTTCGTACCGATTGCAATAGTAGCAGCAAGAGCGCAAATACCGACTACAGGAATATATAACTCTGCAGGAATTCTCATAGAAGTAGACTCTCCAGAAGCATTAGAAGGAGCACCCCTGGTAAACTCATATATACCACCAACTGTCGCGCCTGCTCCCACAAGAACGGTGAGGGTAATAAATTTCCAAGAGCTGAAAAATCCACCAGTGTAATAATTCATTTTAACCAGAAAAAGTTGGGAAACCAGATATAATTTCTCCGGAGAAAAGTTCATTATTTCCTTTGAAAAATAATTCAATGATCTGTTGAGGATCTCGTTATCGGATCCAGTAATTGAGATGCTACTCATATTTTGTTACCTTCTGTTCTGTTTAAATTAAAAATAATAAAACTATGATAGCAAGGATACCACTAAATGGCAACTGTGAAAAACAGCTTCCCAGGAGATAAAATTGAATTTAACAGAGGCGTCTCTCAGCAACTGAGAGTCCAACGTTCGATATCCTAACTACTGATGTTTTTGTTGAGTTCAATATATTCTAAGCAGCGTTTGGAGCAGCTGAGATTGATGCTCGTCTTCGACCAAGTTACGAACACCATTGAGAGAGCCGTGAATGCTACAATCATGCAAACTATCCCTGCTATCATAAGAAAAGCCTTTTTCCCACTATTTCCATAACTATTAGATAGGGAGTTGGCTCCAATAAAGGAGGCGGCTGATCCTATCCCGGTGATAACAGTAACGACCCCGGTTATGTATAAGATTTTATTATATTTAGATGCTTGCTGTTGGAAATGGCGAGCAAGCAGTAGTAACTTTACTGGAGAGAGATCGCTTAACTGCGTAAATGCAGAGTTGAATCTATTACCCATGTTCACAAGTGTAGATGCAGCTAATAACCCTGTAGCCATAACGCCTCTTTTTAAGCTTTGATTTTGATGTCTACGCCAGCAGCAACGGAGAGGACCTTTAACTTGTCGATGGTGTCGAGGGTCGGGTTGATGATGTCGAGCATGCGGATATGTGTGCGTATCTCAAACTGCTCGCGCGATTTACGGTCGACATGGGGAGAGCGGAGAACAGTATAGATCTCACGCTTTGTGGGTAGAGGGATGGGTCCAACGACCTGTGCCCCTGTACGTTTTGCTGTATCAACGATATCAGCTGTAGAGCGGTCGAGGATCCTCTGGTCATATCCCTTAAGACGGATCCGTATTTTTTTTCTTTTTGATTCTTTGGCCATGGATCTCTCTCTATTTCTTCATGATTTCTTCTTGAATTTTCGCTGGAACACGTTCAAAATTGCCGGGTTCCATTACATAGGTAGCACGTCCTGAACTTAACGAACGGAGCGTTGTGGAGTAACCGAACATCTCACTTAAGGGGACGTCACACTCAATGATGACCACATTACGTTCATTCGTCTGGTTGAGGATTCTTCCACGACGGCGGTTGATGTCACCAATAATGTCACCCATAAACTCTTCAGGGGTGGTGACGACCACTTTCATAATGGGCTCTAGAATGATAGGACTACTCTTCTTCGCAGCATCTTTAATTGCCATTGAGGCGCAGATCTTAAAGGCCATCTCATTCGAGTCGACATCATGATAGGAGCCGAAGACGATCGAAACCTTAACATCAACGAGGGTGTAACCAGCTAAAACACCTGTGGAAAGCCCTTCTGTAATCCCTTTGATACAAGCAGGGATGTACTCTTTTGGAATGACACCTCCGACAATCTTGCTGATAATCTCATTTCCCTTCCCTGGTTCGTTCGGTTCAATCTCGAGGCAGACATGGGCATACTGTCCACGGCCACCCGACTGTTTTACAAACTTGGTATCTGTCTTTGCAGGGGCGGTAATCGTCTCTTTGTAGGAGACTTGGGGTTTGCCGACATTTGCATCAACGTTGAATTCACGACGCATGCGTTCTTTAAGGATATCTAGGTGGAGCTCTCCCATTCCGGCAATGATCGTCTGTCCCGTCTCTTCATTGGTAGTGACGCGGAATGTAGGGTCCTCTTCCGAGAGGGAGCCAAGGGCGACAGAGAGCTTTTCACGGTCACTTTTAGACTTTGGTTCGATCGCCATGGAGATAACAGGTTCAGGGAACTCCATCTTCTCAAGTAGAAGGGGGTTGTTCATAGCACAGAGAGTGTCGCCAGTACTGGTGTTCTTCAGGCCGATGCAGGCGGCGATATCTCCGGTATAAAAGGCATCACGATCTTTACGCTGGTTGGCATGCATCTCCAGGAGTCGTGAAATACGCTCCTTTTTACCCTTAGAAGTATTCATCAGAGTCATCCCTTTTTCTAGGACACCTGAATAGATGCGAATGAAGGTGAGTCTTCCCACGTAGGGGTCGGTGACAATCTTAAAGGCGAGCGCTGCTAGGGGACTATCATCCGAAGGCTCGAGTTCAAGCTCCTTCTCACTATCTACATCGATACCTTTGATAATGCCGCGGTCGAGGGGAGAGGGCATCCAACGTGTAATACAATCTAGAAGGGGCTGAATCCCTTTGTTTTTGAAGGCCGATCCGCAGAGGACAGGGTTGATCTTATTAGTACAGACTCCATTTCGAATCACTGCATGAATTTCATCTTCAGTCAATGTTTCAGGTGCGTCGAGAACCTTCGTCATGAACGCTTCGTTCGACTCATCGATAGTGGCTAGCTCTTCGAGCATCTTTGAACGCAGCTCTTCGCACTGCTCTCTCATGTCAGCTGGAATCTCTGTAGTATCGAACTCGGCGCCGAGTGTCTCGTCATCGAAGATATACGCTTTCATGGAGACGAGGTCGACCATTCCGCGGAATCCACCCTCTGCTCCGATAGGACACTGTAGGGCGAGTGCATTCGCACCCAGCTTCTCTTCCATGCTCTTGATGCAGAAGAAGTAGTCTGCGCCAACGCGATCCATTTTATTAATGAAGGCGATGCGGGGGACGTTGTAGCGCTCCGCTTGTCTCCATACTGTCTCTGATTGAGGTTGCACGCCGTCGACAGCACTGAAGACAGCAACCGATCCGTCGAGAACGCGGAGGGAACGCTCAACTTCTACGGTGAAGTCGACGTGTCCCGGAGTATCGATGATATTAATTTTGCAATCTTTCCAGTAGACGGTGGTCGCGGCAGAGGTGATGGTGATTCCACGCTCTTGCTCCTGCTCCATCCAGTCCATGGTCGCGGCGCCCTCGTGGACCTCGCCGATGCGATGTACCCGTCCTGAATAGTAGAGGATGCGCTCAGTACATGTCGTCTTTCCGGCATCAATATGGGCCATGATGCCGATATTGCGTACATTCGCTAGATTATCCTGTGGGGGGCGTTTATCTGCCATTATATCTTGTCTGCTCCTTTACCACTTATAGTGGGCAAATGCTTTGTTCGCTTCAGCCATGCGGTGGGTATCATCTTTTTTCTTAATTGTTGTGCCCTGATTGTTGAAACAATCGGCGAGCTCCATTGCTAAGCCATCGATCATGTTGCGGCCCACTTTCTTCCTGGCGTTCGTGATGATCCACTTCATCGCCATGGTCGCACGTCTTTCTGGAGAAATTTCGATGGGGACTTGGTAGGTGGCACCACCGATTCTTCGGGATTTGACCTCCAAAGAGGGCATCGCGTTGTCCATCGCTTGATCAAAAGCGGTAATCGGATCATCCGCATGAACTTTTTTTGCAAAGGCTTCAAGTGCGCCATAGACAATCGTCTTTGCTACGGTTTTTTTTCCGTTAAGCATCACACGGTTGATGAACTTGGTAAGAACGATACTGTTATAGACAGGATCTGGTACTGTTTTTCGTTTTGTAGCTCGACGTCTTCTAGACATATATCATTCCTTTACTTAGGTTTTTTTGCGCCATACTTCGATCGGCGCTGTTTACGATCTTTCACGGCAGCGCAGTCAAGTGCTCCACGAACAATGTGATAACGCACTCCAGGTAGATCCTTTACCCGTCCACCTCTGACGAGAACAATGCTGTGCTCTTGTAAGTTATGTCCCTCACCACCGATATAGGCGATGACCTCTTGGCCATTCGAAAGACGAACCCAAGCAACTTTGCGGAGAGCAGAGTTAGGTTTTTTTGGGGTTTTAGTCTTTACTTGAAGGCAGACTCCACGTCTCTGTGGACATTTTTGAAGAGCAGGCGACTTCTTTTTCTTTTTTTTCGGCGCGCGCGGCTTTCTGACGAGTTGATTAATCGTTGGCATTGAGGCCTTTACTCCTTTTCATAGGTTGCATAGCATAGCTTGGGCTAACTTTTCCCAAGATAAACGAACACTATATCGCAGAAGGAGAATTATTTGCAAAAAGAAAGTCTACCCCATCTCTCCGAGAACTCTAAACTATGAATTTCCTAAATTATTATCATAACTCATTAAAATTTACTAAATTAAAATAAAATTAATAAAGAATTACCTAATTAATTATTCAGTTTATATAGTGAGCGTAAGAGAGGGGCGATGATAAGGCGTACTGTTTTCACCATCACATTTTTACTGACGGCTATCTCAGCTCTTGCAAGTCAACCCTTTGCTCTGAATCTGCGGGATGTGCGGATGACGATGGATAAGATGTTCTCCTACCACGTAGAAAATAGAGAGTTCTCTCCTCTGATCGTCAAGCGCTCCTTTAAAATTTATATTGAAAACTTCGATAGTGATAAGATCTATTTGATGAGAGATGAGGTCGAGCCCTTTTTGAGCTTAAACTCCAGTGAGACCAGCGACGTCATCAACGACTACCGCCACGACCACTTCTCCCACTACTTCCACTTAAATCAGGTGATCGAAAAGGCGATCGACCGTAATAAGAAGATCCGCGAGGGGCAGATTACCCGTCTGATCGAGGAGAAGGAGGAAGTTCTAGATCAGGAAGTGACCCTCTCCTACCCTGACTATCCTTCTACCATTCAAGAGGTTAAGAATCGCATCTACAACCACCTGCTCTATCAGCTCAAGATGCATATAAGGATGCGCCAAGAGAGAGTGGTAACGGCTGAGCTCATCCAAAAGATCTTGAAGCATAAAGAGAAGAAGAGAGTCGCCTATGAGGCGGCCTACCTTGAAGGGTCGGAGCACATGCTGACCCTACACATACTCAAAGCGATGGCAAAGAGTCTCGATGCCCATACCGGCTACTACAGCCCCAGAGAGGCCTACTCCATCCGCACCACTCTCAAGAAGCAGTTCTCCGGAGTAGGGGTTGTCCTGCGTGAGGACTTCGATGGCGTCTATGTCTCAGATCTCATCGATGGCGGTCCCGCAAAGAGGAGCGGCCAGATCAAGGTGGGGGATATTCTAGTCGCCATCGACCACAACGGAGTAGAGGAGATCACCTTCGAAGAGCTGCTCGATGTGATGAAGGGGAAAGATGGCGCCAGAGTGACCCTGGGAGTGAAGAGAGCCCCTTCAACTTCCGATGTCATCCATGTCGATCTCATCCGAGAAAAAATCACCATGCACGCTGAGCGCCTCTCTTTTACTGCAGAGCCCTACGGCGACGGCATCATTGGAAAGATCAACGTTCCCGCATTCTATGATAATGGCGGCAAGGTGAGCCTAGATAACGATCTAAAGGAGGCGCTCAAAACACTAAAATCCGAGGGAGAGCTCAAAGGGCTAGTTCTCGACTTTCGGGAGAATTCCGGAGGCTTTTTGACACAAGCTGTCAAAGTCTCCTCGCTCTTCATCGATGGAGGGCTGATCGTCGTCTCCAAATATGCAGACGGAGAGGTGCGCTATGCGCGAGATGTCGATGGAAGGCAGTTCTATAATGGTCCCCTTGTGATCCTTATCTCAAAAGCCTCCGCATCGGCCGCCGAAATTGTCGCACAAGCGCTGCAAGATCTTGGGGTTGCCCTGATCGTGGGAGATAAGCGCTCCTATGGAAAGGGATCGATGCAGTACCAGACGCTGACGAATGAGAGAGCCAAAGCGTTTTTCAAGGTGACTGTGGGGCGCTACTACACCGCATCAGGCCGCTCCCCCCAAATCGAGGGAGTGCAGTCAGATATCCTCGTGCCCACCGTTTTCTTCCCCTATAATATAGGAGAGAAATATCTAGAATTCCCCCTCACAAACGACCACCTAAGCGGAGAGCTCTTCCACTCCCTCACAAAGATCAGACATGGCTCCTATCGGGACCACTCCCGCTCTGCAGTTCCCTATCTCAGGCCGCGAGATTCACAGTGGCGGAAGATGCTCCCCACTCTCACTGCCAATAGTCAAGAGAGGATCGACCACGATCCAAACTTTCAATATTTCCTAAAAGTAGGGAATGGTTATCGTCCCAAAGCGGCCCGCAGCTCATCCCGACGGGAGTCCGCAAAGAAGAACTTCGGCGAAGACGATCTCCAGATCAAAGAGTCCGTAGAGATCATAAAAGATATGATCATCCTAAATTCCAACTAAATAATTGCGCTAAATCCCCCAAAATTTTAAGATTTTCACTTCATTCATGTATGGCCAGGTAGCTCAGTTGGTAGAGCAGAGGACTGAAAATCCTTGTGTCGCCAGTTCGATTCTGGCTCTGGCCATCCTTTTTTCTGGAGTTGAATTGAATGCTTAAGGAAAAAAAAGTAGTCAAGAAAACCTCAAAAGGTCCCACTTCCCTTCCTGATGGTTATATCAATATATTAGAGTCGATTACCAGCAAGATAAAGGCCTCTCAAACTCGAGCTTTGACGGCTGTAAATCGTGAACTCATCGAAGTTTATAGAGAGATAGGAAAGACGCTTTATGGGCAGCAAGAGCAAGCGGAATGGGGAAGCTTTGTTGTTGAACGCTTGGCTAAGGATTTACAAAAGACCTTCCCAGGTATGAGAGGGTTTTCTTCTCGTAACTTATGGAGGATGAAGGACTTCTATCTATCATATCGTGAAAATAAAAAACTGACGACACTGTCGGCAGAAATTAGCTGGTCGCATAATGTGGCTCTTTTATCCAAATGCCAGGAC
>JAAKFF010000031.1 GCA_011065165.1 Chlamydiota bacterium
TTATCAATTCAAATTCCTTGAGACACTTATCGTATTTCTGACGTGGCTAAGAGTCAAGATATTTTATAAACATTTGAGCTGTAATAGAATGACAATTGGGCAGCAGCTGTTGCCCAATTAGGACCAGCAGATCCTGAATTAGCGAATTGAATGCCCTATCTGCCTTTCTGCTCCTTTCAGAACTCTTTGAAGATTCTGTATCGTCTGCGTTATTGTCATCTATTTTGCCTTCAAACATCTCAGGATCTTCAATATAAGACTCTGAAATATCTTTCTGATTTCTATATCTGAACTTCGTTTTGAATACAGGCCAGCTCGGTCAGATGTTTAGAGCAAAAGTCAAAACTTTAGTCTTGATTTTGAGGTCCACTTTATATTAACTTCATTGTCTTAAAATCTCAAGTCAACGGGAAGAGATGAAAAGCCGATAAAATCATATTTGTGGAGTAGAGATTGTGACACAAAGACTAAGCATTGATCTTGGAGATACTAATTATGTAAAAAACTACAAGGTTATGTTTGTAAAGGAATTAGATTCAGAAAAAACAGATAAGATTACAATTTTTGCTAGAATATACAAAGACAAAACTGCTGATTTCATTATTGCAAATAAAATATTCTTTAATGATATAAGTATTCCAGAACTGATTTCGAACGATATTGTATCTGAATTCTTTAATCTTTTCCCTATTGGAAAAAAGAAATCAACCTATATCCAGGTGTGGACCAATTTAAAGGTTAGAAAAAATACAGGCCCCTGGGTTTATGTATACAAGTGGTCTTTTGCATAAATCTCTTAGAAAGCGATACCTAAATTCAGGAATACTTATATCAATTTTTTTTGACTGATCCTTTGAATCTTTCTTTCGTCCAATTAAAATAACATACCTTGTTGTTTTTTATTCTATTTGTATATAAACTTTCCAAAAGTATTTAAGATTATTTAGAAAAAACAATTATATTTAAAAAGGTAAAACCATGGCATCTGAAGTCGGCACTGTAGGTGGCGAATGCACACCTTACTATGACGTTGATTCAGCTCAGGATCAAGACTCTTCTCTGGAAGAAGTAAAAGAGGCTTCCGGCCCTCAAACTTCATTTGAGGATAGGCAAAAAAGATCGAGGATAGAAACTATTAGCAGTATAGGGATATCCCAATGTCAACTAGCCTTTCTTTTAGTAAAATATGGCAATAATCCTGACGGTGTACCAGCCCTTTTATATGCAATTAAACAAAATGATCTTGAGGCAGTAAGGGTTCTTTTGGATTGCGGAGCTAGTTTACAAACAGCTACTTATCAGGGATTGAATCATAGCCCAATGAATGTATCAGAATATGCTGCGGCCTATGGAACAAGTGCTCTGCTATCGCTTTTAGATAGGCGTGGAGTAAATTTCAATACGGTATATGATCCACGTACATTTTCTCCAATTCATGTCGCGGCCTATTATAACAATACCGTAGCCCTAAAATTTCTTATTGCAAAGAGAATATCTCTTTATACACCATACTACAAGGGTTTAAAGAGTAGCAATGTGTTATCCACCACTCCTGTTATTATGACAATAGAAGGAAATAGCGTCGAATCATTGAAGATGTTCTTAGAATCTGGACTAGACTTGAAACGATACATGTCTAAGGATTTTTCTATTATTGATTACGCTGTTAGTCCTAACTATTCCCCTGAAATTTTACGAATTTTACTAGATCAAGGGATCGATGTTAATTTCACAAAAAATAATCAAACTGCTCTCCACAAAGCTCTTAGTTTTAGAGTTCATAAGCAAAACTCTTTAGAGATGGCTAGAATCTTACTTGCACATGGGGCAAAAGTTACAACCGATGAGTGGCAGCGAGCCTTCATGACAGCTGATCCCCAGATAATAGAACTATTCCTCCAGAAGAATCCCAACTTGGTAAAAGACTTTAAACTTAAGCCTTTTTTGCAAGGGTATCAAAATGAAGAGAACATGCTATCTTCATTAAAAATATTAGTCAAATATGGATATGAGATTAATCCTAAGTCAGGAATCAATCTTCCATTACATTGCAGTAGTATTTATCAATTTCCAAAAATTGTTCGTTTTGTTCTTGAATGCGGTGCTGATATAAACGCAAAATGGGATGGCGGAAAAACCCCTCTTCACCTGGCTATGGGTTCCAGAAGTTCACCAACAGGAGTAGAATCTATAGATCTACTTATTCAGAACGGAGCCAATATATATGCTATAGACTCACAGGGTTTTACCCCTCTACATATAGCTTGTTATAGACAGTCCAAAGGCGGCGATGATGCAAAAAAAAGTTGCAAAGAAATAATACTGCTCCTTTTGAAAAAAGGGGCCAATATAAATGCAATCAATTCAGCTGGAGTTAAACCTTATCACAATATCAGCGGCTCATTCGTTGACGCTGAGATCATTCAAGCCTTTGCTGCAAAAGGAGCGAATTTTTCGGAACACCATTCAAAGCGCCCCGTATTCTTCGGCTATTTAAATTCAAAAAATAGAACCGAAATTTTTGAATTTTTATTCAATACCTTAAAAGTTGATATCAATCAAAAAGATGAAGCGGGGTACTCAATTTTTATGCGTACCATCGAACATGAAAGCCCTGAACTAATGGAGTACTTCTATGCAAAAGGAGCAAATATTAATACCAAGTCAGTTCAAGAGCTATGGGACAGTAAATTGAGAAGGAAGGTACCAAAAACTATCTCAGCCCTTTCCATAGCTAGAAATAGGCGCCAAGAGTTAGTTCCTTGGCTACTAGAACATGGTGCTATCAGCTGAGCTCGTTATTTGGGAAAAGAAAGATACCCCCTCGGGCTATCAACTTTTTAACAGTTGGATTCCCGTATAGTGGACCCGCTGGTCCACATAGCCCTTCTCAGAAAAAACCTTTGCTCTTATAGTGTTTGCTTTGATGAAGCATTGCTAGCTTCTCTTGGATCAGAAGTTCAATCAACTAAGAGGAGCTCAACTTATGTCTAAATTCAGATCGTGTTTTTCAGCAAATTATTCTTTTTTGATTGGGGCGGCTCTATTTTGCTCACACCTTCAACTGGAAGCGATTTCTTATCCTTCAAGCTTTCCCCTGATTGAAAGAAAGGGATATTCAGTAGTTTATGATGGAAGAAACAAAATCCCTCTGTGGACTCAGGAACATCTAACCTACGAGAATGTATCAGGAAAAATAGATAGAAGACTTAAGTTTAAAGTAGATAGAGATATTTATCACCTCCATAGAAGTAATGATGCGGATTACGCGGGATCAGATTATCAAAGAGGACATATGGTGCCTGATGCAGATCGGGACAATACGATGGAAATCCTTAGGGAGACTTACCTGTTCTCAAATGCGTGCCCTCAACCTGGTCATTTCAATGGAGGCATTTGGGCAAGATTGGAGCAATTTGTTCGAGATCTAGTCACAAAAGACGACTATGACTATGAGAGTGTGGATGTGATAACGGGCCCTTTATTTTTACCTCAAATCGAGGCAGACGGTAAGCGATACGTTAAGTATGAAGTTATTGGTGACAATGACGTTGCGGTTCCTACGCACTTCTTTAAAGTAATCCATGCATTTCAACAAGATAGTGTAGAAACGTGGGCTTATATCATACCCTCAGAAAATTATGAGAGCAGTGACTTGAATGATTATGTAGAATCACTTGACAAAGTTGAGAAAGTGTCAGGGTTGATTTTCAATCACTATGATTGATGAGCAAGAGTGAGTTGGGCCACTTATTCATCCCTTTTTCGATAGTTTTATTGATATACCAAATTCTTGATTCTAAACTATTGATCTCATCTAGTAACAGTATGTTATGTCCCCAAGGTATTTGCGCAACAAGTTGCTGCGTAATTGACAAATAGAAGGTTCATAAAGTGTTGCTGTTAAAATCCATTTGAAAAAGGATCGGAAAAACCATTCGGTTGGTTATTTGTACCAAATGGATTTCCTGCAACATCATTGTCTCCATTCATAGGTAATCCTGATGCTGGATTTGTAGAGTTTGAATGTTGGTCTGTCTCGATTTTGTCATTCTGGTTGAACAAATCGCCAATTTTATCAAAGAGTCCCATAATTTTCTCCTCTGGTTTTGAAATTAAAATAACACCGCGAGTCCTAAAATTCAAGTGAATCTGAAGCCTCATATTCTTCTAATAACTCCAAATCCTCTAAAGGCACGATAGCAACCTTGCTCCCTTCTGTCCCTTTAAGGATGATTCTTTCTCCAGAATAACAGGCTTCATCTAAGAGCGTTTCAATTTTCTCCAAAAAATCTAAGTCTTCTGGAGAAACAAGGATGGCTTTACTTCCCTTTCTCCCTCTAATTACAGACCTTTCTCCTTCATAGTAAGCCTCTCTTAGAAGATTTTCGACTTTTCCTTCCCAGCCTTCTCCTAGCTTCACTGACTTCATAGCTTCTCCTATAAACTTAATCCATGGGATCGATCTTTTTCCATGGTTTGTTGTTTCTCAATTGCTTGATTATGAGTATATTCTCTTTCTACTTGCTTTGAGATCACTAAGACCTCAGATTGGATGTCATGCTTCAGCTGCTTATACGAAAGTTCGTGCGTTTTATAGCCCTTAAGAGCTTTTTCACAAACTCTCTCAACTCCCCTATCAATAGCTAGCTCATGAATTTTGATGGGAACAGTCTTCTCCTGTATGAAGACATGATCCTTTGCTGCGTCGTGAATCACACCCTTCATCACCATGATCTTCTCATGGGATGCAGGAGTTCCATGCTTGGCTTCATATAGGTGCATTTGGTGCGCTAACCTTCTTGCTGCCTCTCCAGAAGCATTGATGGCAGGATCTGACAGGACTTTTTCTAGAATTTGCTCCTTCCTATTTAGAAAATCGACAGCTTCAGTTGTGTACTGGCTCCAGATACGCTCTTTTTGCGAGCGAGGAATATCTTGGCTCAGCTGATTTTTGATATCTAGCTCTCTTCTTTTCTCAAACTCTAAGAGAGCATCTCCTACCCTTAACCTTTCAATAAGCGGAGCGCGGTCTAGATTCATCCTCAAATAGACAAGACTTTGAAGCTGGTCTTTCCTGTTATCCATCATATTGAATGTTAAGGAAGAAGGCTTCATTCCCTCTGGAAGAGGGTCGGCTAAATCCCATTTATTAGGCAATTGGTTGAACAAGCGCTCACTCTCATGCATACAAACTTTAGATGCTCCTATTTTCTTGAGCTCATCGCAGACATCACTTGCTGCCTTAAAGCCTGCCTCATCGTTATCAGGCCAAACGATAACTTCTCTCCCTACCAAGGGGCTCCAATCAGCCTTAGAAACACTTGCTGCCCCTCCAGGCCAAGTGATAGATACAAAATTTCTATCTGGGAACTTTTCTAGGGCCTTATCAGCAGTCTTCTCTCCCTCGACAACAAGTACTGTAGCCAAAGGTTTTTCTTGCAATTTGTGAAGGTTGTAGAGTGGCTTTTTACTACTATCGTCCCTGTATCCCTTGAGTTGCCAGGAAGGATTGCTATCTCCTTCATATCTCCCATAACTTAAAGGGGGTGTGATTTTGCGAGAGGGATCATTTTTGTCTTGAAGCCTAAGAACGTAATAGAGCAGATGCCCCTTCTCATCGTGGTAAGGATGGCGCATCACCTCTTTATAGTAGTAGTGCAATTTCCCAAGCTCTTCCAACTTAGGTGCAGCCGCCTTGGGATCTGCTTTATGACTTATCCAAAGAGTCTCTTTTTGCTCTTTATGAATAGAGGGACTCACAAAGGTCTTGGGAACTTGGATATTTGAAGCTAAACCCAAGAACTCGATCGCCCACTCTCTTGACTCATGCTTGTTTAGCCCCATCTCTCTTTGAACAAGCTTTAACATGCCTCCTCCCTCATCTCTTTTAAAGTCGTGGAACATCCCGGCTCTTGGGCCGCTTGTAGTCACAGCAAGAGATCCATTCGAGCCAAATCTAAACCCCCTGCTCGACTTCGAACTTGGGCCATCAGGGAAAAGCTTATAGAGGAGTGGCTCAATCTGATTACAGAGCTGTCCTTCCAGATTTTTCGTTTTCTCGAATTGTAGATCTCTTAACTCTTTAGCTTTTAGTATCTCTTCATGCTTGTTTGCTTGGAATCCAATGAAATATGCAGGTTTCTTCCCTAGGATTTTCCAGAGTTCAGCGTTATTCAATCCTACGTTCAAATGATACGCCGCCTCATTTCTTACACCGCAGGATTTTTGCCACTCTCTGAACCTTGCGCTTTTCGTCGCATCATCTATATTCCCTGATCGTTCTGCTTGAACAACTTCTCTCAGATCAGAAGCTTTGGAAGCCGCATTATAATATGCACTAACAAGCTTTCTTCTCTCCTTAGAGAGGTCATTCCATGATAGAGAGCTTGTAGCGCTCTCTTGTAACCCATCTGACACACTGGAGCTTTCGTGGAGCTCCTTGTCAGTTTTCTTTGCTGCATTTTCCATACTAATCCCTTCTTCAGTTTGCTTAAGTGTTTGATCTTGAATAGCTACTTTTCCAGCAATATGATCTGGAGAAATTTTATCGGAAGCGTCTATAGGATTGATAGCAAGTCTTTTAAGCTCCTCTTCAGTGACTGCTCTAACGGATCCTATCGTTTGAGCAGTTGCATCTTTTTGGAAATTGAAAAACTCCTGATTGAGTCTGCGATCACTCCTTTGCTCTATCAGCTGATGCGTTTTCTCTCTTAACTTGCCCCAAACCTGCATAGCCGACCCTTTAAACCGCATACTGAACTGCTCAGAGTCCTTAAGCTTTTGAATCTCTAGATCCTTTCTTTTATGGGCAGCTTGGAGATTTAGCTCCTCTGAGTGGGTATATTCAAGTGTTGTGGATTTAGAGCCATCCCTTAAGGCTTTCCGCTTGAGATCCGAAAGGTTAAGGGCCTCTTCCTTAGGAACAAAATAACAGACTTCATTAACGTGACGCGTCAGCCCGACATAAGCCATTTGTTTATTGAGAGAGGGAGAATGCATCACATAAGCGCGGTCAACCGTTCTTCCCTGAGCCCGAAAACAGGTAGAAGCATATCCAAGCTGGAAGTGGTGATATTCCTCTGGATTAAATGAGACCATACGGGTCTTTTTGCTATTTTCCTGAATAGCTACAACAAAGCAGCTTTTCCCAGCTTTCACTAATACTCCTGACATACCATTTGTAACCCCTAGCTCGCGTTGATTCTTTCGAAACTCAATACGGTCTCCCTGACTTACATAAATTTTTCCATGGGCGGTTTCACAGGCAAAATCATCTTTGCTAATCTCCCCTCTCCCCTTCCGAATGAGTCGTACCATTTCATTAAGTACTCGAACTTCAGCATTTGTTCCCGTCACAATTAAGCTAGAGTCTTTCCCCATCATTGATCCTTCTTTGGTAGTTGCTCTGTGATCGGCTGACCATTTCAACACAAGCTCTTCCATCGCATCTTTACGAGTAGGCGCCCACCTGATGGCCTGCTTCTCAGATAGCTTATCGAGGGCTGCTCCTATTTCCCCTTGGGCTAAGTCTTTGGCCATAGACCTGTCTATTTCGTCCTTCTGTCTTTGGATTTCTTCAAGATTCTCTGAACCGTACCGTATGCTGAGAGTGTTAAAGACACCTCCCCTTTCAACCGAAGGAAGCTGCCCACAGTCACCAGCAAAGATCACTTTAGCTCCTTTAGAGTCTGCTAGTTTTAAAAATTCGAGTAGAGGTCTGTTTCCTAGCTTTCCAGCCTCATCTAAGACCCAAACTTCAAATCCTTTCTGAAAAGTTCTACGACCATGCTTGGCGCTAAATAAAAAACGGTAGATATTTTCTGAACTTGAGAATCCTTTCTCCTTAAGAACGTCTGCAGTCACGTTATCTGGTCCAAATGCGCGTACTACTAGCCCTCTCTCTTCATAAACGTCCTTAAGGGCTTTCAGCAGGTAACTTTTCCCCGTTCCAGCATATCCTTGAATACAACAGAGACCCTTTCCGTCTAGAATCTTATGGTAGGATTTAATCTGTTCCTTGGTGAGACCAGTGGTAAATTGACTTTTCATCGGTTCAGACAGAGCTCTTATCTCTCTTCGATGGATACGATCAGCAAGCCTTAAAATATGCTGTTCTTCTTCTATGACAGCTTTGGTCGTAAACTTAGAGACGAACTCTTCTGTATCTCTATCTCTAAGCTGCACAAGCTCAGTTTGTTTCCAAAAACTATCTCTAACATGGGCTACTGCCTCTGCAGGTGTATGTTTGAGAATGAAACGCTCAACATCTTCTTTTACAAACACACTCTTTCTTCGGGTAATAGCCTCTAAAATGTTTCTAGGATGACTAGCAGCCTCGCTATTTAGCTCTAAACGCCTTTCGTGTTCAGAAAGAAGATCAAAAGCGCGAGCCCTCATACGAATAGGACCTAAGTGTTCTTGGGCTACTAGGCCATTCTCATCAACTCTAAGCGCCATCCCCTTAGAGATAAAAAACTCGTTTTGATGCTGCGCCCAGAGCCTTCCGTTATCAGGGCCACTAACAACCTTCCCTTTCTTTACCGTTGGCATAAGATCGGTAGCTTTGAGATCTTCAAGCTCTTTCCCATTAGCTTTGAACCTGCGGGTTGTCATCAGAGCGTGTGCATGCCAGTTGTGCTCATGAATAGTAATTCCTGGGCATTGGCTGCCTATTTCTACAACAGGAATGTCTCGAGTCCCCTTAGGTAATGAGACAATGTAGTTTCCCTCTTTTTCCTTTATAATTGATCCGATCGTTCCTCTTGGGATACCGAGAGCCTCGTTCTCCTCAGTGAATTCGATTGTCCTTTCTGGAGGATGAACGACAAGTTGGGCTCCTAGCCCTTTATCAACGTAGTGCTTTTGGACGTAACTTCTTGCAAGTGTGATACGATCTTCTAGGGTAACCTCTTTATCATCTGGAAGCGCAATTACTAGGTGTATGCCTACTTGAGCATCTTTCCTCACCTCTTTCTTTTCTGCCATATTCCAAAGCACTTCTGGAATCTTGAAATTTTCATCTACACCATCAGGAAGCAAGATCTCTTCGTAGGATACTTTCTCTCTATCTCCGTAATCATAAGCTTGAGGTTCTAAAGCGCAATTGCCTTCGAAAAAAAGAGATGAACGTGACAGATATGCAGAGAGCTGGCAGGCATTTCTTCCTTCAGATCGCTTTATGAATTCTACTCTTCCAAATCCGATTGGCATTTTATGTTCTCTGATTTCAATTTTCTAATTTCATATTCTAAACTACTAGTATAGAATTGGCAAGCAATTTCTAAAGCAAGCGTGTTCGTAGAACACATGTTGCGTATGACTAATCTCACAGAGCTCGATCTTTCATAACGCAGTAATAGACTGATATAGTCCAAAAAGAATCTCTGATCAACATAACGTGCAAGTTAAATGGTTCTATGGAACCAACTATAAGGAAGGGTTGAGAAAAATATTCCTCGCTTGTATGATCAGGTATCTTTAACTGATATCAGGAGAATCAGATGGTTATAGGCTTAGAGGAAGAGAAAGAAAAGTTAGCTCTTAAAAAATCAAGACTAGAGATGAAAGAAAAACTGCTTAAAAAAAAAGAGCGTAAGAGACGTACCCGTAGACTGATCGAACTAGGAGGGTTGGTTGTAAAATCCGGAATCGAAGAGCTCAATAACAATGCCTTATTAGGCGCTCTACTTGAGCTCAAAGAGAAGGCTAAAGAAGATACAACTGTGAAGATGTGGAAGAACAAGGGTGATGCTGTTTTTGAGCAAGATAAGAAAGAAAATGGTGAAGCTCTCATAGTTTCGTTCGATATAGAACCGACTAGGGAGGCTAAAGCCAAGCTTCGAGACCTAGGACTCAGGTGGAATCGTTTTAGGCGGGAGTGGCAAGGCTATGGGAACAAAGAGATGATCGAGAAAGAGCTAAAGGAATTTTCGCCGAAAATTGAAGCCGTTGAATGAATAACCGCAAACAAGTCACTCTAAACCGAGTGTTTGCTGCTTTTCTGGGGATCACCGTATTAGTTCTCATCATTTCGATGTTAGAAGAGAGATTTGGGGATTCGGAGTCATGCACACTTTGTAAATTGCAACGTATCCCCTACGCGTTAATCGGACTCATCGCTGTACTTGGAATCTTTACATCGATCAAAAATGGAGCTTTTAAGGTGATTCAGGTATGTCTAGTGGCCTCATGTTTTCTTGGTGTGTTCCACGCTTCTGTTCAATATGGAAAAATCAACGACCCCTGTGCGAGAACAGCTACGGCGATGCAAAATCCTCAAGATTATTCAGGGCTACTTGCATCAGGCAAAAATTGCTCTCAGATTTCTTGGGCCCTGTTCGGCATTCCCATCTCATTGTATAATTCTCTGTTGTCTTTGTTGCTACTGTTTGGTTCTAGGTATCTCTTATCCTCCAACAGAAGACTCACCTCAAGCTCTTATTCCTAGACGAACCAGTGGGTGCATAAAGGGGGTTTTACTTGTCTAAAATTAACGAGTTTGTTAAGTTTAGAATGTCAAACAGGAATAGTGATGAAGGTCAAAGAATACATAGACAGTCTTGTATCAAGAGGATGTTACCATTTTACACTCACTGAGTTAGTGATAAATCTCGATCGGTCGAAGAACTCTATTATGGTGAGTCTATCGCGCTTGAAGAGGGCTGGAGAGATCGTTTCTCCAGCCAGGGGATACTATGTCATTATCCCTTTGGAATACAGATCCTTGGCTTGCTTACCTCCAGACCAGTTTATTCCAGATCTCATGAAATTCCTGAATCTTCCTTACTATGTGGGCCTTCTGAGTGCTGCTATGTATTACGGGGCTGCACACCAACAGCCTCAGGTCTTTCAAGTGATGATACCGAAAGTTCGAAAGAACCTAGAAATTGGAAAAGTCAGGATTGCTTTTCACATGAATAAGCATCTCGATCAATGCCCAGTAAGAAAATTCAACACTCCAAAAAGCGTGTTATTAGTATCGTCTCCAGAAGCTACCGCCATCGATCTTGTTGCATATCCTCGATCTTCAGCAGGTTTTTCCAATATCCTGACGGTACTCGGTGAGCTTGTTGAGAGTATAGATCTGGAGGAGTTCCGCAAAGTACTGAATACGAGAAGAGTGCTCCCAGTTTTACAAAGGCTGGGATATCTCTTAGAACTACTAGAGGAACATTCTTTCGCAAACGCTGTAGAGTATCACCTTAAAGATTATCAGTTCGAGAGAGCCTTGCTGAATTCCCGTAATCCTTCTCGAGATGGAGAGGTTTCAAAGCGGTGGAAACTTATCATCAATGAACATATCGAGAGTGACCTATGATTCCAAAATATCTGATTACTGAATGGAGCAAGAAACACGCTTGGCCATTGCAAAATCAAATAGAGCAGGACTTGTTGATCTCTCGAGTCCTTGTAGAATTGTTTTCAGACCCACATATCGCAGATTCTTTGGCTTTTCGGGGTGGAACAGCACTATACAAACTGTTCCTGACCCCTGCTCCACGTTATTCAGAAGATATCGATCTCGTGCAAGTGAATGCCAAACCGATTGGGGAAACAATAGATCGAGTGAGGAGTATTCTTGACCCCTTGCTAGGCAAGCCGAAAAGAAAACTGGGGCGGGGGCTCACAACCATTACTTATCGTTTCCTGTCTGAAGAAACGCCACCCATCAACCTCCGTCTCAAACTTGAGATCAACACTCGCGAGCATGCATCTGTCATAGGTTATCTCAAAAAGAACTTTTCTGTTGCGTCTTCCTGGTTTTCTGGCGAAGCAGAAATATTGACGTATCACCTTGAAGAACTGATGGGAACCAAGTTGCGAGCTTTGTACCAGCGAAATAAGGGCCGAGATCTTTTTGACTTTTGGTTTGTCATGAATCACTGCCAACTCGATATTCCGAGGACTCTGGAAGTTTTTCATTACTGCATGAAGCAGCAAGATCTAAGTGTGTCGAGAGCTGAATTTGAAAAAAATCTCCATAAAAAGAAAACCTCAGAACTATTCCTTGATGACACGCAACCACTTCTTCGATCTGATATAGCCTCACAGTGGGATCCTGATGTAGCCCTGACAATGATTCAAGATCGGGTCATTTCTCTATTGCCAGGTGCTGAATGGAAGGGTGACTTACACAGATCAGTCGTATACAGATAATTGGACTAGGCCCGATGAACTGGAGGAGCCGTTTTTTATAATCTCAAAGTTGGGGATTAACCCTTAGCATGTATTTTTATTCCTTTAGGCTTAATACCCAAATTCAACCTCTTTCATCTCTTCAATAATCTTGATTCTTATCAAAAAAGATAAGCCAATAGAGTTTAGCAAAACGACCGTTTTTTTTGAACTTTTAAAATGTAGGATTCAAACAACTTCAACCCAGGGGAGGCGTTGTTCAATAAACTGGTTTAGAAAACCAAAGTTCAACTTGATGACTTTTAATGTGTTAAGTAGACTAAAGAGATAAAATTTGGATATGCCCGCGTTCAACGCATTCAAATGGTCTCGGGCTTCTAAACTCTCTAAACCACAAGATTTTTAATGATCAAGCTTGCCTCTGTCATAAGAAAAACCTCATTTATTATCAGAGACAATTTGAAACACGTCTCCTTTTAAATTTTTTTTTGTAAAGAAAATATATTCATGAGAGTGTATGAGTAATTCAGCAAAAGCATCCTTGGTTGGAGATGTTTCATATTCTCTGTGAACTTCTTTCTTAAAATTTTGAAAAGCTTGAGTAAGCAGTTGTGCTATTTCCAGACGCGTGACATGTTTATCTAGCTCCCGAGCTTTAATCAGAGTCTCATCAACAACTATTTTTTGGATCTCAAATAACTTGTAATAAATATTTTCACACTCTTCTCTACTTACAGCTGCCATCTCTAATCCTCCTCTCTGATAGCGATTATTTTACCTTCATTAGGCATACCATAATAAATCTTTCCGGATAATTCTGTAAAGTAGAGAACATCATGATGTAACATACTGATCAAAATATTCTCTTCCAAGGATGAAAGCTTCATTATTACAATGAGTTTATCTGTTTGAAACTCGTCCATTAGCTTGTAAGCTAGCGCTTTATAAAGATTTGGAGTACCTGTCATTCCAGCCATAACTTGAGTGGGTAACGGAATATATCTACAAATCAGGTTATTCGTTTTGTTGAGAAGATAAGTTTGAATTATTTTTTTTTGGTGCACTGTAAGTTTAGTGTTCTTAGGAAATCCCCCTAATTCTGTTGTTTTGCCTATTGAAAAGTTTTCCAAATCTATCGGGGAAAATTCAACCTCCTCATCTTTGTAAAAAAGGTTTTTTATTAGTACGTTTTCTCTGTGGAGATCACTTATCCCCATCATGGTAAGAATAGCATCCATTTGACTAAGTCTTGAGAGTGCCTTGTTTTTACTCTCATCTTTTAGCCCAGACTTCCCAGATCTAATGAACTGTCCTTTGGTCCACGAGTTAGTTTCATCGCTCAGAAGGCAACTCCCCTCTACATATTCCCATATGCTTACATTCTCATTGTCGAAATTCAGTATTTTATAATCTGGTAGGAAAAAGGGAAGAGATCGTTTCCATGACCAAAGAGCGCTCATTACTGCTTTATCGATTTGCGCATCTCGGGGGTTATAAACAATTTGGAAAATTCTCTCATTTTCTCCTACAGGATTGTATAAATAGAACGTGACAAAGGCAGTAATACGCCCATGATTATGTGTTTCTCTCCCGAATAGTTTGGTCTCGATTTTGCAATAATTTAAAGCGTCTTTGCGATGCTTTTCAGGGCAAAATTCATGAATAATCAATTCACGGTTAAGCTTTATGAATTCTTCGATCTCTTGCTTGTACGCTAACATATCGACAAAACGGGTTATGGACTGTTCGAAATAAAACTTTCGTTCTAGAGCAGATAATTCTAGATTATCACCAATCACCTCAATACACTCAGAATTAAATCCATCCTCTTCATACTCATCGCATAATGTTTCAATTTCTAACGCTATGCGTCCAATTCCCCGGTCGATTTTATAAGCATCACCCTTTGATTTTATAAGATTGTTCAACTCATTAACTAATCTACTAATTTCTTTATGTTTCTTTAAAAAATAAAATAATTGGTCTTGGGTGTTTCGAGGGAGTTTTTCAATCAATGCTTCTCTGGCTGGAGTAATGAAGGAAATGAGATTATCTAGAAGAAGACTGGAAGAGAGGTCTTCTTTTGTATTTTCCAGAGAATGAGTGTGTTCAGGACTTGAATCCCTAATCTTACTCAAATCATTTGATCCTTCAGATCGATTTATTGACACTACCAAAGCCTTTTTGTTGTTATTCAAAGTATAATGATGATACATACTGAAGATTCAATTAACCCACAAGGTTTTGGACGAATATAGGCATGAACACAGTATCCCCCTGATTCTTATCCACACTCATCCTCTAAGTTGTTAACTACCTACTATCTTACATCTAAAATACTTGTACAGAGTCACACGACTAATTTTCAGATCTTTCGCAATTCGGCTTTTTCTCTCACCAATAGAGACCCTTGATTGGAGTTCTTGGATTTGCTCCTCACTCAAACTCTTTTTTCTCCCCTTATATAAGCCCTTTTTCCTAGACAAAGCAATTCCCTCCATCTGCCTTTCTCGAATGAGCGCCCTTTCAAACTCAGCAAAGCCTCCCATGATCGAAAGAAGCAATTGGGACATCGCTGAATCCTCCCCTGTGAAGGTGAGGTTCTCTTTTAGAAATTGCACCTTTACCTGTTTGGCCGTGAAGATGTTGACTAATCGTCTGAGATCTTCCAAATTCCTTGCCAATCGATCCATGCTATGAACGACAACGGTGTCCCCATCTCTGATATACTCCATAAGCTCTGCTAATTTAGGTCTGTTGATATCCTTGCCAGAAGCTTTATCTGTATAGATTTTATCCAGCTTGATGTTTTCAAGTTGTCGTTCTGGGTTTTGATCGAAGCTGCTTACTTGCACGTAACCAATTTTCTTTCTAGTTTTGGCCATTTTTGGGCCTCCTGTTCTTTGGAGGTTATAAGCTTAACGATTAAGAAATATTGGTCCTAATTTCTGGGACCATTATACTTTATGAAACTGCTTAAGCGATTCCTTTTGAATCTTCATTATCTTTTGATGATATTCGTTTTTGGAGGGTGGAGAAGAAGTACTATAAAAAATAGTTCCTTAATTTTTTCTACTTTCATCAGATCTGAAATTCCCAGAAACATACTGAACTTTACTATCATATACCTGTTCAATAACTTGTCCTATAGTCGCCATACGATCCACTCCTCGTTGGTTATTTTTGAAAAGAAAGCATTTTGTAGAATTACAATATGAAGCTGAAAGATTTTTTTCCAAGAAAAGATTGAAACAAAAGATGAGATCAAAAAACTCAGCCCAACTTCGGATCTAAACTTTCAAACCTTGAGAAGTACTTGACGTAATTGAACATTGCCAGTATTAAAATAAACATTATAAACGATTAAAAATAAGTAACTTGCAAACAAAACCGCTACAAAATACACTGATGAGCCCGCTACTTTATTCAGGACTCTAGATTCATCCCACTGTAAGGATGGTCTCTTCGGTGAGAGACAACTCATTGCAACAGCTTCTTGTTGCAGTCGAGGATATGAGGCCTTTTAGAAAGTTATTGAGCCATTGATTATCATACACCTATTACAATTTACGTTCCAGAGCTTCAATAGCTGCGTTACGCTCTGATTCTGATGAGAAAATACCTGGTTCACGAATTTCCGGGGGGGGTTGTTTAGGCTGTTTTAGAGAGAAGATATCGACCAAACGGGGAATGGTGAATTGGTTGTTGCAATCTACTTCACTATGAAATGGGCGACGGAAGAACTCGAGTACTTTGGCACTCCCCTTTTTTTTCGTTAAGTGTTTAAAGTGTTCCACTTCATTTTTTATCAAGCTTATATCCACTGTAATGTTTTGCTCTTTATAGTGAACTCGGAGTTCTTTGTAGATACTATTAACTGCAGATTTGAGAGGAGTTCCTCTCTTCCATGAACAGATCTTATTCATGATCATATGCGACTGGAGAAAGATGCCATAAAGTTCTTGATAAATCTCCTTTTTATCAGTGCTAGACGTCTTTAGGATGGTAGTGAGTGCGTTGAGTTTTGGGAGATATTTCCGGAGTATTGCTCTTTTTTGTCCCAACTTCCTGGGTTTCTGAATTAGGGCATAGAACTCATCACAAATATCGGAGAGGAGACTTTCAGCGATTATCTTTCGGAGTGATGGTCTTCCGATGTATGGATACCTTTTCA
>JAAKFF010000032.1 GCA_011065165.1 Chlamydiota bacterium
AAACAATTGTCCCCCCGCTGTAGATATTCGCTCCACTTAAGGTCAGGGTTCCAGCGGTGCTTTTGGTGATGCCGCCTGTTCCACTTATGATTCCTCCATAGGTTCCGCTAGGAATCGTGAGATCGTTGGCTCCTAGAATAATGGGACCGCTTCCAGTTAATGCGCCGATGGTTTTTGCTCCAGCACCTGCCGAGATATCAAATGTTCCTGAGGTGATGGTCAGCGGACTAGAAGATCCGAGCGTCGATGCAGCTCCTGAGAGAGCGAGTGTTCCTCCTCCAATAATTGTAGTGGTGCCTGTGTAGCCATTCGCTGCTGTTAGCGTTAAGGTTCCAGCCGTGCTTTTGGTGATGCCGCCTGACCCGCCTATCGCTCCGCCATAGGATCCGCTTGGAATGGTGAGTGAATTGGCGCCTAACGTAATGGTGCCCACTCCACTCAATGCGCCAATCGTTTTATCTCCACCGCCTGCCGAGATATCAAATGTTCCAGAGGTGATGGTCAGTGGACTAGAAGATCCAAGAGTTGACGCAGCTCCGGAGAGTGCGAGTGTCCCTCCTCCAAGTATTGTTGTCGTTCCTGTGTAGCCATTCGCTGCTGTTAGCGTTAAGGTTCCTGCCGTGCTTTTGGTGATGCCGCCCGTCCCGCCTATCGCTCCACCATAGGATCCACTTGGAATGGTAAGCGAATTGGCGCCCAGTGTAATGGTGCCCACTCCACTCAATGCGCCGATGGTTTTATCTTCTGCTCCTGCCGCTATATCAAACGTTCCAGAGGTGATGGTTAGAGCAGTGGAAGCTCCAAGAGTAGAACCAACTCCAGAGAGGGCGAGTGTTCCACCTCCATCAATTGTGGAGGTACCCAGATAGGTATTTACTCCACTTAGGGTGAGGGTACCGGTACTGGCTGTTGTGAGCCCTCCTGATCCACTGAGGATGCCACTTAATGTGAGAATGAAGGTGGGTTGAGTATTTATCGTGCTCGTAGCGGTGAGTGCAATATCTTTGGCAGAAGAAAAAGTGGCATCTGCCCGCAATGTTCCCCCTCCAAGAGAGATATCGGTAGTAGATACTCCAAGGGCACCATCAGCAGCAACGCGGAGTGTCCCAGCTGAGATAGTTGTGGTACCCTGGTAGGTGTTGGCTAGGCTGGCTAAGTCGAGGGTTCCTGCTCCAGTTTTCGTCAAGCCTCCTGTTGAATTGATCGTGTCGGAGATAATGGGATTGGAGAGGGTGACGGTTCCACTCGCAATGCTCATTGTAAGCGTCCCCCCCGATGCAAGAAAGATATCTATTCCAGACGCTGAACCACTACTATCGCCCGTTCCTCCTGTCACGGTGTTTGCAGCCCCCGAAAAAGGGTCTGCCGTTGTCGTGATAGTGAGAGTCGAGGTGTCATCAACGAATACCGCTCCCCCTAAGCCTGCGCCACCGCCCCCTGCAGCGCCATCATTTCCGGCTCCACTTCCTCCAGCTCCTCCACTAAAACCTCCAGCAGCCCCTGTTCCACTTCTGCCAGCGCCCCCTCCTCCTCCTCCAAAACCCCCTGTCGAGCCGTCACTATTACTACCAGCATCCGAGGAGCCAGCACCCCCACCGCCTCCAAAACCTCCGGAAGCAGAGAGTGCCGTGCCACCTACAGAGCTAGCTCCTCCACCCCCTCCTCCATAACCTCCAGCAGTCGCACTGGTTGGAGTACTAGAGGCGCCCGTTCCTCCGCCGCCAGCTCCCGCTCCGCCCGTGCCGCCGGAGCCAGCACTCCCGTCATCCCCAAACAGAATGCCGCCGCCGCCGCCTCCACCCCCAGAAGCTCCCGCCTCACCATCACCTCCAATTCCGCCCAGTCCACCACCCCCTCCGCCTGCAGAGGTAGCACCTCCAGCTGTGTGTGCAGAATCACCCCCAATAGCAGAGTTACCATTCATCGTCACTGATGAGAGCGTAGGAGTAGCCCCCTCTGCTACATAGATCGCTCCACCTGCGCCGAGTCCTCCTCCTCCCGCGCCTGCTCTTCTGTTCGCATTGGTTCCGCCATCTCCTCCTTGACCGGTAGCACCCGTGATAGTGAGATCTGTAATAGTTGGGGAGACCCCAGAACCTGTTATCAGGAACCCTCTGAAGGTGGCGCCGCCTGTTAACGTAAAAGAAGCTCCATCAATCGTATAGGTAGCTGTAATCGCAGGGAGGCGGGCCGATAGAACGATGCTATTGCTGAATTCAATGGTTTCGGGAGTAGCGTTTGCTGTACCAATCGCTGCCACTAAGCTGGCAGTATCTGTGACAAGAATAATCCCAGCAGCTTTTCCCATAGGGAAAAGAGTGAGAGCGCATAGAATAAAAAGTGATGGACAGAGCGGTCCTATCAATCTCCGGAGGAACATAACCCTCTTCTATCTATTAGAGGGTTTTTTTAAAAGGGTTGAAGCCTGTATTTCTCACCCAATCTGGGAAAAGCTATGCACTCTAACTTATGAGGCGACAAAACGGCTTCGACTGGAAGGTCTTAAACCTTTCCTAGGAAGCTTCTTGGATGCATCAAAGAGCAGAAGTACTAGTGGAGAGGAGAGAGAGATCGGGTTTTACTTGTAGGTCCGGCGAAAGGCGAGAACGGAGGATGCTTTGGATCGCATCAAGCGTTGCTCCTGTTGCGGAGGGACAGGTGGTGCAGGCGCCTTGGTAGGCGATGATGATTTCGCGCTCATCATTGAAAGAGAGCACTTCGATCCCCCCAGCATCGAGCTCGATGTAGGGCTGGATCTCATCGCGGATGATCTCTTTGATCAGGTCGAGCTTCTCATCGGAGGAGAGAAGATGCCAGTCGGGATGGCCCCCTTCTTGGGTTGACATGGTAGGAACGGGCGGCGCAACTGAAGGGTCGGTGAGAGGAATGTCGAGACACTTTTCTGCAGCAGATTCGATCGCCTCTAAGATGAGATTGAGATGGGAGGCCGCCTCCTCGGGAAAGGCGGGAATATCTTTGAAGTCGCGGAGCTTGCGGTCGATTAGATCGGCACTTAAACGTCGCGCTTGCTCGTAGGTTTTACGCAAGAGCACTTCGCATGCTGCGTCAGCCGCGCCGATAAGAGCTGTCTCACCAAACGCTTGAAATTTGGCGTCGGCGATGATCCCATCGGTCGTGTCGACAACGAGAGAGAAGAGGATCGAGTCGGCGCTCCCTGTCACAACGCGCATCTCTTGCAGCGTTCCGGTATTCTCTTTGAAAACTCCAAGATTTCGGGGTTTTAAGATCCGTTCGATGAGGAGATTGCTATAGCTGTTCCAAGGAGGAGGTTTCATAGTGAGATCCTCTCAGAGAAGGTGCGGCATCTTTGAGCGGCGTCGACGATGAGGGATAGGGCGCGGCGGATCTCCTCTTCGGTGGTGTCACGTGAGAGGGTGAAAGTTAGAGAAGAACTCTCACCAAATGAGACAAAAACTCCCGCTTCACGCAGATGAAAAGCCAAGAGTTCACTACGAATGCCGGGAAAATTAATCGCAGTGATATGGGGCAGCCGTTCAGCAGAGTGGTAGAGGATTGCTGTTTCGGGCAGAGCGCTTTGAATGCCCGTTTCCAAGATGTCACGTAGACGAGGGGTCTCCATGCAGAGATGGTCAAAGGATTCACTGAGCTCTTCAAAGGCGACGCCTAACCCGATGAGGGCGGCGGCGTTGAGCGGCGCATCAGAGATGAGCGGTTCGAAGGATGTAAAGCGGTTTACAAATAGCCCGCCGCTCCCTTTTGGTCCATGTAAAAGCGTCCCCTCAAAGGTTAGATAGTCGATCGGGATATCTTCGAGCTTAAAGTAGAGTTTTCCCAAAATCGCCGAACCATCAACATGAAGAAGAACGCCTCTTTCGTGGCAGAGTTCGGCGATCTCCCAGATCGGATGGATCACTCCTGTTTTTGCGTCGGCCCAAGCGATGGAGAGAAGTCCGGTGCGCGGAGAGAGGGCAGCTTCTAAGTTTTCTCTTGTCAGCTGTCCATTCTCGTTGAGTGGTATCTCTTTTTTGATGCAGCCAAGTTTTTCGAGAAAGGGGGGCATCTTTTCGATGAGAATATGATTTTTGCCGCTTTCGGAGAGGTGGTCGGTGTAGGCACTTGCAAAGAGCTGCGCGGCCGCTTCTGCGCCCGATGCGGTGAATGTAAAGCGATCACCTTCATGCGCCCCAACGAAGTTGTAAAGCGAGCGGATTGTACTATTTATCGTGGCGAAGGGCTCTTTGCCTTTAAGATAGGGGGAGGTGACACTCTGCCAATGGCGCTTAAGGAAGGGCTGCATCTGGTTGATCAGATGGGATGAGGGTTTTGCCAGGACGGCGTTATCTAGATAAATTTCTGAATCCATCCTGCACCTCGTCGATCGCTTCTTTTTTCCAACTGCCCGCTTGAAAGCTGTAGCAGAGAGGCTCTCCTGTTGGGATCTCAAGGTTGAGCACCTCCTCTTCTGAGAGGTTATCGAGGTACATGACGATGGAGCGTAGTGAGTTTCCATGGGCTGAAACTAGAACATGCTTCCCCTTTTCGAGGAAGGGTACGATCTTCTCCTTAAAGTAGGGGATGGAGCGTTTGGCTGTCATCTCCAAGCTCTCGCCATGTGGCGGAGGGGTTGAGAAGCTGCGGCGCCAGATCTTCACTTGGTCGGCTCCAAATTTGGCGCGGGTCTCATCTTTATCGAGTCCTTGCAGCTCGCCATACATTCTTTCGTTGATCTCCCAGGCTGCGTAGACGGGAATGCAGTTCGCCTCAGCCTTGGGGTCGTAGATCTTCGCCCACTCTTCGAGTTTTCCCTCTCCCTCATGGAGAAGAAGGGGGGTCTTTCCTCCCTCATGTTCGCTCATGGCGATCATGGCAGTGAGCTCAGCTCTCATGAGAGAGGAGACGAAGATCACATCGAAGGGAACCCTACTGATGCGTTTGCCCGCCTCTTGCGCCTCAACCACCCCATCTCTGCTTAGGGGGATATCGACCCAACCTGTAAAACGATTTTTTTGATTCCACTCCGATTTGCCATGACGGAGTAGTATGAGTTTTGCACCACTATCCATAAGATCTAATATTAGAAGAGAGTTGTTTTTATTACTATTATTCTTCTATAATCTCCCTCATGAATCGATTAAGTAAAGTCTTGGCAGCAGCTGGAGTCGCCTCCCGGAGGGGCTCTGAAAAGCTAATATTTGATGGAAAGGTGAGGGTCAACGATATGGTTATCACGATCCCGCAAACCCTTGTCGATCCTGACTCAGATCGCATTCTTGTCGATGACCACCCGATCAAATCTCGCGAGGAGAAGGTCTACTATATCCTCAACAAGCCTCGTGGCTACACCTGTTCGAATACCCGCATAGGAAGAAAGAAGTTGGTGATCGATCTCTTCGAGGGGATGCAAAAACGTCTCTTCACCATCGGCCGGCTCGATCGCGATACCACAGGCCTACTCCTGATCACCAACGACGGCCATTTTGCTCAAGATGTGATCCACCCCTCGAACAACCTGACGAAAGAGTATCTGGTAAAGACGAAGCAGGAGATCACACACGAACATCTGCAAGCTCTCTCGAAGGGAACGCTCATCGAAGGGAAGTGGATTAAGCCGATTAAGGTCAAAAAGATGCGCCGCGGCACGATAAAAGTGGGGGTAAGAGAGGGTAAGAAGCGAGAGGTACGACTGATGGTGCAAAACGCAGGGCTCGACCTCCTCACACTCTCTCGCATTCGCATTGGTGGCCTGAAACTCGGAGCGTTAGATGAAGGGGAGTGGCGCGAGCTAAGTAAAATAGAGAGAAAGCTGATTTTTTCATGAAAATCTTACAGATAGTAGCTGATGGTGATCCTGGTGGGGGGACAACCTTTGTTTTGGAGATGATAAAATCTCTCGATCAGCCGCTGCTTCTTACGCAGAAAGATTCCTATGCGTTGCGTCAAGCTCGCTCTCTTGGAATTGAGTGCTACGAGCTCGATTTTTTCACTTCACGTTTAGATTTCTCTATCTGCTGGCGCATGCAGAAGATCATCAAGCGTGCTAATCCTGAGTGTATCCATGTCCATGGGAGTCGCGCTGCCTTTTTTCTAAGTTTTTGCCGTCCTCCTTGCCCCGTTCTCTATACGATCCATGGACTGCATGGGCTTTACAATGGGAACCTCTTAGGTAGATGGGGAGAGAGACAGGCGATACGCTGCGCAGATAGGGTCGTCTTCGTTTCAAAGTGGGAAGAGAGTCTCGCAAAAAAAAAGCGACTCCTTCCCCGCGCTAACCATCAAGTGATCTATAATGGCATTGCGCTAAATGACCTTCCAGAGCGGAGAGCTCCGACTCCAAAACTTCTCGGCTTCCTTGGACGTCTGATCACTCAAAAGGATCCCCTCTTTATGCTCGATGTGATGGAGCTATTGGGGCCGCGCGGCTACCAGCTGAAGATGATCGGCGGGGGCGAGTTCGAGGAGCAGATGAAGAGGAGTCCCTACATAACTGTAACAGGGAAGCTCTCTCGGAAAGCAGCATTAGAGGAGCTCTCCCATCTCTCTGCGGTTGTGGTGCCCTCATCGTGGGAAGCCTTTGGACTTGTACTGATCGAGGCGATGGCGCTAGGTGTTCCCATTATCGCTTCAAAACTCCCCCCTTTTGAAGAGATCTTGCTCTCAGGAGAGTTGGGGGTACTCATCGAGGAGAAGGATCCACAAAAATATGCCGACGCAATAGTTGAAGGGGTAGATAACTCTCAAGCTGCAGAGAGACATGTCCAAGAGAACTTCTCGTGGGAGGCGTGTTTTACACGCTATCAATCAATTTTTCGTGAATTTAATAGATAAGATTTATATCCTGTTAGAGAGAAATCAAATTTAGTGAATCAGATGCTCTCCACAATTGCTCGTCTATTCGGAAAATCTCCTTTCAAGCCTCTTCAATCCCATATGAAGAAGGTGAGCAGCTGCATGAAAAAGCTGACTCTAATCTTCGACGATCTAAGAGGTAGAACACCAAAAGAGCTAGAGCGGCTGGTGAAGGAGCTCTCAAAACTCGAACATGAAGCTGATCTGACCAAAAATGATATCCGTAACCACCTTCCGAAGAGCCTATTCCTACCGATTGATAGGCATCAGTTATTGGATATTCTCTCCATACAGGATAGCCTCTCCGATAAGGCGGAGGAGATCGGCCACCTCCTGACTCTCTATCCGACAAGTGAGTTAGGCGTTCTATGCGATGATTTGAAAGCGCTCTTTGAAAAGAATATGGAGGCTTTCTGGGATACGCGCAATATTATCAGGGAGCTTCATGAGCTATTAGAATCTTCCTTTGGTGGAATCGAAGCGGAAAAGGTAAAGTTGATCGTCGACCAGACCTCTCGTCTGGAATATGAGGCGGATAAGATGAAACATGCATTGATGAAGGAGTTTTTCAAGACGGCTGAAACGGTGAAGACTCCGGTTTTCTATCTATATATCCGCCTCGTTGAAGAGATTAATCAGATTTCACACATCTCTGAAAAACTGGCAAACCGTATCCGTATGATTTTGGAACTTAAATAAGACTATGTCAATAGAACTCATCTTAACGATTCTAGTTCTTGTAGCTGGGCTTTACATGGCATGGAGTATCGGTGCCAACGATGTCTCCAATGCGATGGGAACGTCGGTAGGATCTGGTGCGCTCACCCTATTCAAGGCGGTGATTATCGCGGGACTGCTGGAGTTTTGCGGCGCCTTCTTCCTCGGCGGAAATGTTTCGAGAACGATGCAGCAGGGGATCGTCAACCCTGAATTCTTTGCAAATGACCCGAAGATTCTTCTTTACGGAATGCTCTCGGCTCTCGTCGCCACTGCGGTATGGCTGCAAGTGGCTTCTTTTTTCGGGTGGCCTGTCTCCACAACCCACGCCATTGTGGGAGCTCTACTAGGGTTCGGTGTAATGGTCGGTGGAATGCATACGGTGCTTTGGGGGGAGGTAGGAAGGATTGCTCTCGGCTGGGTGATCTCTCCTGCCATAAGTGCCCTCTTCGCCTATCTTATATTCAGCACGCTCCAGCGGAAGGTGCTCTTTGCGATGAATCCCATCTCTGCAACGAGACGGCTCCTTCCTATCCTCTTCGGCGTGGTCTTTTTCGTCTTTACTCTCAGTGTCCTCTTCAATGGAGTGGGCTCTTTGAATCTGGAGTTGAATCTTCTGGAGACGCTTGCAATCGGAGTTCTGGTGGGCAGCACCGCAGGCCTTATATGCAGAGCAGTTCTTAAGAGAGTCTACTTTCCTCAGTCAAAAACGGTCTCGCCAAATGTCTCTCAGCAGGTCTTCAGCCTCAATAAGGCGATGCGCCATCTAAGACGGGTCAAACTCTCTAGTAAGGGCGAGCGGCGCGATAGAGTGGGGGGCATTTTAAGAGATGTGGAGAGCTATGCTGAAGAGGTGCGCGACCACTCCAACTTATATACGGCAAGTTCCGACTACAAAATCGTTGAGAAGATGTTCGCGTCGCTACAAATTGTGAGTGCCTCCTATGTCGCCTTTGCCCATGGCGCCAACGATGTTGCGAATGCGATCGGACCGATAGCCGCCGCTCTTGAAATCATCCGCCAGGGCCACCTCTCCCTCACTTCGACAGTGCCCACATGGCTCTTAGCGCTCGGTGGAATTTTCATTGTGATCGGCCTTGCAACATGGGGTTGGCGTGTGATGGAGACGATCGGGAAGAAGATCACAGAACTGACCCCTACAAGAGGTTTCAGCGCAGAGTTTGGCGCTGCGATCACGATTTTAGCCGCTTCGAAACTCGGCCTCCCTATCTCCACTACGCACTGTATCGTGGGGGGAATCCTCGGCGTCGGATTGGCACGCGGGATCTCTGCACTTAACTTGCGCACTCTGCGCGATATCGCTCTCTCTTGGGTGATCACGATTCCATCGAGCGCAATTGTCTGCATCCTTGTTTTTTATCTTGTCCGCGCTATTTTTTCATGATAGAGAAGGAGTATGGACCCACTCAATGGACAAGCTGAAACTGTAGCGCAAAAAGTACGTCACTACCTGATCACAACGATGGGTCAGAGCGCCGATGAGGCGAGTGATGAGGAGTTCTATCGAGCATTTTGCGCAGCTCTTCGTGAAGAGATCATGATCAACTGGACGGCGACCTCCCACACCTTCAAGAAAAAGGGATTGCGCAGACTCTACTATCTCTCTATGGAGTATATGCCTGGTCGTCTCTTTGGGAATAATATCACCAATATCAGCGCCGTCGACTTGGTAAAGCGGGTTCTCTCTCTGCTCAAGCGCGACTTCGGTAAGATCTCGAAGATGGAACCCGATATTGGCATTGGTAATGGTGGACTCGGGCGTCTCGCTTCCTGCTTTCTCGACTCTCTCGCCACGCTCCAATATCCCGCGATGGGCTATGGGATGCGCTATCAATATGGAATCTTCGAACAGGAGCTAGTCTGCGGTGTACAAGTAGAACGTCCCGACCGATGGCTATTGACGCAAAACCCCTGGGAGTTCCGCCAAGACTCCCGCGGTGTTATTGTACGATTCGGTGGCAAACCCCTCCCCCGCAAAAACAGCCATGGTGACGAGGTCTTCGACCTTATGGATTTTGAAGAGGTGCGCGCCCTCCCCTACGACCTCCCTATCATCGGCTACAGTGAAGATCCCAACTTTTCAGTCTTAACACTCCGTCTCTGGTCGACCAAGGAGTCGCCGCGTAACTTCAAGCTGCAGCGCTACAACGCAGGAGAGATCGGACAGGCTAGCGAGAATACTAGTCTGACAGATGTCCTCTATCCAAACGATAACCATGAAGCGGGCAAGCGGATCCGCCTAAAGCAGGAGTTCCTCCTCGTCTCCGCCTCCCTCCAGGATATCGTCAATCAATATAAGGAGGTCAACTCCGACTTCGACGCCTTTGGTGACTCAGTACGGATCCAGATCAATGACACCCACCCTGCACTCATCATTCCCGAACTCATGCACCTGCTCACCAAAGAGAATGATATCGCTTGGGCAAAAGCTTGGGAGATTGTGAAGAGCTGCTGCTCTTACACCAACCATACCGTCCTGAAAGAGGCTTTAGAAGAGTGGAATGTTCAGCGACTCAGCGCCCTCCTCCCCCGCCACTACACGATCATCGAGCGCCTCAACAGAGAGTTCGTGAGTGAGATCCGCCAGAAGTTCCCCGGCAACGAAGAGAAGGTGCGCACCATGTCAATTGTCGAGGGGGGGCAGGTACGAATGGCCAACCTGGCGATCTACGGCTCCCACTCTATTAACGGCGTGGCAAAATTGCATACTGAGATCCTGAAAAAGTCTCTCTTCAAAGAGTTTCACGAGATCTATCCTGAAAAGTTCATCAATGTGACGAATGGCGTGACACAGCGGCGCTGGCTCCTTCACTGCAATCCCCTTCTCGTCGACTTCCTAGAAAGGCGCATCGGCAGAGGGTGGATCACCAACTTCAGAGAGCTTAGCCGCATTGGTGAGTTCGGAAGCGATCCAGACTCTCAAAAAGAGTTTCTTGCCATCAAGAAAAAGAACAAAGAGCGGCTGCTAGCCATGATCGAGGAGGATATGCGGGCGCATCACGGCATAGGCAGAGAGTACGTTCAAGAAAATTTCCTCGACTCAGACGCCCTCTTCGATGTGCAGATCAAACGGATTCACGAATACAAACGGCAGCTCATGAAGGCGCTCCACCTTCTGATGCTCTATTTTGAGATCGGAGAAGATCCCAACTCCCACCGTATCAAACGCTTTGCCATCTTTGGAGGAAAAGCTGCCCCTGGCTATCAGGTCGCAAAAAACATCATCCGCTTCATCTACTGCCTCTCTCGCAAAATCAACCGCGACCCCAAGATGAGCGATAAGCTAAAGATCATCTTTATCGAAAATTATAACGTCTCGCGCGCTGAAATTATCATTCCTGGTAGTGACCTGTCAGAGCAGATTTCAACAGCCGGGATGGAAGCCTCCGGAACAGGGAACATGAAGTTCTCCATCAATGGAGCCCTCACCATTGCGACAGATGACGGAGCCAACGTCGAGATGCGTGAGAGCGTCGGTGATAAGTGGTGGCCCTTTATGTTTGGCGCAAGCGCCGAAGAGAACGCTGCAACCTGGAAAGATCATAGCTATAACCCACTCGATATCTTTTCAAGCGAAACTAAAATCAAACAGGCCGTCAACGCTCTCAAAGATCGCTCACTTGTCGAGAACGATGCAGAGCATGAAGCCCTTCTCTCCGTCTATAACTGCCTACTCGAAGGGCCAGCAGGCATCATCGCCGACCGCTTCTTCGTCCTCAAAGATCTCATGGCCTACTACGAGACCCAAAAGAGAGTAGAGGCGCTCTATCAAAAACCCCTAATGTGGGCCGAGTGCGCCATCCATAATATCGCCGGCATGGGCTCCTTCTCCGCCGACGTATCCATTGAAAACTATGCCAATAAGATCTGGGATATAAAAAAGTGTCCCCCCGACCCAAAGACCCTCGATCTTGTCCGCAAAGAGTATAGCGAGCACGACCGCTGCCGCATCAGCGGTCACTCCTAATAAAGAAAAGATTTTAATATCTATCAATGCCCTTTTACTTTATAATTTCATCAAAATCAACCATTCATAACGGAGAATAAGATTATGTCAAGCACAGTCGAATTTGCAAATCGTCCCTCTGATTTATTAGATATCGTTTCCTCAGAAAAAGCACAGACAGCACTGGATAAAATAGAAGGACATCTTATTACGTTTTTCTCCTCCAATGGAATGAAATTTAACACAGAAGCGCAGAGACAAAAATTAAAAACCAGGTTTATCACACCAATCGAAACCTATATCACATTCCTTAAGAAGGATCATAAATTCCTATCTGACAAGAGTAATAGACTTACTGCGATGGTAAACTCAAAAAATATAGAAGCATTTAATAAAGCAGCGAAGATAGAAGATTCCCTTAGATCCTCACTCCCATCAGATAACATTTCCTCAGTAGATATCTCAACACACTATCAAGAAACTATCTCTCAGATACAAGAATATCTTACTACGTTTTTCTCCTCCAAAGGAGAAAAATTTGACACAGAAGCGACCAAGTGTATCACACCAATCGAAAGCTATGTAGTACTCCTCAAGAAGGAGAATAAATCCCTCTCAGATAAAGTTAAAGAGCTTACTGCACAGATATTTGAAATCAATAGAGTACTCCTCGAGACTCTATCGCTCAAATCCAAGATTGCAAGAACCAAAGCAGATGCAGAAGATGAGATAACTAAAATCAAAGCAGAGACAGAAGATAAGCTTGCAAAAATCAAAGCAGAGACATCAGATAAAGTCTAAGTTACTTACTCTGCCTCAAACGCTGCGGGATTAATTGAGCTCCCACTTCTTGAGGAGCATGTCGTAGGTGCCGTCGTCTTTGAGTTTATCTAAGCCGCGGTTGAAGAGTTTGATCAGATCACTCTGTTCACCGCTAAGGGTGAGTAGGCGAAGGCCTTGGTCACTCAAGGGGGGTGAGGCGATCTTGACCTTTCCGTAGTAGAGGTCTCGAATGTAGCTTGAAGCGGGGAGATAGTCGACTAGAATGGCATCGAACTGCTCTGAAATCACTTCATCTAGCCCTTCTGGAATTGAGTCGTAGTAGTGGACGATCACGCCGGGGTAGTGTTCGAGAAGAAGCACCTCTGTTTTGAGCGAGTCTACGGCCACCTCTTTTCCCTTCATCTTCCCTAAGGAGCGCATCTTCACATCGCTCCGTACAATCAGAACAGGTCCTGTATGGAGAAAGAGGTCGGAGAACTCATAGATCTCCTTCATGTAGAGGCGAGGGGAGATCGAACTGAGCATCCCTTCATAGCGCTCCTCTTTAAGACCCAGAATGAGACTGTCCCAACTCACAGCAACCCGCTCAAAAAAGACATCTTCTTCATGCGAGATCGCGCGGAGTAGTTCATCTGTAAAGGCGTAGACGTTGGCCTCTTTCCCCATCAGATTCAATGGAAACCAGCTCGAGTCGACACCTACGCGGTAGGTCTCTCCTTTCGTCCCACATGAAGTCAGAGCGAGAGCAGCAAAGAGTAATACGATCAGTCGTTTCCACATACGCGTCATCTTAGATGATCTAGAATCAATATTGCAACATTATCAGTTGACTGGTGAGAAATGGGGGTCTACTCGGCAGCGAGCACGACTCCCCTAATTTAAAAAATAAATTCAAATCGCTATTAATCCTCTTCTACTTTATAATATCACTCATATAAATCAATAATTACGGAGAATAAGATTATGTCAGGTAAAGTCGAATTAGAAAATTGTTCCTCTTATTTCTCAGATAGCGTTCCCTTTGACAAAGCACCAACAGCACTGGATAAAATAGAAGAACTTCTTATTAAGTTTTTCTCCTCCAAAGGAATGAATTTAAAAATAGAAGCGAAGAAAAAAAAATTAATAACCAAGTTTATCGTACCAATCGAAACCTATGTAGCACTTCTCAAGAAGGATCATAAATTCCTATCTGACAAGGGTAATAGACTTACTGCGATGGTAAACTCAGAAAATATAGAAGCATTTAATAAAGCAGCTAGGATAGAAGATTCCCTTAGACCAATACTACCATCAGATAACATTTCCTCAATAGATATCCCAAAAGACTTTCAAGAGGCTATCTCTCAGATACAAAAATATCTTATTATATTTTTCTCATCCCAAGGAGAAAAATTTGACACAGAAGCGACCAAGTTTACCACACCAATCGAAACCTATGTAGCACTCCTCAAGAAGGAAAATAAATCCCTCTCAGATAAGGTTGAAACACTTACTAAAGTAAAAACACAGATAGAACTCGAACAGAAAAAGAAAAAATTCAACATCGTCAAGTTAGCAGAACTCGAGGCCGAGTTAGTAAAAGCCAAAGCAGAGAGAGAAAACTTAAGAGCCAAGGTAGCAAAACTCGAGCTCAAGCAAGCACAATTACCAAATCAGAACCCACCACAAGATAAAGTTTAAGTTACTTATCTCTGCCTCAAAATCGGAAAGCTGCGCAGTCTGCTTTTCGAGGCGCCCATAGCGCTCCTCCTTAAGACCCAAAATGAGACTGTCCCAACTCACAGCAACCCGGTCGAAAAAGACCTCTTCTTCTCCTGAGATCCCGCGGAGCAATTTATCGGTAAGGCCATAGACGTTGGCCTCTTTCCCCATCAGGTTCAATAGAGATGAATTTAAGGGAGCGATTGGGAAAGAACTTTCTACGCTTGACAAGAGCCTCAGTAACGCTGAAAAAGCAATGACCCTCTATAATATAGCCAAGAAAATAGATGGGATTACGAATAAGACAATTGTCAAAATTGCCTATTTCGTAATGAAAGGTGGAAATAGCTTTACCAAGCCACCAAAGCTAGAAACAGCTATAGACAACTATCGGAAATTTCGTCAGAGTAAGGTCTCTCTAGCAGAAGCAGCTGTCGCATTCCGTAAAACAGGTAAATCTGATGATGAACTCAAGGAAGTGCTAGCTAATACTGATCTTGATCTTAAGAGAGTCAACAAAGTAGCGAAACGCGCTGCGAATGTGCTCTCTGGCAACAAAGAAATTAAAAAAGCGATCTCTTCAGAAGAGAGGATCACATTTAGAAATGTCCTCTTAAAAGCCTATCCTAAGATAGAAAAGAGAGCCTTTTCTATGATAGCAAAGATGGAGAAGAAGAACGGCGGAGCAGGCTCAATCCATTAAAGACGACGAGGAGCGAAGCTCCGGTGTCGGCGGCGATAGCCATCCATAGTGAAGCGAATCCTGTGATGGCCAACCCTAGGAAGATCACCTTCAGCCCCAAGGAGAAGGCGATATTCTGCTGAATCACTTTGAGGGTGCGTCTTGAGTGGCGAATGAGCCACGGCACTTTTGAAAGGTCATCGGACATGAGCGCGATATCGGCTGTCTCGATGGCAGCATCGGTGCCCATCGCCCCCATGGCAACACCAAAGCTGGCGGCAGCCATCGCCGGAGCGTCATTGATTCCGTCACCGATCATCGTCACGACTCCCCACTTTGCTTTTAGCCTCTCTATCGCTTTCACCTTATCTTCAGGTAGGAGCTCAGCTTGAGTCTCATCCACGCCGGCAAGTTTTGCAATCGCCTGCGCCGCCTGCTGGTTGTCTCCGGTGAGCATCACAACGTGCTGAACGCCCGCTTCTTTGATCTCCTGGATGATGGCAGCGATATCTTCTCGCGGCTCATCTGCAACACCGATCAGTCCGCAGACATGTTTAGAATTTCCAATGGCGATGATCGAGTGGCCTGCATCTTCTAATTCGAGTGCCATCTGATGGATCTCCTCGGTCTCCTGCTTCATCTCATGCATGAAGCGGTGGCTTCCAATCCAGTAGCGCGTCCCCCGAAAGGTTCCCTCTGCTCCCTTCCCTTTTGTAATCTGAAAATCTTCGGCCCGCTCCACCTTTATTCCCCTCTCCTTCGCCAGTTTTAAGATGGCGCGTGCCAGGGGATGTTCGCTCGGCTCCTCTAATGAGGCGGCGCGCTCGAGCAGCTCCTCTTCTGTATGGCCATTGAGCGGCACGATTTTCTGTACTTCGGGGCGGCCATAGGTGAGCGTTCCCGTCTTATCGAGGGCGAGCGCGCGCAATTTCCCAAAGGCCTCTAGGAACATCCCCCCCTTGATGAGCACTCCATTTCTTGCGGCGGCAGTCAGTCCCGATACGATACTTACTGGAGTTGAGATGACGAGTGCACAGGGACAGGCGATCACTAGGATCACCAACCCGCGGTAGAACCACTCTGCCCACGTTCCGAGCGATAGAAGCGGGGGGAGTATAACGACCAGGAGCGCCAAGCAGATCATTATCGGTGTATAGACGCGCGCAAATTTCTCCACCCACTGCTGAGTGGGCGCTCGACGCGACTGCGCCTCTTCCACTAGATGGATGATCCGCGCAAGAGTTGTCTCATCCGCTCCTTTTGTCACGCGGCACTCTATCGCCCCCTCTTCATTGATCGTCCCAGCATAGACCTCGTCCCCCTCCTCTTTTGGAACGGGGAGAGATTCACCTGTGATGGGCGCCTGGTTGATCGAGGTGCTTCCCTTCTCTACGACTGCGTCGAGCGGCACCTTCTC
>JAAKFF010000033.1 GCA_011065165.1 Chlamydiota bacterium
ATAGAGAGAAGCGAGCTCTTTCGTTTGACTCTCTCTCTATCCATTTAACGACCAATTAATCGGCTCTTTTCCCCATTTTTTGAGCTGCTCATTCGCCTTAGAAAAGTGGCGGCAGCCAAAAAAGCGCGTTGCTGAAAAAGGAGAAGGATGGGCAGCGGTTAGGACAGTGTGCGGATGGTCCGAGTGGTTTAAAATATTGGCGCATTTCTCTTTTGCCGACCTTCCCCAAAGAATAAAGACGAGAGGCTCTTGTCTACCACACAACATTTGGATGACAGCGTCGGTAAACCTCTCCCATCCCACTCCATAGTGGGATTTCGGGGCGCCAGATCTCACAGTGAGTGTCGCATTGAGGAGGAGAACGCCCTGCTTCGCCCAGCTCTCCAAGCAGCCATGGTCAGCTGGAGCGATCCCTAAGTCCTCCTCCATCTCCTTGTAGATGTTTCGCAAGGATGGGGGGGTAGGAACCCCTTTTTGCACGCTAAAACAGAGTCCATGCGCTTGATTAACGCCGTGATAGGGGTCTTGCCCAACAATAACCACTTTTACACTGTTATAGGGCGTCTGGCGGAAGGCGTTGAAGAGAAGTTCTTCTGGAGGAAAGACCCTTGCACCACGCTCCCTCTCCTTATTTAGAAAAATTTTGAGCGCTTGAATATAGGGCTTATTAAGCTCATCTCTAAGCGCCTCAACCCAGCTCTTCTCCATCATTATAGTCATAATTTTATCCTCAATAGAACAAGAGTATCATGAAGAAAAGTTTCCCACAAGATTGACAGAAACCGCTCTCCTTACTACACTTCCCCCCCTAACCTGGGTGTAGCGCAGCTTGGCCAGCGCACTTGCATGGGGTGCAAGGGGTCGGAGGTTCGAATCCTCTCACCCAGATCCTTCAAATCGACTAGAATCTTACCCCGTTAAAAGAGTGTCGATAGTTTGTTGATAGATTGTTGGTGGAGGGGTTTTTTAACAGTTATCACCACTTATCGCACTGCTTTAACATTTTATGAACACCTTCTTTTCTCTATGGAAAAGCGAGGTTATCTACAAATCCACAGCGGAAGAAGATGAAGAATAATACTACTATCTTTTATTCTTTTTATCTTAGGGAAGCAAGGTAGCCACTATGTTTTTTCCTCAGCTATTTTTCGACTTAACAGAGTTTCCTCATCAAGAGCTCTTTCTAAATGAGAAGCCCATCTGGGAGACGCTCAATAATCTAAAGAGCTACTTCAACCAGTTACCCCTTGGTAAGATTGAGTGCAAGATTCCTTCATCTGTAACCCTCGTGAATGTCGAAGAGATCTCTATTGGCAGAGGAACGGTTGTGGAGGCTGGAGCCTACATTGAAGGGCCTTGCGTGATTGGGGAGCAGTGCCAGGTTAGACATGGAGCCTATATTCGTCCTTATCTCCTAACTGGAAATGGATGCGTTTTGGGACACGCCTCTGAATTTAAACATGCGATTCTCCTGAATAACGCATGCGCTGCCCACTTTAACTATGTGGGCGATTCAATCTTAGGAAATCATGTCAATTTAGGGGCCGGGGTGATCTGTGCAAACTTTCGACTAGACCATGGTGAAATCAAAGTTGAAATTGAGGGGAAGCGTTTTAATACAAGAAGAGATAAGTTGGGAGCGATCATTGGAGATCGATCTCAAATAGGGTGCAATAGCGTGACCAATCCTGGCGTTTTACTAAGAAGAAATTCACTCTTTAGGCCGTGCACTTCAATTCAACACTCAAACCTTAGAATAAGGAAAGATGATGACAGAGAGAACTCTCACCAGACCGAATACCACACTTCTTAAGCCTCTAAAGGCCTCCTTTGAGCTCTTTTTAACTCGTAAGATTCAATCCCTAGGCGACCAGAACAAGTTGCGCGATGCGTGTGAATATGCACTACTTAGTGGAGGGAAGCGGATCCGCCCTCTGATTGTGATGATGACTGCTGGAGCCCTTGCCAATAACCTCGATGTCTTAGAAGCGTGTCTCTCTGTCGAATATTTTCATACTGCCTCTCTTATTGCAGATGACCTTCCCTGTATGGATAACGATGATCTTAGGCGAAGTAAACCGACGCTGCATAAGAAGTTTGGGGAGGCTGTGGCCCTCTTAGCGAGTTACTCACTCATCTCTGCTGGCTATGAGAAGATCTTTCAGAGCGTGCAAGTTCTGTCGAAACAGAGAGAGCCCTTTCGAGAGCGTGCAAGTGAGACGTGTGTGATAGCTCTCGATAGTGCAACGCGCTGCGCAGGGATTTCAGGAGCGACAGGAGGACAGTTTAAAGATCTCTTCCCAGAGGACGGAACGATCGAAGAGGTTCTCGATGTGATCTATAAAAAGACGGTCACACTCTTTGAAATATCCTTTGTCTTCGGTTGGATCTTTGGGGGGGGAGATTTGAATGTTGTAGATAGAGTCCGCGATTGTGCCTACCACTTCGGAATGGCCTTTCAGATTTCAGACGACTTAAGTGATATGGAGCAAGACAGTAGCGGCTCTTTAAATATCGCCCATACTCTCGGTAAAGAGAGAGCAACGCTTCTCTTTGAAGAGGAGGTAGATCTCTTTATTCAAAAACTAAAAAAACTCGGGCTAATGTCACCCGAGTTTCAACAGACGATCGAACTACTTGTCTTTTATGTTAAGGCTGGCTCTTGAGGAGCTGGTTGTAACTTCTCCATGATGAGCGACTCAATTTCATTGGCTAGCTCAGGGTTACTCTTCAGCTCTAAGCGTGAGGCCTCTTTTCCTTGACCCAGCCGTTTCTCTCCAAAGCTGTACCAAGTCCCTTTTTTATCGACCACACCGTTCTCAACACCGAGATCGATGAGAGAGCCCATACGGGAGATTCCCTCATTAAATAAGATGTCAAATTCAGCAATGCGGAAGGGGGGTGCGAGCTTGTTTTTCACAACTTTCACTTTTACCCGGATTCCGATATCGGTGTTGTCAGGACCTTTGATGTTTCCAATGCGACGGATGTCCAAACGGATGGAAGAGTAAAATTTCAAGGCGCGTCCTCCTGAGGTCGTCTCAGGATTTCCGAACATCACTCCAATTTTCTCTCGGATCTGATTGATGAAAATAACGCAGGTACCACTTTTAGCGAGGGTCGATGTGAGTTTGCGCAACGCTTGGGACATCAGCCGCGCTTGCAACCCGATATGAGAGTCTCCTATCTCTCCCTCGAGCTCAACTCTGGGAACTAACGCTGACACAGAGTCGATCACAATGACGCCAACAGCGTTAGAGCGGGCGAGCATCTCTGCAATATTTAAGGCGTCTTCTCCGCAATCGGGCTGAGAGATCAGAAGATCGTTTATATTAACGCCAATTTTTCCAGCATATGAGGGGTCGAGAGCGTGCTCTACATCGATGTACGCTGCGACGTGGCCCGCCATTTGACAATTTGCGACGATATGGGTGGCGAGCGTTGATTTCCCTGCAGATTCAGGGCCGTAGATCTCCACAACGCGGCCGCGTGGAATGCCACCAATTCCAAGAGCTAAGTCAAGAGAGAGAGCCCCGGTCTTAATAGTCTGGATCGAACGATTAATACTATGGTCGCCGAGAGACATAATCGACCCCTCTCCAAACTGCTTTTCGATATGAGAGAGTGCGAGCTCTAACGCTTTTTTCTTTGCGGCATCATTAGAATCTGACATAAAAACTACCTCTGTTTTTCTTTTCACTATACAGGAGGTGTCGATTAGAGTGAATGGTTAAAAATTGTATGACAAAAAGCTTATTTTTCTGCTAAAGAGAAGTGTCAAATAGAGGAGCGATCATGGCCTATCTTTCGGGGGACATAGGAGGAACAAAGACCCATCTCTCAATTGCTACTATGGACAGAGGAAAAATAGTGAGCGTGAAAGATGAGAAGTTTCCTAGCCAAAAGTATCCCAACTTGAAGGCGATTGTGGAAGAGTTTTTAAAAGGAAGTGACCATGAAATTTCTAAAGCGTGTTTTGGTATTGCAGGAGCGGTAAAAAAACGGAGAAGTCAGCCAACGAACCTCCCTTGGCATGTCGATTGCGAAGAGCTGGAGAGAGAGCTTCAAATTGAGAAGGTTGCGCTGATCAACGACCTGGAGGCGAACGCCTATGGCCTCAATATGCTTAATAGTGATGAGTTCTATCTCTTAAACGAGGGAGACCCTAGCGCCGTGGGAAATCAAGCGATGGTCTCTCCAGGAACAGGGCTTGGAGAGGCTGGAATCTTCTTCGATGGGAGAGGACACCACCCCTTCGCATGTGAGGGGGGCCATGTCGACTTCGCACCTAGAGATGCAATGGAAGATGAGCTCCTCAGATATTTAAGAGGGAAGTTTGGCCACGTCTCCTATGAGAGAGTTCTATCGGGACCTGGGCTTTACAACCTCTATCAATTTGTAATCGAGACCAAGAAGGAGAGGGAGGATCCAGAGATCCTTCGAGAGATAGAAGAGGGAGACTCTCCTCGGCTCATCTCAGAGAGAGGAGAGAGTGGGCAGTCAAAAGCGTGTGAATTGACCCTCTCTATTTTTGTCTCGATCTTCGGCGCAGAAGTGGGAAATACTGCCCTGAAGATGCTAGCCTTAGGGGGTATCTTCTTAGGAGGTGGAATCGCTCCGAAAATTCTGGGAGCAATTAAAAGAGGAGACTTTCTCTCCTCCTTCACAGATAAGGGTCGCTTCAAAGAGCTGCTAAGTGCGATCCCTATTCGGGTGGTACTCAATGATAAGACAGCGCTACTCGGCGCCACCTACTATGCAAAACAGCTCATGTAAAATGTTGGGCTAGACATTTAGAAGAGGGAGCCTTAACCTCCTCCCATGCGATGGAGCGTCTTATTACTATTTTTCACACTCTCTCTCTTCTCTTCGGAATTAGATGAGCGAGTCAATGCTCTTGAGAGAAAGATGGGAGAGGTCGGTATGAAGTCAGCTGATGGAACGTTTGGCGCGCGCTTTGCCCCTGAGACCTTCCAAAGAGGGTGGATTGGCCTCTTTTTTTCTGGAAGAGCACTCTACTGGAGCGCCAAGGTGGGGGGAAGTGAAGCGCTCTTCACTTTAGCTCGGAACTCTTTGGGTTTACAAGAGAGCGGGGGCGATGAAGGGACGCTCTTCGACTGGGATTGGGGATACCGCGTAGGAGCGGGGGTTCACCTTCCTCTAGTTGGCGGGACTCTCGCTGGGAGCTATACTCACTTTGGAACAGAGGATAGAAGAGATAGAATCGATTATGACAGCGTCGATATAGAGCTCCGAAGCAGCTCCTTTCTAAGCCGATTCTTAGGTATGGAGACACTTCTGGGAGCGAGAAGAGTCTGGCTCGACCAAGAGTATAAAGGGAGAGATAGCGCCTCATTTGATGGGATAGGCCCCCGCGTAGGAGGGAGGCTTAAGTGGTATATACTCAGTGGGGCGAGCCTTCTTGCCGAGGTGACCGGCTCTCTTCTCTATGGAGAAACGCACGTGAAACAGAGCGATTTAAAGGGCTCTTCTCACCTCTTCGCTGCGAATTTAAGTTTCTTCGTTGGGCTCGGCTGGGATATCTATTCAACCGCCACCCACTTTGGGCTGGCTCTGGGTTATGAGGCGGAGTACTACTGGCGACAGAACCGGATGATAGAGGTAGAGGGAAGGCCTCGCATGCAAATTGGAGTGAAAGCAGACGACCTCGCGTTCTATGGAGCGACACTCAAAGCGACGATAGAGTTCTAAAGAGAATGGAGCGTAACGGAGTCGAACCGTTGACCTCAACAATGCCATCGTTGCGCTCTACCAACTGAGCTAACGCCCCAAGAATTGAGAAAATAATGATAATTTCTGTGGGAGTTTTTTTCAATCAGAGACTACAATAAAACTATATTTCTCATCTGCTCTGGGAAAAGAGATGCAAAAGATTTTTCTGGAGATGGTGAGAGATGAAGGTTAAAAGAATATGAGTTTATTTGAAAAGGTAGAGCACTCTCCAGCCGACCCCATCTTTGGGTTGGCTGCGCGCTATAAGAAGGATAAGAATCCAAATAAAGTGGACCTGGGTGTCGGCGTCTACCGTGGATCAGATCTAAAGAACCATACGATGCGCTGCGTCTCCGAAGCGGAGAAGGTGCTCATGAAGCTTGAAGAGAATAAGGGCTATCTCCCCATAGGAGGGCACGACTCTTTTATCAAGGTGGCGCAGGATCTCGCCTTTGGTGAGGCTTTTTGTAAGGAGGCAAGAGGGCGGCTCTTTGGAGCGCAAAGTATCGGGGGGACCGGAGCTCTGCGACTCGGTGGAGAACTTTTAAAGAGGGAGGTGACAGAGCGAGTCTACGTCTCTGATCCAACCTGGCCCAACCATATTGGCGTCTTTGAAGGGTGTGGGATGAAGGTCGAGCGCTACCCCTACTACAACAAAGAGACGCATATGATCGACCATGAGCGTATGCTAAATTTCTTTGCGCAGATCCCTGAAAGAAGCGTGGTCGTGCTCCACACCTGCTGCCACAATCCGACAGGCTGCGATTTAAATCCCTCTCAATGGAGAGATCTCTCCACTCTCTTTCTCAAAAGGAAGTTGATCCCCTTCTTTGACTTCGCCTATCAAGGTTTTGGACGGGGGATTGAGGAAGATGCATGGGCACTGCGCCACTTTGCCGAGAAGGGCCATGAGCTCTTTCTCGCCGCCTCCTATTCAAAGAGCTTCGGTCTCTATGGTGAGAGAGTTGGATCTCTCTCCATCCTATCGAAAAATGAACAGGTGAGCCAGAATGTGGGGAGCGTCATAAGACGGCTAGCGCGCGTCAACTACTCTAATCCGCCGCGGCATGGTTCGGGAATTGTTACGATAATTTTGCAGGATAGTGGCCTTAGAGAGATGTGGATCGGTGAGGTCAACGCGATGCGGAGGCGCGCTATGGAGATGCGCTCTGAACTCTTCGATGCGTTAACTGCGCAGTTTGGAAGAGAGAGATTCAGCTTCTTAAAAATGAGGTTGGGCCTCTTCTCGATGCTCGGATTAGAGAGGGAGCAGGTGGAGCGGATGAGAGAGGAGTATGGCATCTACTGTACGGATAGCTCTCGCGTAAACTTAACGGGACTCTCTGAAGAAAATTTACCCTATGTGATCGAAGCGATTGTAAAGACAAGCCGATGAGACAGAAAACATATCGCCCCTATCTCTTTCTCTCCCTCTTTTTATTTGGGATCTTCTATCTGCCTGACGCTTGGTCGCAGGGATTGCGCTCTTCTGCTGTCACTATCGCCTCTGTTTTATGGATAGGTGGGGGGGAGAGAGCCTCGTCAGAGTCGGAGTTAGCACTTGATAACCTTCGCCTGAAAAAACAGAACCACAACCTCCGCAAACGCCTCCTTTCAGATGAGAGAATTGACCACCAATTAAAAAAACTAAAGACGCTTCAAGCCTTCAACGAGGAGAGAACAGAGACCTTCTTTAAGCGCCGACGTGATGCTGCTGAGAGACTCCTAAATAGGGAGCTGCTCTCACTCTATTCTGAGGTGATCTATCGCGACCCAACTAGCTGGAACTCAGCGCTCTGGATCGACGTGGGAGAGAGAGAGAATGAAGAGCTAGGAGAGAAGATTGTTGCTGTGAACAGCCCCGTTTTAAAGGGACCACATCTCATCGGCGTTGTCGAATATGTTGGAAGATCAAAGAGCCGTATCCGCCTCTTAACAGACTCAGCCCTTGTCACCTCTGTCCGCGTGGCGCGAGGGGGGAGTGAGAATCGAGAGCTCCTCGATCTCATAAAACTTCTTCTTCAACAGCTCTCTCTGCGCGAAGAGCCTCAAGAGACCTTTATAGCGCTGGGGAGATTACAAGAGCGACTCGAAGAGAAGTCAGATGAGAGATATCTTGCAAAGGGAGAGCTCTATGGAACGAGCCTGCCAATCTGGCGTGGCTGCTCCTCTCTCCTCAAAGGGGTAGGCTTTAACTACGACTTTTCCGATGAAGAGGGGCCCGCACGCGAATTGCGCAGCGGCTTGCCCTTTGACAGTTTGAATAAGCAGACGAGACTCCCTCTTATAGAGAGAGGAGATCTCCTTGTCACAACAGGAATGGATGGAGTCTTTCCTGCCGACCTCCCCGTAGCTGTCGTCTCCTCTCTCGCCCCCCTTAAAGAGGGGGCTCTCTCATTTGAAATTGAAGCGATGCTCTGCGCCGGAAACTTAAATAACTTGAGAGATCTCATTGTGCTCCCTCCACTCCAGCGGTTTGAAGGAGAGGAGTTATGATTCGCTTTACAAGGGTCTGGAAGAGGTTCACAAGCGATAGAGCGCCCGCCGTTCAAGATCTCACCATGGAGATTAAAGAGGGAGAGACCCTAGTGATTCTTGGAAAGAGCGGAAGTGGAAAGACGACAGCCTTAAAATTGATCAACCGCCTACTTGACCCAACAGAGGGGACCATCATGGTAGATGGGAAGGATATCTTATCGATCGATCCTATCAGCCTGAGAAGGAGTATCGGTTATGCTGTGCAGGAGATCGGCCTCTTCCCTCATATGACCATAGAAGAGAACATCGCGATCGTCCCCAAACTGCTTAAGTGGCCGGAGAAGAAGATCAAAGAGCGCATCGACCAGCTCCTCATTATGATGGGAATGGACCCAGCACTCTACCGGAAGAGATTTCCCCTTAAACTCAGTGGCGGGCAGAGGCAGAGGATTGGGGTCGCACGAGCTCTTGCTGCCGACCCGCCGATTCTTCTTATGGACGAACCCTTCGGTGCGCTCGATCCCATCACTCGCGAAGAGACCCAAAAAGAGTTTTTGGATGTCGTCTCAGAGATTAAGAAGACAGTGGTCATCGTCACCCACGACCTCTTTGAAGCTGTAAAGCTAGGCGACCGCATCGCGCTGATGGACCATGGAAGGCTTGTGCAGCTCTCAGAGCCTCGAGCCTTCGTTGAGAATCCGCCAAGCGCCTTTGCCGATCAATTCTTAGGGAGGCACCGCTTCCAACTCTCCCTCTTAACCAAGACCATCAGCGAAGTGATCGACCCCACCGTCGATCAAGTGAGCCACTCCTTGCCAAGGCTCTCTCCTGGAACAACCTTTATTGAAGCGCTCGATCTCTTTAAAGAGGTGAAGGTGAAGGCTCTCCCCGTCTTTGAGGGAACTTCCAGGTGTGGCGAAGTAAAAAAAGAGCGGCTTCTCGACTCCGTTCTAGTTCTACTCATGGATCAGCCCAAGGCGCCATTATGAATACGCTACTACTCAAAACATGGGAGCACCTTGAGCTCACCTTCGTAACGCTCTTTATCTCTATGTTTATCGCCATTCCTCTAGGAGTCTTCCTCGCCCGCTCAAAGGCTAGACACTCACACCTTATTCTCCGCTCTATTGCGATGATTCAGATGGTGCCCGGTCTTGCGCTCATCGCCCTGATTGTTGTGATATTGGCGGCGTTAAGAGCTTTTTTCCCCCTTCCGACAACGGGAAAGGTCCCCGCAGTCATCGTCCTGGTTCTCTATGCTCTTCTGCCGATTATGAGTAACACCTACGCGGGCATTAAGCAGGTGAGTGTCAACGTTAAGAATGTGGCGCGAGCGATGGGAATGAAGCCCTTTCAGATTCTCTTCTATGTGGAGCTCCCCCTCTCGATGCCCATCTTGATCAATGGAATCAGGATCGCCCTTGTCACGACGATTGGAATGGTCACCCTCACAAGTCTCATCGGCTCTGGGGGGTTGGGCGAGCTGATCATTCAGGGGCTTCACACGATGCAACTAAGACTGATTCTAGAAGGAACCATACCTGCTGCAGCGCTCGCTATCTTCTTCGATGTCGTTCTTATGAGAGTGGGTCGCTACTTGGTGCCCGAACACGGATCTTATCAGTGATCTCTCTCTGCAACTCCTCAAAGTCGCGATCTTCCCCAAAAGTGTAATGATAGAGTTTTTCTCGCGCGGGTTTGTAGCGATCTTGCTGAGCGAGATGGCTCTCAAGGAAGCCATAGATATCTTGATAGGCGCTCTCTGGGATGACCACTCCGCATGAGTGGAGGCTGTCTGACTCTTCGCGAGAGCGCTCTCTTTCAGAGGGGTCGAAGAAGAACATCGGCCGGTTGAAGTAGAGGAAGTCGTAACCGATCGAAGAGAAGTCTCCTAGATAGATATCACTACGTTTTAAGAGGGGCAAGACCAGAGGGAAGAGAGTGAGGACTGTCACATTTGCTCTATCCTGATATCTCTCCTTAATGAGATGAACATGGCCCGCATGGTGGTGCTGCAACCAGGGGTGGAGTTTGACGATCAAATTGTACTGGTCGGGGAGTTGATCGATGATCGGGATTCCCACATCAAAGAGGGAGGAAGAAGATTCCATATCCTGCCAAGTTGGAGCGTACAAAATAGTGGGCTGCTTCTTATCAAATTTAGAGAAGACCTCCTCCTCAGCAATTTGATCATAGAACGCTTCATACTTCCAATAGAAGGGAAAGCGGATGTTGCTTGTCCGCACATACGCCTCTAAGTTTTGAAGCGTGCCCATCTCATTTAACCGATCTTCCATCTGGTCGCCATAGATCAGAGAGTAATTTTGCAATTCAAACTGCGTCATCGGTTTGTCAGAGTTTCCATGGGGGCAATAGCAGAAGGTCATCTCCTTATTAAAAAACATCTCGAGAAGAGGCGAGACATCGCGGCGGTAGTTGGCGCACGAGACAAAGAGCGTATCGCACCTCTCCGAGAGATATTCTAAGATGCGCTGACGCTCCTTAATGTAAATCGGTTTGACTTGTGGGTAGTATCTCTTCAGGGATTCATAGACGCTCGCTTCATCAGTGACGATGGGAACGTTCATGATGTAACTCACCACGACAAGATGGTCTAGATGGTTGACGGCGTCACCTGGCGCTAGACAGAGGCAAAGCGAGTTAGAATGGGTTGTGCCCATAGACCTCTCTGATTTTTTCCTTAGCATCTTCGCCCTCTCCAAAAACGTGAGCATACACCTCCTCTTGGATTTTTTTATAGCTGCCACTGCTGCTCGATTCAATCGTCGAAAAGATCTCACCAAAATTTTCTGCTTCGATCACTCTGCCGCAGCGATGAAGATAGTGCCCCTTGTCACCTGTCGCCTTTCTACCTGAGCTCTTTAGAAAGAACATAGGCTTCTTAAAAGTGAGGAAATCATATCCGATCGAGGAGAAGTCCCCAAGGTAGACGTCGACAAAGTTTAAGAGGGGGTAGATAGAGGGAAAATCTTTGATGATCAGAACGTTCTCCCTGCTCCTCCAGCGCTCCGGATCCTCCATCGTTTCAAGCGTGTTAGGGTGCGGCTTTACAATCAAATTCCACTCATCGGGAACTTGGTCGATCAGAGTGTCGATCGCCTCATAGAACGAAGAAGAGCTCTCTGCATCATCCCAAGTCGGGGCGTAGAGGAGAGTGCGATTCCCTCTCTTCAACTTCGAGGAGATCTCGCGCTGAACGAGGCCGTCATAGAAGGGGGCGGCACTCAGGTAGTAGTTATAGCGGTAGTTTCCAATAACAATGGCTGATTTGAGAGACGAATAGACCCCTTTCAGAGTGAGGAAGTCGACCATCTGTTGACCATAGACTAGGGCAACCTCTTCCCGCTTAAGTCCCTCCATAAAATAGGAGGCGTGCCCCTTGTCAGAATTTCCATGAGGGCACCAGATCGTTTGAACCCTCTTCTGCCTTAAGCTCTCAGCGATAAAGACGATCTGATCGAAGAGATCTCGAGCCATCGAAGAGAAGATGAGATCATATCCCTGGACAAGGGCATCGCCCATCTCCGCGTAGTCGAAGAGGAGCGTCGTAAGCTTCGGATAGTGCCTCTTAGCGAGCTCCGCTAAACGAGGCTCCGTAACGATAAGGGGAATCCCGAGTTGGATAGAGAGGGGTGCAAGATGGTCGAGGTGGTGCTCCTGCCTCCCATAGATCAATCCCGCTGCTCTCATTCTATCCATATCGAAAGAGTCTAACAGAAAATAAATTATCCGTTCTCACTCTCTTCAGGATAGTCGATAGTGATTAAGGGCGGTCTCTTGCCCTCTTGAGGAGAGAGTAACTGAGCACGGATGGCGCGATTATTCACACTGAGCGACCCCTCCCTCTCGATCATCTCGTAGAGCGTCTTTGTGCGCAGGTGCTCATTGTGAATTTTTTCAACAAGCGCACGCACAGTGTGAAAGAGAAGGAGCGTCTCCGCCTCAACTTCTTGGAGTGGATCGAGGAGCTCCTCTAGAGTGGGCCCAGAATTGCCCTGGGGAAGAAGATCAAGCAGCTGACGCGTTATTGCGCCCCGCTCTCTGATAATCATCGTTAGACGATGGACCAGCTTAGTGTTCTGATCGCAGAGCTCCTCCTTAAGCGCCAGATCACCGATGAGTAGCACATACTCTTGTTGGCTTAAGTTACTTAGGATCGCTTGACGTTGAGCGATCTCCTCTCTGAGAACCTCTTGCAGCTGCTCATGGGACGCTTCCAAATTTGACATCACTTCCTCCCTATATGAGTAACTGTTGCAAGAAGTGTGCCATTGACCTGCAAGTCTCACCAGCTATCGCGAAAATCTATCCCATCTGGATTCCGATGCATCCCCGATATATCCAAGCAGCTCTCTCGGAAAGGTTTAGAAAACAATGCCTTCGAGACCTTACTTGGCGACTCGAAAACCAGACTGCGTAGCTTTTCGCGAGATCTGGCGTAAAATGCAGGTTGAGATTACTCTGGCTAAGTGTGAGAGTATGAATAAGCAAAATTTTTCCCAACAACTCAAAGAGTGGTTCTTTTTACACCGTCGCCTTCTGCCATGGAGGGAAAATCCTTCCCCCTACGAGGTCTGGGTCTCAGAGGTGATGCTTCAGCAGACGCAGGTCTCTGTCGTTATCCCCTACTTTCAGAGGTGGATGGAGAGCTTTCCCTCAATTCGGGCGCTCTCAGAAGCTAGGGAAGAAAAGGTCATAAAAGTGTGGGAAGGTTTGGGCTACTACTCCCGCGCCCGCAATCTTCATAGCGGAGCCCGCTATCTGACCGATAACCATGGGGGAGAGCTCCCCTCAACATATGATGAGCTGAGTCGGGTCAAGGGGCTCGGGCCCTATACGATAGGGGCGATCTTGAGCTTTGCCTTTAAACAGAAGGCTCCAGCGATCGATGGCAATGTACTTCGGGTCGTTGCGCGCTATTTCTCTATTGAAGAGGAGGTTGATAAGCGGAGGACGCAGAAAAAAATAGAAGAGCTGACCCTTAGCCTCCTTCCAGATAGAGAGCCGTGGATTGTCATGGAAGCGCTGATCGAACTTGGAGCACTGATCTGCCAAAAGCGTCCCTCCTGCCCGAGCTGTCCCCTCAAAGAGGGGTGCAGCGCCTACCGCGAGGGCAGAGCAGAGCTTCTTCCTAACAGAAAAAAACGCCCCGAGATCGTAACCCTCCATCGGGCTGTTGCGCTCATCACCACTGGGAGAGAGCTCCTTATGAGAAAGGGCGAGGCGGGAAAGGTGATGGCCGATCTGTGGGAGTTCCCCTACTTCGATAGAAACGTCGATCTAGAAAAAGCTCTCGGCCTCTCACTCACCTCCCTGCAAAAATTCCCAGAGGTGACCCACGGCTTTACACGTTATAGGGCGACCCTCTATCCCGAACTATTTCAAGCAGAGCACCGCGCAGTTAAAAACTTTAGCTGGGTCTCCTATAAAGAGGTAGAGAAAAAAGCCCTCTCCTCAGGACACCGCCGCATCCTTGAATTATTGAAAAATAGAGGCTATATAGAAGAGCATGGCGCAGTTTGACCTACAGATCGAAAATATGAACTGCTCCTCTTGTGTGGCGAAGATTGAAAAGCGGCTCATGAGAGAAGAGGGGGTGAGAGCATGCTCGGTGAATTTTGCATCGGGGAGGGCCTCTATTGAAGGGAGCATCGACCCCGAGAGAGCGGCTGCGCTCATTACCGAGCTCGGATACCGCGCCTCTAAGCCAGATGAAGAGAAGCAGAGTAGCGGCTACCTCTGGTTGAAAGTGCGCACAATTCTCGCCCTCCTCTTTGCCCTTCCCCTTACTCTCCCCATGTTCGCCTCATTTTTTGGAGTGGATTTCGATATTCACCCAACCATTCAACTCGTCTTAGCCACTCTCGTTCAGTTTGGTGCCGGCTACTCATTCTACCTTGCGGCGTATAGATCACTTAAGGGAGGCTCCGCGAATATGGATGTCTTAGTCGTTCTCGGCACAAGTGCCGCCTACTTCTATAGCCTCTTTGCGATGCTTTTCCATTTTTCTGCCTATCTATATTTCGAGACGAGCGCCGTCTTAATTGCACTGATTTTACTCGGCCGTCTCATTGAAAATTACACCAAGAACAACGCCCAGAGCGGTATGAAGGCGCTTCTCAAAATGCAAGCGAAGAGCGCCCGTGTAAAGAGAGGAGATCAGATCGAAGATCTACCGATCGACCAGGTGAAAAAGGGTGAGATTGTTCTAGTGCGTCCCGGCGAGAGCATTCCAGTCGATGGAGAGGTCGCACGCGGAGCCTCCTACGTCGATGAGTCGATGTTAACAGGAGAGAGTATCCCTAAACATAAAGAGAGTGGCGACCGCGCCTATAGCGGGACGATAAATGGAGAGGGGCTCCTAGAAATTAAGGCGACAAGATTGGGAAGTGAGACGAGCTTGGGTCATATCATTCGACTCGTTGAAGAGGCGCAGAAATCGAAGGCCCCCATTCAGAAGTTGGCCGATAAAGTCTCGGGAATTTTTATTCCCATCGTCTTAGCCATCGCTCTCATCACCCTCTTTGTCTGGGGATTCACTGGTGATTGGAAAGAGGGGCTGATCAGCGCCATCGCTGTACTAGTGATCGCTTGTCCCTGCGCTCTGGGGCTGGCTGTTCCTACAGTGATTATGGTCGCCTGCGCGCGCGGCGCCCAGATTGGAGTCCTTGTTAAAGATGCCGAGGGGCTTGAAAAAATGCGCCTCTTAAGCGCTATTATCGTCGATAAAACAGGGACGGTTACCGAAGGCTCCCTCAGTGTCCTCTCCGTAGAGAGCGAGATCGGGCAAGAGGAGTTTCTAAAAAAAGCCGCAAGCCTTTCGCGCCACTCCGACCACCCCGTATCAGAAGCGATCACTCGCTACGTTAAAGATAAGAAGCTATCGATCGATGAAGTAGAGGCGTTTAAATCAGATAGCGGACGCGGTCTTTCAGGAGTGCAAAACGGCAAAGAGTTCACTTTAGGCTCCTTGAACTTTCTAAAATCTAGCGGGGTGGAGTTAGCCCCTTTCGCTGATGCGATAGAGAGAGAGAAGGGCATTGTCGTCGCCTTGGCAGAGCAGAAAAAATGCATCGGTTATATCGTCCTCTCCGACAAGATCAAAAAAGATACACACGAGGCGATCAAGACGCTTCAAGAGATGGGAAAAAAGATCTATCTGCTTAGCGGCGATCGCAAACCCGTTGTCGAAGAGGTGGCAAATAGTTTAGGTGTCGACGGCTTCTTTGCAGAGGTGCTTCCCGAGGAGAAAGCGAGCTTTGTGAAGAAGCTTCAAGAGCAAAAACTGCTGACCGGCATGGTCGGAGATGGGATCAATGATGCGCCAGCCCTCGCCACCGCTGATGTAGGCTTTGCCGTCGCCTCCGGCACCGATGTGGCGATGGAGAGCGCCACCGTGGGACTCATGCGCAGCAACCTCTCAAATCTAGTCGACGCCCTGCGCCTCTCCAAGAAGACCTTTAC
>JAAKFF010000034.1 GCA_011065165.1 Chlamydiota bacterium
TGTGGAGCTTCTCCTCAAAAAACCAGAAAGGTTTGATGCAGTAATGCGCGATGGTGTGGATCGTATCACTTAAGAGATCTCTATAAGTTCCATCCAAACTTATACTAACTTCCTCAACATCTCCATCTACTGCTTCAATACTCAAACCATATTCCTCATTATCCAACTACAAGGAAGAAGTCTTTCACTTCCAACGATTTTCTTCAAGTCAAATATCTTGCTCTTAATAACAGAGATAGATAAAATTAATAATTAATTCCCGTCGGGGCATAGCGCAGCTTGGCTAGCGCGTCTGCTTTGGGAGCAGAAGGTCGGGGGTTCGAATCCCTCTGCCCCGAATTCCCTATATCCTATCTCTCGTTCAAGAGCTAACCCCTCACCTACCACGACCACCCTTCCTCCTGCTGCAATAAATCCTTGAACTTTGCGAAATCCCTGTTTGGAGAGGAGCGACGAGAAGACGATCAGATCATCCAACTCATCCCACTCTTCAGTAAGCTGCATCTCCGCGATCAGGCGATAGGGAATATTCCGCTTCCTCAGATCCGATAGACAGCTATCGATCCTATCATCCTGAACCACCATAGAGCGCAGAGGAAGGACCAGACCAAGCTTAGCATCGTGGTGGAGTGGCGTTAGCTTCTTCCCCCATCTCAGCGCCCCAAATGGCCCGCTCCGGAAGCCGAGGTGAATATGGGAAAAGAGCTCTTTAGAGAAGAGCTGCCCATAGTAACTTCCTTCAGCTTCTAGATCAAAGAGGGCGAAGGGAGGGAGTTCATCGGGGAGCAGAGCCCCCAATTGATGGAGCATATCAGCGAGAATTTCGATCTCATAAGGGGGGAGAGCTCCGCGATAGAGAATCACTCCGAGCGTCTGCTCTTGATAGTGCTGCCATACACTCTCCACAAAGAGCTCAACCGCAATTTTAAACGAAGGGAGAGTGCGAGGAGAGAGCGGCCCAAACTCAAGCTCCCATAACGTATTCTCAGGAGGAGGGTCGATCTCCCATTTCAACTCCGAGGAGGGAGTGGCATCGAGCTTCATAAGAGCGAGAGAGTTGGGAAGCGGCGTAAAGCCGCGGTGGTTAACGACCATAATAGAGGGTGTGAATTGTTAATCCCTTGGAGCGCCAGAGCCGATCAAAATAGGAGCTTCCATAGGCTGCGCTGCTCGGGGGTTTCGAAGTCCACTCTTGCATCTCATAGCGCATCTGCTCTAGATAGGGAGTGTCATCGGTAACGAGAGTAACGCTCCCCTCTTTTTTTACTGTGCGCCATAGCTCCTCTGAGAAAGCTCTCTGAATGAGGCGATGTTTAGCATGACGATCCTTTGGCCATGGATCGGGAAAGTTCACGTAGACAGCGTCAAGTTGGCCATCAGGCAGATACTCTCTAGAGAAGGTGAGCGCCTCCCCAGAGATAATGAAGAGATTTTCTAAGCCACAATTTTGTGCTTTTGAGTTAATTTTACAGAGACGATCGAACTTTTGCTCAACAGCAATCCAGTTGATTTCAGGATGGCTCACCGCCTTGTCGACCACCCACTCTCCATTCCCACTGCAATATTCGATGTGGACAGGGTTCTGGTTCCCGAAGAGGGAGTCAAAAGAGGGGAAGAGATCCCTCTCATGCGCCTGATAAAAGTCGGGCACATAGAAGATGCCTTCTTGAAGTAGTGGACGCCGCTCTTCCCATGAGAAGGGATAGGATAATTTGTCTCTTTTCATGACGGAAAATTGTACCGATCTGACAAATAAACTTCTTCTAAAAACTTATCTACTATGCTAATGTGCCGATATGGACAGCATACAAATTGATTTATATCAGCTCTTTTTCTCTGCTGAAGAGGGTGTAAAGGTCACCCCCATTTTTGAGAGGCGAAAGTGAAAGAGTCCCTCATTACAATTTTACGTGATAGGCAGACTACAATGGGAGAATTTAAGAGCGCTTCTGACAAGCTCTCCAAGATCATCGCTGCCGAGATCGCTTGCACCATTTTAGAAGAACCGATGAGCGTCCACTCTCCTCACGAAGAGGTGATGGGCAAGAGAGTCGCACAAGATGTCGTCCTCCTCCCCATTCTGCGCGCTGGAATGGCGCTCCTCCCCTCCTTCATGCCCTTCTTTGAAAGTGCACGTGTCGGTTTCATCGGAATCCATCGCGATAGCGACGCAGAGCCTCACCTCTACTATGAAAAAATCCCTCTACTCACTCCAAACGATCGGATTATCATCCTCGATCCGATGATTGCAACCGGTGGCAGTACCCTGCTCACCCTGCAAAAAATCAACGATGCGGGCGGCAACCTCTCAAAAGTCACAGTAGTCGGTATGGTGGGAGCCCCAGAAGGGATCGAAGCGATAGAGAAGGGCTTTCCAGAGACTAAGGTGATCGTTGCAGCCATCGACAAAGGTCTCGATGAGAAAAAGTACATCGTTCCCGGCCTCGGCGACTTTGGTGACCGCTTCTTTGGATGCTGACTTGACTAAAACCCCTAAAAAGCATTATTTTTTATGTAAGTCTATATTCTGCACTAGATCTTTAGAAAAGCTATGCAGTCTCTTTTTCGAGGCACCAAGAGAGGTTTTGAAGGGAAGGTTCCTTACCTTTCTGAGAAAGCTTCTTGGATGAGTCGGAAAAGAGATGCGAAAGATTTTCAGAGAGCTGGTGAGAATGATAGGCACTTCACCGCCCAGATGGTGGAATTGGTAGACACGCCAGATTTAGGTTCTGGTGCCGCAAGGTGTGGAGGTTCGAGTCCTCTTCTGGGCATTCTTTCAAATGGCTCTTTAATATCAAATATGTTATAATAGTAAGTATTATGAAAGAGTTTCCAGTTAAACCACTTATGTGCTTCGAACTCGTGAAAATTCTCCTTCTTCATAGGAAGACAGGGGGCATCTTCACATTCTCGCTCTCCCCCCTGCTCAATAAGATCACCTTCATACTCTGAGTTTTCTTGCTGCCCGCTCAAAACCTGCCCATGGATCCGCTTTAGAGAGCCTTCTCCCTATATTCTTGAGAGTATGAGATTGCGGGGAGAGACGGCTTGTGAGCTCTCTCCAGGAGAGGGGCGTGGCAACGGGCGCTCCGTCGAGGGCGCGGACCGCATAGGGAGCTACAGCTGTCTGGGCGTAGCCATTTCGCAGGTAATCGATGAAGAGCTTCCCGCGCCGGCTAGCCTTGCGAGGGTTGAGCGTATACTTTCCTGGCAGCTCATCGACTAGAATTTTTCCCACATCGCGCGCAAACCCGCGCACCTCCTCAAAGGAGGGACCTTTTTTGATCGGCACGACAACATGAAGCCCTTTCGATCCCGTTGTCATCACAAATGTTTTTAGCTTGTAGTCGTGCTCCAAGATATCCTGCAGATCTTTGGCCGCTTCGATCACTCTTGCAAAATCCTTTCCCGAAGGGTCGAGGTCAAAGACCATGCGCGTCGGTCTTTTGAGATCATCGATTTTGCTCTGCCAGATATGAGGGGTGATGCACGCCTGATTGGCCAGATAGAGCAAGGTATCTTTATTATTGCAGACAACCATCTTGATGGACGATTGCTCCTTCCTACCGACACTCTTAGTCTTGATCCAATCGGGAAAGTAGTCAGACACCTTCTTCTGAACAAACTCCTCTTTCTTGATGCCATCTGGATAGCGCTTCATGCTGATCGGGCGCCCCTTGATCAGAGGAAGCATACGCCCACTCACTCGAGCATAGTAGGCGATCAGATCCCCTTTAGTGATCTTATCCTTCGGGAAGAGAATCTTATCCTCATTCGTGAACTTTGTCTTCATTTTGAACCTACCAGTTTAATGAGTCGTGGGTGGCGCAGCCTTCCCTCTTTCGTGCGCTCCGTGAACCCGACCTGCGCTCTAATCCGCGGCTGCACCCATATCACTCCCCGCGACGGCACTTTTGGATCTTTAAAGGGTGAGCTCTGCCGCTCAATACGTTTTAGCCGGGCTGAGAGTTTATGAAGAAGCTCATCGTTAAAACCTGTCCCCACTTTGCCAGCGTAGCGCAGCTTGCCGCTGCCAGGATATCCAATCAACAGCGCCCCAAAACCCACTCGCGATCCTTGGGGGTGCGTATAGCCGCAGATCACAAAAGTCTCCCCTTTTACGCACTTAAATTTCAGCCAATTTCGTGACCGTTTAGAGAGATACTTTGAGTCGGCCTTTTTTGCAATCAACCCCTCCCAGTTCTTTTTACACGCCTCCTTCAGAAAGCGCTCCCCATGAGATGCGCGATGGGTTGAGTAGCGTATCCCTCCCTGAAACTTCACCCTCTTTTTCAAGATCTTCTTCCGCTCTATCAGCGGCAATTTCGTCGTCCCTCTACCATCAGTATTCAAAATATCAAAGAGATAGATCGCCACTTTGATCCCGCGCTTTACTTTTTTTGGGTCTTTGATATGCAGCCGCTCCTGAAGCTTCGAGAAACTCGCAGCTACGATCTCCCCATCCACAACAAAGGAACCCCGCTGCGCTTTAAATGCCTTTTCTATCTCAGGAAAGCTCATATTGAGCCGGTTGCGGTTGCGAGAATAGAGAGCGACTTTTGCCCCATCCTTCACCACAATACAGCGCACCCCGTCGAACTTCTTCTCAAAGATCCATTTAGGGTCGGAAAAGTACCTCTTCGTCAGCGTCGCCAGCATAGGGGCTTTAAAGCTCACGAATCGTTCTCCCCGTCTTGACAGAGTGAGGCTCCGATGCCACCACATTCTTTCTCAGGTTCGCATGCTCATCTTTCATCTTGATCAGTAGCCAGTTCTTCTCGCGAAAGCGGATCAGAGCAAAGGCGCCATAGAGCTTCTTTCCCTTAAGAAAGACCTCAATGTGACCCTTTCGAAAGGCGCTCTTCATCGAGATCTCCGGCTTTAAATTGCGATACTTACCGCGATCCCAGACAATCACCGAACCCGCACCATACTCCCCTTTAGGGATCACCCCTTCAAAATTTTTATATGAGAGCGGGTGGTCATCGGTCAGAACCGCCAGCCGCTTATTCTTCGGATTGAGCGAGGGGCCCTTCGGCACCGCCCACGACTTCATCACGCCCCCCACCTCCAGTCGTAGATCGTAGTGCATGCTCCGCGCCGCATGCTGCTGCACCACAAAGCAGGGGTTCCCCTTCGACGCGCTCACCTTCGCCTTGGGCTCTTTCGACCGCTTCAGATTGCGCCTCTTAGCATATTTCGCAAGTTTCTTCGCCATATCTTCCCAATACCAATAGTGAAAATTATTTCACATATTAAATACTTGTGAAGCAGGGCTAACACATTAAAATTCCGGCATGGTTCAAAAACTAGCCTTTTTAAGTAACAATGGAGCACCTTCTTATGAACCTTTGGGGTACACAGAAATTAACAACCACAGAGATCACAGAGACCACAGAGAGGGATCGGATCTCTTAACCCATAGTATTTGGTGCTGCAATTGAACTGCACAGCGGATTTGCTCAAGGCCTTCTCGAGTCCGCCTATGAAGCTTGCCTACTCTATGAGTTGCATGCTTTTCTCTCTCTGTGATCTCTGCGATCTCTGTGGTTTTTATTCTCCTATCGGAAGATCTCTTACGCTACAGGGTCACTTAAAAGTGTTATCCTGTTTCGAACTACGACAAAAGTTCTCTATAAAACATTCTGATGAGCGTTGTCTTTTTGGTCTTAAGTATGGTGTTCGATGCTTAAGATAAACATATAATCTTTAGACCTTCTCAATAGAGAGTTGATAAATTTTAATGCGTTAGCCCTGACTTGTGAAGCTCTCTACATTAGCGCTTCTCTTCGATCCAGGAGCGGCTGATGTTGATAAGACGCAGGGTAAGCTCTGTGTTATCTGGATGCATATGTCCAGTCTCCAGATTGAGGATGGTTTTGGGCTGAGGAATGAGCTCTTGAAGCCGATGGGCGCACTCCATAGGAATCTGAATATCATTTTTCCCATTAATGATTAGAAACTCCCCTCTCATTTGTGGAGCGTAGATGATGGGATCGATGGGCTTAAATGCGGCGGCTGCCATGGAGGCTACGGGCCCTCTGAGAAATCGTGGAAGGGAGAGGTTGGCTTTGAAGAGGCAGTAGATGCCCGCACCTCCATATGCCATCACGCTCGGTCCAAGCTCGATCTGCTGCTCTTGAGCTCTCACATAGGTCACAGGGACAAAAACGGCACCGAAGCTATATCCCATCAGACTGATCGGCTCGTTATTAAACCATGGCTGTTCCCGTATATATTTAATCATTGCTATGAGTTGAGGCGGCACTTCAAGGGCTGCTTTGCGGACGGAATAGAGATTCCATAGAACGTTGATTTTGAACAAGTTCTGAAGTGTAGAGGGATACTCATAAGCGATAAGAGCGTAGTTGCCGTGGTCAGGAATAAATTGGAGACTCTCCCGTCCCGTTTTAAGTCCCCCGACAATAATGATAGAGGGAAGCCCCTCCTTCGGAATCTGCTTTGGAAGGCTAATCGTAAAGTTGGCTTCACCATCTTTTCCACAATCAAGAACACTATCTTCATAGGTGCGCACTGCATGGGAGTTGGGCACTTCGTAACTGCGTTTTTGCATAAGGGTATAACCATCGCTTCCAAAAGCAAACGTTACAAAAAAGAGAGGAAAAAGTAAACTTGCTACCGTGCTTTTAAAAATCCGATCGATCCTCTCTACTTTTCGTACTACCTCATCAAGCACCTTGTAATGAACTTTATTAAATTTAACAAGGAGCCACTTGCAAAACTCCAGATTAGTTGATTTTTGAAGATGTTTTGAAAAATTGGCTCTTTAACGCAAAGTCACATGCCCCTCAGGGCAAAAGCATTTGTGTTAAAGAGAGTCGACCTTGAAGAGTCAACCATATAGCCCCAGACTTTCATCCTGCCTAGGAAGTGCTAGAGTAGCTCCTTTCTGAGGAGTTGAGTGGCGTGCTGGACGTGGTCGAATTTGACCTCTCCGCGCGCAGAATTGGTCATATAGTCCCATAATTGTTTGAAGTCATGGGCAACAGTATGACCAATTTTTTCTGCTAGATCGTGCCCTTCGATTAAGACAGCGTTGAGCTCTTCATGGAGACGGTCGCTCTTCTCATCATACTCCCGATTGAGCACGGCAATGGTCTGCTCGAGCTCTTCATAATCTTCGGGGTTTGCGAGATGTTCCTTCTTCTTCTCAATTTTCTTCTCAAGGCCGCAGTAGTACTCATGGCACTCAATGAGAATTTTCTGCCTACTCTCAATCTCATCGAGAAGGTGGCTAAGCCGTCTTTTTTCGGTCATTTAGCACTCTGATAACACTTATCTACAAAGTCCCAATGGATCACATCGCGGAACTGCTCGATAAACTTAGGCCGTTCATTGCGATAGTCGATGTAATAAGCGTGCTCCCAGACATCGAGCGTCAGAATAGGTGTTTTTGCATGTTTGAGAGGGGTGTCGGCATTGCTAAGGGCCATAATCTCAAGCTTTCCTTGGCCATCTGTTGCAAGCCATGCCCAGCCAGATCCGAAGAGTGTGGCGGCTGCATTAGAAAACTTCTTCATAAATTCGTCCATACTTCCAAAGTCTCGCTCAATGGCACTCTTAAGATCACCGCTAGGGTTACCGCCACCGTTTGGTGACATGCAATCCCAGAAAAACGTATGGTTCCAGGCTTGAGCAGCGTTGTTGAACATCCCGCCAGAAGATTGCTTCACTACTTCCTCGAGATCGAGGTCGCTCTCGGGCTTTCCTTCAACCAGTCCATTCAACTTCTTAAAGTAAGCTGCATGGTGCTTATTAAAGTGGTAGTGCATCTGCTCTTCCGAGACAAAGGGAGCAAGTGCTTTTAAATCATAGGGTAGGTCAGGTTGTTTGAATGTCATAAGAATTCTCCTCATTAGAATTTAAAAATGATCATAGAAAAAAGTAGGATTTAGCTCAATCGAGAATGTTAAGCTTGGACCTGCCTTCTGATAGGTTGTCTTCAGGGCCGTCTAAGGGAAAGGGCGGGTTGGAGCGGTATCCGCAACCTTTAAGAATCTTAGGATAGCCAAAGTGTTCCACAATGGGCCACTGCCGGCAGATAATCGGGCGCAAATGGTACTGTCCGCAGGAGCCATCTTTTTGGAGATAGCGACACCCCATCACATGCATCTCTTTGCCCTCATAGAGCTGCGGCTCTTTAAATCGGAGGTAGAATCCGTGAACTTGAGTATACCAAAATTTGAAACACCTCCCGATGAGATTGGTTGAGTGCTGGATCAGGACATAGTGGCAGCAATTCCCCCGCCTTTTGCATGAGCCCTCCCTTTTGAAAGGGGGCCGGATGATTGAGCGAGCGAGACGTTGCATGGCAAGATCAGTGAGGACGAAGGGGAGGAAGCTCCATTTGAGGACCGCGCCTATCCACGAAGGAAGCCAGCGTCTGGGGATCCCTTGAGCAGGCGGTGGGGGTTGGTGGGTGGCACTCCCCGCATTTTCAAGAAGTTCCTCTAATAGCTCAGATTTCGCTTCATAATAAACTTTTCTCTTAAACATCCTTAGTAAGATCGCTGATATGGAGAAAATCATGCAAGAAGAAAGCGCCTCAAAAAAAAAATTGCTCGTTTTTTTTATTGCTTTTTCTTTTTTTTCGGCTATAATATGCCCCTAAAATGGCATATATGGAAGAGGCTGTAGCGACGACTAAAAGTTCTTGGATCCGAAAAATCTGGCCTGTTAATCGTAATGAACTCAAAAAGGTCATACCTCTCCTATCTTTAAAATTTCTCGCTTCTATGGTCTACGCCACCCTCACCTGTATGAAAGATACTCTGGTTGTCACTGCAGAACACTCTGGTGCTGAGGTGATCCCCGTTCTTAAAGGGTGGCTGGTCTTCCCCCTCTCCCTCCTCTGCGCCATCGCCTACTCGAAACTCAGCAACCACTATAAGCGCTCCACCCTCTTCTACGGTATTATCACGATCTTCATGGTGATCATCTTCCTCTACGGCTTTGTCCTCTATCCAAATGCCGACAGCATCACCCCCCATCAATCGGCGGATTGGCTCACTCAAAAATTCGGTGTGAAATACTCCCATTGGATCTCTGTCTATCGGAATTGGATCCATTCTCTCTTCTTCGTCACCGCAGAGTTGTGGGCCCAAGTGGTCATTTTTATCCTATACTGGGGTTTTGTTAACCACATCTGCCTTGTTAAAGAATCAAGGCGCACCTACACCCTCTTCATCGCAGCGGGAGACCTAGCGACCGTCGTTGCAGGCCCTCTCGTACTCTACTACCTAAACAAGTTCCAAGGGCAGGACTTCACCCCAACATTGCAGGTCCTACTCTCCTATGTCCTCGTCTGCGGGGTATTAATCATCGTTCTATACTGGTGGATAAACCGCTATGTTCTGACAGATACCCGCTATTTCGACCCTTCGATCATGAAGCGAAGTGTCAATGAAAAGACAAAACTCTCCCTTGGCAAGAGCATTAAGCACATCCTCTCCTCAAAATATCTTCTTACCATTGCTGTCATGGTGATCGGATGTGCCCTCACAATCAATATGGTTGAAGTGACCTGGAAAGCCCACTTAAAGGAGCTCTATCCCTCTGCAGTGATGTACCAGGCGTTCGTTGCCAAGCTCACATTTATTGTAGGAGTTGTGGCGCTGGTAACCGTTCTCTTCTTGGGTGGAAACTTTCTCCGCCATTTCGGCTGGCACTTTAGTGCACAGATCACTCCGATTATAGTCGGAGTCTCGGGAGGACTCTTCTTCCTGCTCTCTTACTTCAAAGAATATCTTGGTCCTTTTTCCTCCATTTTCGGGTCGACTCCTCTCATGGTTATCGTCTTTCTTGGAGCCTTTCAAAATATCATCAGTAAAGTCGTTAAATACTCCTTCTTCGATTCGACCAAAGAGATGGCCTACATCCCTCTAGACCAGGAATCAAAAGTTAAAGGAAAAGCAGCCATCGACATGGTGGGATCGAGATTTGGAAAGTCAAGTTCCTCTTGGTTACAGATCTCCATCATGGCAGTGATGGGCACAGGTTCGGTCCTTGTAATTACCCCCTATCTTATCCCCATTGTGATTGGCGTAGCACTCTATTGGAGCTACTCTGTTCGCTTTCTCAGTGGCGAACTCATCAAGAAGGAAGCTGCCCTGGATGCCGAGCAAGAGGGCGCCGAGAGCGAAAAGCCCGCTGCCACTGCAGACCTAGAACCTGCCTAATTCACATTTTTATCAGAGGTCAACAGTGGATGAGTGAACCCCGCCCTGAGGGACGAGGTGTTCTTTCTCCCGATAAAACTTGTCCTGCGAAGGAACATGCAACCCAAACTGAAAGTAAGGGGCAGCTGGGGATGCAATCCCCGACGGATCTATTAATAAAATTCTTATGTAAAGAAAATCCACAGATTTATTGGAAGAGAATGTAGTCCTGATTCTCTTCGAAACGATTTGCTGAGAGCATCTCTGGAGTGAAGGAGAAGTGATCGACGATATTATATAAAACGCGCACCTTTTCGGAGATGGTCTCTCCCCCGCTCTCTGTGATGAGAGAGTCGATTTCTACAAGTGGCTGCCCAGTGGCAAATTTATTTAGAAAGTTGATATCATGAAGCCCCTCGATTTCTACATGGGTTTTGATATCGGTGAGGGGTTCGATAGTGATGAAAAGCTTCTGATCAAAGCGCCTCTTTTCTACGGAGATGCGCACTCTCTCATGGATCCCGCTGGTCTCGGTATAGCCATTTTTCATGTGAATGCCATGAGCTACCAAGAGGTCATTGAGGCTAAGAAGAGAAGTTTTATGGACGAAATCTTCCCAGATTCCCTTCTGGTTCTGCGTCGGCTCATTTAGATAGTCGGGATAGATGAATTGGAAGAGGAGCGTGGCTCCACCTTCGGAGTTCAGACCTACCCACATCTGGTAGGTGTGACGCCCTCGTAGCCCCTTTGCATGGAGCTTACGAAAGGGAAAGATATCCCACTTTCCGCGGATCACGTTTATCTCAGTAAAACCTGCTGCCACTAGATTTTGACGCTCTCCGTCGCAAGAGAAGCGATCAAGTCCGAGTTGTGTGACTTTGGTGGAGACCTGGGCACGAATCAGACACCCTTTAAGGGTAGCCGAATCGTCGAAGTAGTCGCTTAATGTTCCCTTCGGTCCCCAATAGTAGCCGGAGGAGAAATAGGGATCATCTTCCTTCTGCCCCAGAGTAAACTCCTCTGGAAGACATGGGTCAACAAGTGGGGGATGGACGATGTAGGGAAGTAGCTTTAAAATGCGGATGTGATGGGGCTCATCCGTCCCCTCTTTTATCTGGGCATATGAGAGCGCTGAGAGAGCGAGAAAAAGAGTTAAAATCTGCTTAAACATCCCAGGGCCTCTGCAAGAAAAAGGGGGTTTGCCTCTAATGTTAGAGCGTTAAGATTTTTCGCGCCAGAAATGATTCAGAAAAAAAATCATTTTATGTCACACTTTGGTTAAATGAAGAAAATCTTGATCTTTTTACTTCCATTAGCCCTTTGGGCTGCACCCTCAACAGACCAACTATGGAGCCAGCCCTACTTCACAGGTCCCTTGCTCATTCCAAGTGCCGTAACCAATGCAAAAGGAGAGGTCTCATGGCAGCCCTATATTTTTGTGATAAACAACTTTGGAGAGTTTGATAATAGTTGGAAGCGTCGCGATAGACCGGATACTTGGATTATTCAGCCTCTCGTCGATGTCACCTATGGCCTCAGCTCGTTTATCGATATAGAGTTCATTCCATCCTTCTCCTATACCACAAGTCAGGGATCCTCCTCCGTGCGTTTAGAGGACGCCCTTCTCTTCCTCGGATTCCAGGCTCTCAGGGATAAGAAGGGAAGCTGGATACCTGACCTTAGGATTATGTTGAAAGAGCTCTTTCCCTTGGGTCAATATGACAAACTTAATCCCAAAAAGCATGAGACGGATGGAAATGGCAAAGGCTCCTATCGAACGGGTGTCAACTTCACCTTCCAAAAACTCTTTAAAATGGCAGCCGAGCACTATTTCAGGCTCCGCTGGTCGCTTGGATGGTTCTTCTTCTCCACACATGCCCAGATCGATGGACTCAGCATCTATGGTGGCGCATCCGACACTCATGGTAGAGCTCATTTGGGAGACAGCTTTAATTTTTTTCTCTCTGGGGAGTATACGATCACTCAGAATTGGGTCTTCGCTTTCGATACTCTATATAGACTCGATCTCGAAGACCGTTTTTCTGGAGAGAGAGGGAGAGATGAGCGATGCGAAGCTGCAGAGGTAGGGAACCCTGTGAGAGTGCAGATCACTTTCGCACCAGCCATTGAATATAACTTCAGCGAGAGGATCGGCATTATCGGAGGGGTGTGGGTGACCCTTGCTGGCAAAAACACCCCTCAATTTTATAGCGGAGTTCTATCAGTCGCGATCGACTATTAGATTAAAATACGCCCAAAACATCTAGCATCACAATTACGATAATAATCGGTGCGATATACCTTATACTAATCTGAAAGTACCACTTCAAAACTGGAAAGTCTCTAAAGAGCTTCTCTGCACCCTCTCTTAGGTGTGGAAAGGCGCTTCTGAAGCCCCACCACCACCCAACTAAAATTACAGCTCCTAACCCACCAAGTGGAATGAGAATATTGAGGCAGAGGAAGAGGAGTAGATCAAAAAAGTTCATTCCGAAGAGGGTAAAGCCCTTCAGAGGTCCAAATGAGAGAGTACAAGGAACCGCGAGTAAAAAAACGGAGAGGGCTGTGGTGACTACGGCTCGCTGCCTCTTCCACTTCCGACTATCAATGAAGTAGGAGATGAGGGGCTCCATCGCAGAAATTTGGGAGGTGAGAGCAGCGATGACTAGGAGTAGAAAGAAGAGAACAGAGAGGAAGTACCCTCCAGGAATCTGAGAAAAAACAATAGGCAGAGTTTGAAACATAAGGCTCACCCCTGAAGTAGGAGCGAGACCAGCAGAGAAGACGATGGTGAAGATAGCAACGCCTGCGAGCAGCGAGATACAGATCCCAAAGATCGCTATCGGAAAGCAAGTACCCGGAACATTCTCTTTTTTTCCCAGGTAGCTGCCATAAGTGACCATCGTACCCTGTCCTAAACTGAGTGCAAAGAAGGCTTGGCCCAGGGCGAGTAGCACTGCCGTGGGCGTAATCTCCGACCACTCTGGTTTGAAGAGAAAGGTGACCCCTCGCTCCCCTCCGGGCATCATGAACCCTTTCACTGCTAGGAAGATGAGGAGAAAAAAGAGGAGCGGTATCATGATCTTATTGATCGCTTCGATCCCCTTCTGCACGCCGATATAGAGTACAAATGTAGAGAGAGCTAAGAAGCCAATAACGGAGAAGAGCCCCAAGAGGGGCGATGCGCTAAAGGCTTGAAAATGGTTCGATACTTCGCTAGCAGTTTGAAAATCGGTAAGTTTTCCGAAGAGTGCTTGAAGGAGATAGCCCAACGTCCAACCTGCGATGACGCAGTAGAAGGAGCTCACAAGAAAGCCCGTTAGAACGGTCATCTTCCCAATTTTTTGCCACGACTTGCTCTTCCCAATCTCCCTAAAGGCGCCAGAGGGATTGAGCTGCGCCTTCCGACCGATCAAGATCTCAGAGATGAGGACTGGGAATCCTACGAGCAAGAGACAGACCAGGTAGAGAAGAACAAAGGTCGCCCCTCCATTCTCTCCAACGACATAAGGGAAGCGCCAGATGCTCCCCAGTCCAATTGCAGAGCCGACAGCGGCCCAGATAAACCCTACTCTCGACTTCCAATGTTCACGTTTAGCCTGCATCTCTCACCAGACCGGGTAGACGCTCTCGAAGGAAAGATTTTCCGATAGATGACGTAAATTGCGCGTTAGGCTTTTTGAAGGGTGACCTCCTCTCTTGCGCGAGACTCTCTCACTTTCATTAGGGCTACAAGAGCTAGCAGGAAGCCAAAGGGAAAGATTGAAAAGGCGGTCATGAAATCACTAGAAGCATAGAGTGGCACACCATCTACTATCGTCCCACTCCACCCCCAATCTAAGAGTTTTCCTGAGAGGGGTTGGATGATAGCTGGCATCCCCATGATGACCAAGGCGGCGATTCCCATCGAAGTGCCTGTTAGCTCAGGGGGATTGTTTTCGGTGATGGCAGGATAGCCTAAGACTTGGCTACTTGTCACAACTCCCAAGAGGAAGAATAGAGCGATCAGCATCCCTTCACTAGGCGCTGGTAGCATGATGATAAGTAACATCACTCCGATCGATCCGATTGCGCCAAAAACCATTAGAGTGATACGGCGCTCTATCTTGTCGGAAAACCAGCCAAAGAAGGGGGAGCCAACGATAGTTCCCATGCAGATCATGCTTACAATAAAGGAGGATCTCACTAGAGGGATCTGATGGACTTGTGTGAGAAAGAGAGTCCCCCAGACCGCACTGATAATCATAAGGGGAAGATTCATAAATCCGGTATAGAGCCCGCAGCATAGGTTGTGTACATTGAGGACGGAGCGTTTTATCCCTGTCCAAAAAGGAAGGGCTTCTTCTCTCTCAACGGCTGCGCCGTCTCTAGGAGCGTCTTTCACAAAGATGAAGATAAGTGCAAAGACTCCTAGGCCGATCAATCCATCGATAAAGAGGGCGCTGCGCCAGTCAAAGTGCTGGGCAAGAAGTGAGAAGGGTAGTTGGGCCATCACCCCACCTAGCATCCCAACGGTAATCATGAGCCCCATGACGAAAGCGTGCTTCTCCTTCGGAAACCAGCGGGAGATGAGCGTCATGCAGCTTAAGAAGCAGAAGGCATTCCCAATTCCTGAGAAGAAGTGGCAGAGGCAGGCAAAGCCGAGTGTGTGGGCGCGGCAAAATCCCAAAGTGCCCAAGATACACAAAAAGAGAGCCACTAAGATCACCTTTCTCACTGAAAACCGGTCGAGAAGAATCCCAGCCGGAAGCAAAAAGATCACATCTGCAAAAAGATAGGTCGAACTTAGCGTCCCAAATTGTGTGGCATTGAGCCCCAGATCTCGCATCAACATCGGCGAGAGGGCGTTCATCACATGCAACTGCAAAAGTTCATAGGCGAAAAATAGTGAAGCAGAGAAACAGACAATCCAAGGTAATAGCGCTTTTTTTGACATCACTCTACCTCCGTTGTGTCAAAGGCAGAGTCCTCGATCGACCCCACCATCTCGTTAAAATGTTTCATGCAGACTGAGAGGTACTTCTCATTACCCCCTACATGCACCTGCTCTCCCGCTCTGACGGGCTTCCCCTCTTCATCGATACGCATGTTCATCGTCGCCTTACTTCCACAGTGGCAGATCGTCTTGATTTCGATGAGAGCCTCCGCCCAGATAAGAAG
>JAAKFF010000035.1 GCA_011065165.1 Chlamydiota bacterium
CCGTCTCAGGAAGCGTCTCTGACGCCTCAATCTGGGGAAAGAGCTCCTTCGTGCGTCTCCCAAAGTCGCGCACTGGTTCATCTCGATCGAGCTCTCTTAGGTTAACTAACCGTCGATCCTGAGATTGATTAACCTTGCGAAGAGTCTCGCTTATTGGATATGAAGGCCGATCAACAGCCATTGATCCTTCTTTAGTAGTGACCATTATCGTGACCCCGTTCTCTCAGCGATTCTCTCCATACCTCGACGATGTCCCTCATCCATCTTACGCAGAATGTCTGTGATGGTGATGAAGAGCTGGCCGATTAGATAGAGCTTTTGAGTGATATCGGTCACTGTATCCTTGTGGCCTGTCTCGACATTTCCAATCTTTTGTAGAATTTTCTCTAGATCTGCTTTGGAAACCTCGCCTAGATCACCAGAAAAGAGTTCTGGGATTTTGATATCTTTACCATCGAGATTCTCACTACTTGATACCATATACTCATGGTAGATCTCTCGAAGTTCATTAAATTTTTCAACATATTCCGTGAGATCGAAAGTTTTGAGCTCTTTGCCCGACTCGTCCCTCTCATGTAACTTTTTGGTAAAATCGACTTTTAGCTCTTGAATGATGTGACGGAGTTGATAGTTGACCTTTTTGATCGTATCACCATGACCTCCAAGCTCAGCACTATGCTTCCTATCTATTCCATCTTGTAGCCGCGCAGCTATAGAACCACAATAAGCACTCATAAAACAACCTCTCAAATTTTATCTTATAACATTTCAGTGAGCCGCATTTATTAGTCAGATTTTATTATCACGATCTCTACCTGCACTTATGAATATAACGATAATAGCTATTATTTGCCTAGTAAATAACAAAGTGCACTCAATTAAAATTATGATTTTAACTAAGATGCACTCTAAAATATTGAATAGTAACGCTCTGAAATTTTCTTTCAAAAAATGTTTTTTTTCTTAATAGTGTTGGAAAAAGGAGCGAACAATGGCTGTTTTAAACCGATTAAAAGGTCAGGAAATATTTGAAAAATCGAAGGAAGTGATCAGCGGAGGAGTCAATTCGCCAGTCCGAGCCTTTGGGGGGCTAGGAGTCGGCCCTCTTGTCGCTCAGAGTGGCCGAGGAGATACGATCACCGATGTGGATGGCCGCTGCTTCATCGACTATTGCATGAGCTGGGGGGCGCTACTGCATGGCCATGCCCATCCTGAGATCGTTAGAAAGGCGTGCGAGAGGGTAAGAGCGGGGAGCTCCTTCGGAAGTGCCACTGAGATCGAGGAGAAGCTGGCTAGAAAGATCTGCACTGCTACCTCAGCTGAGCAGCTCCGTTTTGTCTCTTCTGGGACCGAAGCGACGATGTCAGCAGTGCGTCTAGCACGGGGCTACACCTCTCGCCCGCTCATCATCAAATTCGAGGGGAATTATCACGGCCACTCTGATGCCCTCCTCGCAGAGAGCTCTCCTGAAGGCATCCCTGATGCTGTCCTAAAAAGCACTCTAACTCTTCCTTATAACGACCTTCTCAAGTTCACCGAAGTGATGCGCGACCCCGTCACCTCTCAGCAGATTGCTGCTGTGATTGTAGAGCCGATAGCAGCGAATATGGGGGTCGTCCCCGCATCGCCAGCATTTCTGGAGAGAGTGAGAGAGGAGACGGAGAGAGTCGGGGCGCTCCTTATCTTTGATGAGGTGATCTCTGGGTTTCGCGTGGGATATGGAGGGGCAGAAGAGATCGTAGGGATTACGCCCGATCTGATCTGCTTTGGAAAGATTATCGGTGGAGGCTTCCCTGCCGCCGCTTTTGGTGGAAGGCGGGAGATTATGCAGAAGCTAGCGCCAATAGGGGGGGTCTACCAGGCGGGAACTCTATCAGGAAATCCAGTGGCGATGCAAGCGGGGCTCACCGCTCTTGAATTAGCAGAGCAGCCGGGTTTTTATGAGAGGCTACGAAAGAAGAGCGAGATAATTACAGAGCCTGTAAAGCGTGCGCTCCTTGAAAAAGATCTCTCCGCGTGCCTGCAAGAGGTGGGTGGAATGTTCACCCTTTTCTGGGGGCCAAAGAGCGTCTCCTCCTCTGAAGATCTATTGGAGCTGGACAAGGAGCGCTTTAAGGTGTATTTTCGATTTATGTTTGAGCGGGGAGTCTATCTCTCACCCTCACCGTACGAAGCGTGCTTCATCTCTTCTGTCCATACAGAGGAAAACTTGGAGCGGACAAGAGAGTTGATTTTGGAATTTATAGAGCAATGTTAAAACAGCTACTTCCCATTTTTCTTTCGTTTGCCCTCTTTGCGCAGGATAGCTACATCTCACTGAAGGGCTATCTTGGAAGCGAAGTGATCGCCTCTGCAGAGGAGCAGATGAGAGAGGCGGAGGAGAAGATTGTCATTCAGGTCAACTCCTCATCTGGTGATATCCATGAAGTATTAGCCCTATCAAAGCAGATCTATGACCTGAAAGCGAAGGGTGAGCACTCTATCATCGTCTATATCCAAGGAAAAGCGGTGGGGCCTGCGGCAATCTTCCCGTTTTTAGCAGATAAACTCATTGTCACACCTCTCGTCGCATGGGGAGATATCCCCTATGGCGTGGAAGAGCATATGGAGTCTAGCGGGATTCAAAGCGCCGTCAAATCGCTGATCAACCAGAAGACGAGGCAAGCAGCGACCTTAAACCAGCTCGCCAATGCGATGACAGACCCCCACTATAAGCTCCTCTTTGGCGATGGCGATGCAAAGATCGAGCGGGAGAGTCAGGCGGGACGCTTCGATCCAGTCATCCTCAATCTAAATGGGATCCAATCACTCGGATTGGTCGATAGCGTCATAGCAGATGAAGATGTAGTCGTCAGCCAGATCATGACGAAGGAGAATCTCACCCAGCAACTTCAGAAATATATCTCCTATAGCGAGAGCGAAGAGAATCTCGTTGGCTATCTTCACGTCGGAAGTGATCGATCGATCGATCAATCGACCTATATCTATCTAAAGTTTGCCCTCAAAGAGTTTGTAGAGCGGAAAGTACGCTTCGTAGTGCTCGATCTCAACACTCCTGGGGGAGAAGTTTTTGCAGCATTAAAGATTGTAGATCTTTTGCAGAAGCTCGACATTCAATACAATATTCCCGTGGTAGCCTTCATTCATGATTGGGCCGTTTCAGCTGGAGCGATGCTCGCCTACTCCTGCCGTTTTATCGCTATTGAGCCCAACTCGATCATGGGAGCGGCGGAACCCGTCATAGCGGCGCAGGGAGGGCAAGCCGTCACCGCTTCGGAGAAAGTTAATTCAGCCCTGCGCGCGGAGTTTGCCAACCTCGCCACATTTTACGGAAGAGACCCTCTGATTGCAGAGGCGATGGTCGATAAGGATATCATCCTAGTGATCCGCAACCACCAAGTGGTTAAACTGCGCGATGAGGATGAAATGCGTAATTCAGATAGTCTGATCACAGGAAAAGGGAAGCTGCTCACCCTCAATGCCAGGCAGTTGATCGACTATGGAGTTGCCGACTTTGAGGTGGAGCAGCGCTCACTCCCTCCAATTACCGAGGCAGAGAGAGAGGCGGGCGCTTGGCCGGCGGAAAAAATGCTGCTCTTTCAGCAGCCCTATCTTGCAAAGATACCTAACGCCGTTATTGTCGATTTTAAAGATTGGCGCGTTGGATTCTTTTCGATTCTCTCTCACCCAGTCGTCGCTTCGCTCCTCTTTATCGGCCTTGTTCTCGGTCTCTATATTGAGATCAACACTCCGGGATTTGGAATTCCCGGGGCGATCGGACTCGCCTGTCTATTTCTCATTTTGCTCTCCAGTTTTGCCAGCCAAGCGATCAATTGGATTGAAGTCATCATCCTCGCAGTGGGACTCCTTCTCTTAGCATTAGAACTCTTTGTCATTCCGGGATTTGGTGTGGCTGGCATCCTGGGAATCATCTTTATGATCGTCGGTCTCTTCGCCCTAATGCTTCCAGGACTCGGCTCATTCAACATTTTTGATCCAGAGACCTTTCGACTTGTTGGTGAAGCTTTTGTTGAGAGATTAGCTTGGCTCTCTGGAGCGCTCATCTTTGCCATCCTTGTGATCATCATTCTTGCGAAGTTCTTCTCCCATCGCTACTTCAGATTCTCGAAACTTGTCTTGAGGGGAGAACAGGATAGAAGCGAGGGATATGTCTCAGGGATTCCCCTCTCAATGATGCCAAAAGAGGGGGCTCATGGTGAGACCGTTACCCCTCTTCGCCCCTCTGGAAAGGTGCAGATCGGAGAGGAGCTCTTCGACGCCATCACTCAGGGGAGTTTTTTGAAGGCAAATGTTGCAGTTGAGGTGCTCCGAATAGAAGGAAATAAAGTGGTCGTAGAGCCGATAGAAAAAGAGGAGAGTGATTCATGATCGTTGCGATTGGCCTTGGTATAATTGGACTTCTTCTCATCTACTTTGAGTTCTTTGTGCCAGGTGGGATACTCGGTATTCTCGGTGGCATTTTGCTACTCACCGGTTTAGGACTTTTCATCTGGGAGCAGACCCATATCTATATGATCTTCATCTATTTCTTAGTCTTCGCATTTCTACTGGTCTTCACCATCCGATTTGCACTCTGGAAGTTAAAACAGAAGCCCTCATTTTTTGCCTCCGATGAGCAGTCAGGATATGTAGCATCGACCTATGACGAAAAATTAATCGGTAAGAGTGGCAAGGCGCTCAGTAATCTGAAGCCTTCAGGACATATCGAAATTGATGGAAAACAATATCAAGCCCTATCCGAAAGTTCTTACATAAAAAAAGGGGAATCCGTTAAGGTTATCGGCGGCGAAGGCGCTCAATACAAAGTAAGGATAGATCATGACTGACATTGGACTTTATGCACTAATAATCTTGTTTGCAATCATACTTCTGATCTTCTTCATCGTTGTCGGAAAGTATGTAAAACTCTGGTTTCAAGCTTTTGTCTCAGGAACGCCCATAGCCTTCTTCAATATCATTGGGATGAGCCTGCGTAAAATCCCTCCCATCGTTATTGTCAACGCACGCATCAATTCCTATAAAGCTGGTCTCCAGGGCATCTCGGTCCCCGATCTTGAAACCCACTACTTGGCTGGAGGGCGGGTTCTCGAAGTTGTCCGCGCTATGATTGCAGCTGACAAAGCGAATATTCCTCTAGATTGGCGCCAAGCGACAGCCATCGACCTTGCTGGTCGCGATATTCTCGATGCCGTCCGTACCTCTGTCAATCCGAAGGTGATCGACTGTCCTAGCCCCGAGCCCGGTCAATATATCACTGCTGTTGCTAAAAACGGTGTACAGCTCCTCTGCCGTGCTCGTGTGACAGTGCGCACAAATATCAAACAGCTTGTGGGAGGAGCAACCGAAGAGACGATCATCGCCCGTGTCGGCGAGGGGATTGTCAACGCTATCGGCGCCTCTGCAACCCATGCTGATGTGTTAGAAGCTCCCCAAAGAATCAGCGAACTGGTCTTGGAGAGAGGGCTAGATGCTGGAACGGCCTTTGAAATTATCTCCATCGACATTGCTGATATCTCTGTCGGAAAAAACATCGGTGCAGAGCTTAGAACACACCAAGCTGAAGCTGACAAACAGGTGGCACAAGCTAAAGCCGAAGAGCGGCGCGCTATGGCGGTTGCTTCTGAACAAGAGAATAGAGCGCTCGTGGTCGAAGCTGAGGCTCAAATCCCTAAAGCTATTGCTACAGCCTTTGTTGCTGGCAATCTCGGGGTTATGGACTATTACCGTTTGAAAAACCTTCAATCCGATACTAAGATGAGAGACTCCCTGGCCTCCGATGAGGGAGAGGGCCATGGAAAAAAATGATTTTGAAGGCTTCTTCCCCTTTATCATCATCATCGCCATCTATCTCATCACGAACCTGCGCAAAAGAAAACAGAAGATGGAAGAAGCTGCGAAGAGAAGGCGCTCTGCGGCGTCAAAGCCCGAGCCAGTTTTTCAACCCCTTCCTCCTCCTCCTCTGCCTGAGCCCATGAAAGTCTCTACTATCAAAAAAGTTGAAGAGATCCCTCCCACTCCTCCCATGGAACCAGTGCGATCAAGAGGCACACGCATACAGCAGGTCGTCGGCAGACTTCACTCGAAAAAAGATCTTATTCTAATCTCAGAAATTCTCAAGCCTTATGACAAATTTTAGTTGAATATAAAGAGAAGAAAAGACAAAATATTCTTTTTTAAAGGAGTAGGCTGATGGTTACAAAATGCGATGGTTATTTTAAACTCTTAATCGATCCCGAATTTGTAGACAATTTTCCCGATCGCATCCAGTGGCGCGGAGGCACTTTGGAAGCACGTAAAGGAACCGATGGGAAAAAACTCGACTTTCCATATATGTTTGATGCCGCCACAGGGAAGTGGTATATTGCCCATGACCCCATGAGGATGGGCTCGAACTTCTTTTTTGCGGCTGTAACTACCCCAGTTCTATTTGCGGCAACAACCGTGTTTAATCTAATCGACTTAGTTACAGCCTTCATCAGGATCGCATACAGGACCTTTAGCGACGTCTATCCCAACATCGATGAAGGAAAAATTGCGCCGCTCGTTCTGGAGAAATTTAAAGAACATCTATCTGAGGAAGAACCGAAGTTCCGACGTCTTTGGGAAAAATTCAAGAACTCTGTTACCTATGCACCAGCTCTTGAAGTGGCTGCTCTTTATGGTTTTATCTACTCAAATGACGCATACACTGTCTGCAAGATGAAGATAATCTTTGCTGAACTAGAAAAGAAGTGGAATAATAATGTCGATTACTCAGATACCCCAATTTCACACTTTAAAAGAATCTATAACAAAAAAGCTGAGGTCACCAACGAAAATGATTCGGAAAACACAGCTGAGGTCATCAACCAAATAGACTTGTGGAAAATGAAAATAGGATCATTAGATCTTAAGGACGTAAAGCCCGCTCTCTACATCATGCAATTCTTCCAACCGCGCCATTGGGAGAGAATCAAACCGAATGGGGAGAAATTTACCAGCCACATTGAATTTCGAGAGGCGATAAAGAGAGCTGGAGAGCTTTTTGCTGCAAATGCCAATAGCGCAGAAAACTTAGAGATCCTTACCGATGGTTAGATCATCTAATGTGACCACCGTCCGCACTTCGAATTGAGACTCCGCAATCAAAACCTGCTTCCCACCAACTTCAATTAAGTAGAGCATAGACTTGGGGCTAAGCGGCCGCTTTTCTAAGATTTTAACCGTCTTGTGATAGTTGAAAGTACGCATCCTCCCACGGGAGATCTTCTTAAACATCCAGATAGTGAGTAGAATCAGGAGTAAAAATGCTACAAGAACGACGATAGTCTTGATAAAAGCCGTCTCGTAGGATTCTGTAGCCTTATTGACATCAACAGGGGGAGTTTCATCCCTCATATCTTCGATCTTCTGCTCTTCAACCTTTTTGACAGGAGAGCTTTCGACATCCGCCAATAGAGGGAGGCAGCAGAGTAATAAAAAAAGTTTCAAGTAGCGCATCGATAAAATCCTACTTAGTAATAGATATTATTCTGTAAGCAAACCCTTTTTTTGTCTATAGTATAATCATTATGGATAGAGGAACAATTGCATTAGACATCGATGGGACGATCACTAGAAGTGACCATTTGATCCCCGATGGCGTTGCTCACTACTTCAATACCCTACATAAAGAGGGGTGGCAGTTTATCTTTGTGACCGGGCGTTTCCTCTCCTTTGCCCTTATGTCCCTCAACAAGCTCGATTTCCCCTTTCTCCTGGTGCTCCAAAATGGTGCAGATCTCCTAGAGATGCCACAAAAAAAGCGCGTCCATCGCTCCTACCTGACACTCGACGTCGTCTTAGAGGTGGACGCTCTCATCTCGGGAGAGGAGAACGATTTTGTCCTCTACTCAGGCTATGAAAAGGGCGACCGAGGCTACTTTCGAGCCAGTCGTTTCACTCCTGAGATGCTCGCCTATCTTAAGGATCTAGAAAAACTCTCTCCAGAACCATGGAGAGCTGTGGACTCATTCGAAAGGTGTGGCCAGAGCACCTTTCCCCTCATCAAATGTATCGGATCCAAGGAGAGGCTAGAGCTACTTAACAAGAAGCTCAAAGCTCTCAAAGGAATAATCACCACCATCATCCTCGATCCGATCTCCCAAGAGTTCTACCTAATTCTCATCACACATGAAGATGCTGACAAAGGAAAAGCCGTAAAAAAACTCTTCGATCTCTATCAACTAAAGCGTCCTCTGATTACCGGGGGAAACGATAATAATGATCTTCCACTCCTAAAAGAAGGCGATCTGCGTATCGCTATGGATGGTTCTCCCGATCCCTTGCTAGACTTGGCAGATATCGTCGCCCCACCTGCCGATCAGATGGGAATTATCGATGGGGTTCAAGAGGCCATTAGGAGGTTACTCTGACCACCGCAATCGATCTCAGAAAGCAGCTGATAGAATTGGCACTCGTCGAAGGGCGCCGCCGCGAGAGCCCACGCACCGGGCTTATTCACTTCTGCTACGATGATGAAGATGCAAGAGATCTCATCCCCCTCTATGAGAATATCTGCTTCTGTCTAGCCCTCTTTCGCACCTGTATTGGGGATAATATCGTCGAGGCGAAGGAGAAGCTTACTCATCTACTCGCTTTCGACTCCTTGCCGACCTATCTGCACGACTATCCCAAGAGAGGGATGACCTATCGCCTCTACTTTCCACTCTACTGGATTCTTAAGCTCTACCGCTCCGTGATTGAAGAGCCCCTTCGCACCCGGTTGAGTGAGGTTCTAAGAGAGATCGAGCCCTTCAAAAAGCCCATAACCATCCGCAGCAGCAAAGAGGCCGCCTCTCTTGCGCTCCATCTTCAACTGGAAGGAAAATCCCTAGAGCCACTCTCCCCCTACTGGGATCCCAATCTTGCCATCTACTGCGGCCCCCTCATTGAGGAGAGGCAGCGCAAAAACGCTCCTGAAACCACCCTCTTTGATCTCTTTATGGCAGCAAGCATCGGCCACTTTTCAAAGCGCCTCCTAAAGCCCCACCCCGTCCACATGCACGCCGCTCTAGTCTTCCCCTCTCAGTGCGAGCCAAAGCCAGAAATTTTCCTCTCTCCCTACTCGCCAAGTGAGCAGCATAGAGGGTTCCATCTCTTTCGCATGATCTGGGAGGGGAATGATGACCATCTCCACACCTTCGTCTGCCAAGAGAAAGAGCACTATTTTACCGATGCTGGGATCTTCACCTACACAGAAGAGCTTCCCGATGAGCGTAAGAGCAGTGAGCTCTCCTTCTACTGCGACCACCATCCCGATCTGGCAATCCGTGTCAATGGAGAACAGGCGACAATCTTTCATCTAGATGACTCAGTGACGATCGAAACTCCAAAAAAGAGATTGACCCTATCTTTCAAGATTCTAGAAGGAGAGGGGAGGTTTATGGGGCATATCAGCCGCGGCAATCGCCCGGCGCAGATCCTTTCCAAGGGCAGAGAAGCTTACGATTGGAAGATCTCCATCCGCACGATCCACCGCACAGCTAAGTTAAAGCTGGTTCTTCAGGTAGCAGAGAGCGCTGATCTAAGTTAAGGCTGGCTCTTCTTGTTCTATAAGAGTGGGGCTATCAACGGCGACTCCCATCGCATGCATGCCATTGTCGACATAGAGAACCACACCCGTAATTGCAGAGGCGGCTGGGGAGAGAAGAAAGAGTGCGGCGCTGCCGACTTCTTCTGCTTTGAGATCTTTTTGAAGGGGAGCATTAGAGCGCGCGTAGTCGATCATCGCTCCGATAAATCCAATGGCGCGGGCGGCGCGGCTACCCAGTGCTCCAGCAGAAATTGCATTGATGCGGATCTTCCACTTGCGGCCAGCTTCCCATGCCAAGGTGCGCGTATCACTCTCAAGCGCGGCCTTTGCTGAGCTCATACCTCCGCCATATCCTGGGACGGCACGCTCAGATGCCAGATAGGTGAGGTTGATCGCTGCAGAGCCCTCATGCATGATCGGTCCGAAATACTTTACCATACTGACAAAAGAGTAGGCTGAAGCGCTGATCGCAGCGAGATAGCCCCCTCTGCTTGTCTCTAGAAGGGGTTTTTTCACCTCAGGAGCGTTTGCAAGCGAGTGGACGATGAAGTCGATCTTGCCAAAATCCTTCTCAACTTGCGCCGCAACTTCAGAGACAGTATACCCTTCATATTGCTTGTAGCGCTTGTTCTCTCGGATCTCCTCTGGGACCTCCTCGGGCGTGTCGAAAGAGGCGTCGATAGGATAGAGTTTTAAGTAGTTCATTAGGGAGCCATCAGAAAGTTTTCTAGACTCGTCAAACTTTCCATTATCCCAAGAGTTAGTAAAGATTCTTACTATAGGAGCCCACGTGCCGATGATGATCTCGCACCCAGCCTCTGCTAATGCCTTGGCAATGGCCCAGCCATATCCTTGATCGTCTCCGATCCCGGCAATAAAAGCTTTTTTACCTTTCATATCCATAGGCGATCAAAAATAACATATTTGGAAAAAAAATGACAACTTAAAGAGTTGAATTTAGAAGAGAGTCTCAGGCGCGGCGCTTCCAGCCTTCTGCAGTTAGAACTCTCCCAGCAGGGATAGATAGTTTGACGCGCTTCACCTTCTGAACAGGAACAACTTTTTTCTTTACGATTGGAGCCTTCTTCTTAGTGGGAGCTTCCTTCTTTGGAGGGATTCTCTTCTTAGGAGCTGCTCTCTTCTTGGATACGGCCCTTTTGGGAGCTATCTTTTTAGGAGCTACCCTTCTCTTCGGCAGTGCCTTCTTGGGTGCTACTTTTTTCTTCGGTGCAGCCTTTCTGGGAGAGACCTTTTTCTTAGGTACAGCCTTTTTAGGTGCTACCCTCTTCTTCGGAGCAGCGCGCTTCTTAGGAGCTGCTCTCTTCTTGGGCGCAGCCCTCTTGCGGGGAGTGACAATCTTTTTTTTGACACTTCTCTTCTTGCTGGCGACTTTTTTGCGAGCTGGAGCCTTCTTCTTCTTAGAAGAAGAGGGGCGCTTGGGAGCTGCTGTCTTGCGTCTAAAGAGTTTTTTTAAAACCATAATCAAAAGTTATTCTCATGTTAATTGTGTTTATAATATTTATAATTAGGATTAAATACAAGTGGTTAATCTTATTAAAATTAATACTTTGCTCTTGCATCTCTTCTGTCGATTTATTAAACTCAGTCAATACGCAGGAGACGTCGTTGAAATTTCTAAAAGCGGAACCATTTGAAAAACATATAGGGGACTCTCTTCCCGACCACCCCTCATCGCTCTATCTACTGATTATGCCCGATCCTTTCGAGCGGAATTTTTTAGCAAAAAGAATCATGAGCGCCCTCGATTTTGAGCGTCACACTCTCGATGTTGAGACGCTACTAGATGAGATCGAATCACCCTCCCTCTTCTCTAAAAAACGCATCCTGATCTGTGATGAGATAGAGAAGCTAAAGGCTAAAAAGCTGCTTCTACCAGACGACCTTGTTCTGATCTTGATGGGTAAAGCTGAGCCTAACTTCTTTGACGCTATCAAGAAGGAGGCTGTCACGCTCGATCTCTCAAAGGAGAAACCATGGGAGAGAAAGAGCCGCGTGCAGCGCTGGCTCTTAGAGAGCGCGCAGGCCAGAGGAAAAACACTTGCTACGGACGCTGCCGCCCATCTATTAGAATTGGGTCATGCTGATTTTGCCTCACTCCTTCAAGAGCTCGAAAAAGCAGCTCTCTACGCAGGCAACGAGAAGCAGATCTCTTTAGAAATGGTCAAAGCAGTTGGCACCCTATCTCCTATCCAAACGGGATGGCAGCTCTCAGAAGCCCTCGTCTGGGGAGGCACCTTAAATCGTAGGTCGATGAGAGAGCTCTGCGACCTCTACTCTATAGTCGGGCAGATCCGCTACCAACTCAATCTGGGGATAACGCTAGCAAGCGGAAGGGAGGCTCCAAAACTTCCGCCTAAACGCAGAGAAAAACTACAATCCCTTGCGACCTCCCTGCGCACCTCCTATTTTGCAGAGGGTTTGAAGGATCTTTTCGAATTAGAACTTAAGATGCGCTCCGGCATCACCAACCAGCTGCTCCTACTCGACCATTTTCACGCAAAACTTAGAGGGAGGAGTTATGGCTCTCTATCTTCTTCCTAACCTTCTCGATGATAGTTTAGACCACGACCCCTTTCTACCTCCATCTGTCGGAGAGATTGTGCGCGAATTAGATGGATTTATCGTTGAGAGTGAGAAGCCAGGCCGCAGATTCATAAAGAGGTTTATTAAAGAGATTCAGGGGATTCCCGTTAGCGTCCTAAATGAACATACGACTGCTGAGGAGGTCGATCTATTAGCTGCCCCTTTACAGAGGGGGGAGAGGTGGGGGCTCCTCTCTGATGCTGGTCTCCCAGTTTTAGCCGATCCTGGCGCTCGACTCATCCGTCGACTCCATGGACTGAAAATCCCTGTACACACCTTTCCAGGGCCCTCTGCAATCATCTATGCGCTGCAACTCTCAGGTCTCTCAGCCCAATCCTTCACCTTCCACGGCTACCTCCCCCGTAAACCCCACGAAATCGAAGCGTTCCTACGCACCCTGCCGAAGAGACATACGCACATCGCCATCGAAGCGCCCTATCGGACCGATAGACTTCTTCAATCACTTATCACCCATCTGCCACACAACACTCAACTATCCGTGGCGTGGGATCTCACTCTTCCTTCGCAAGGCGTGCGCACGGAAAAGGTCTCTGCCTGGAGAAAAGAGAGTCCAAACTTAGGGAAAGTTCCCGCTGTATTTATCTTTCGAGGTGACGATGAAAAAACTTATTCTAAGCGATAATGAATGGAAAGAAAAACTGACGAAGGAGCAGTACCGGATCTTGCGTAAGCGAGGAACCGAAAAGCCCTTCTCAGGAGAGTATCACGACTGCCACGACCAGGGCACCTACGTCTGTGTCGCCTGTGCACAGCCTCTCTTTACTTCAGAGTACAAGTTTGATTCGGGGACTGGGTGGCCGAGCTTCTGGATGCCTATCTCTCCCCATGCCATCGAGATTCAGGAGGATCGTTCTCTCTTTAAGAGGCGAACCGAGGTCTTGTGCAGCCGCTGCGGCTCCCACCTAGGCCACGCCTTTGCCGACGGGCCGCCCCCCACTAATATGCGCTACTGCATGAACTCGATCGCTCTCAAACTTCTCTCCATAACAGCGGGGATGGTACACCCTCCCACGCATTAGTCGAGTAGAACGAGCATCTCAGCGACGGTGTCATAGAAGAGGAGCCCCCTTTCCGTTAGGGAGATATGCGGTTTTTTATAGATGATGAGCCCCTCTTCTTCAATCTCATATAGGAGCTTCTCTGTTGAAGGTGGCAGCTCCTCCATCTCAATGCCCTCTAAAAGGCGCAAGCCGATCGCAAGGCGCTCATGAAGGCTGGCTAGGGGGGAGAGTCTCTCTTCAAAGTCGACAGGAGGCGCGCCCTCTTCCACCCTCTTAATATACTTATTCAGGTTACGGACATTGCGAAAACGCTTCCCCTCCATATAACTAAAAGCAGAAGGTCCATAGCCTAGGAACTCCCGTCCCCTCCAGTAGCCGCTATTGTGGATAGAGGGGCGTCCAAAAGCGGAAATTTCATAGCGACAGAGTCCAACCTTTTCAAAGTGGTCACAAGCGTAGTGAAGCATCTCAGTGCTCTCTTCAGGTGAGGGGAGATGGGGGGCGTAGCTACTCTGCTTCTTATGGAAGAGGGTATGGGGCTCGAAGACGAGGTTGTAGAGGGATAGATGGGTAATGGGGAGTCTGCAAGCGCGCTCTACCGTCTCCTTCCAACTCTCCAGCGTCTGATGTGGAAGCTCATACATCAGATCGATAGTGATATTCTCAATGCCAGCCCTGTGGGCGGTATGAGCAGCAAGATGGGCGTCAGCAGCGCTATGATTCCGCCCCAAATGTTTGAGGAGAGTGTTATCGAGCGATTGCACACCAATACTGAGCCGATTTACTCCCAGATTTTTTAGATGAGAGATCAGATCATGGGTAACATCTTCAGGGTTGGCCTCTACGGTGATCTCACAGTTCGGCCGGATGCGCTCTAAAATTGCTTCGATCCCTTCGATAAAGAGAGTGGGAGTCCCACCGCCAAAGTAGAGTGAGACGATCTTGCGCCCTTCGATCAACGGTAGACGCAGCTCCCACTCTTTGAGGAGTGCAGGCAGGAAGCTCTCTCTATATGCGGCGCGATTTGGCAACACAAAAAAGTGGCAGTAGGGGCACTTATGGGTACAGAAGGGGAAGTGAAAATAGAGAGAGATTTCAGAGTGGGAGCTCACCAAGAGTCAGCGTCAGGGTCTTCAAGGATGCCTCGGCGCCAGCGGTTTTTATCGCTGAATGGGTCATCCTCCTCCTCAAAAACGGTTGGGGTCTCTTCGGAGGACTCATCATCCGAAACTGTCGTGGTCTCTGTGGTGAAGGTCGTCTCCGACTCGACTTCAAGACCCGAATCTGTCATGCCACCTCCTTCCATCTCTACGCCTGGCATCGTATGGGGCTCTTGATAGGCGGGTCTAGCTTGGGGATTTCTCTTAGGAGCAGTATATTCATCTGTCTCACCACTCTCTTTAAGCGATCGCAGGCGATTCTTCTCAACTTCGATTTTCTTCCCAAGTGCGTTAATCTCAACAGTATGCTTTTCAATATCTTTCTTAGGAACAAGGCCCAAGTTTAGCCACTGTTCTAGATCTTGCAGTTCGAGCTCGAGTTTCTTTAGTCTTTCACTTTTCATGATGATTCAACTTTTTTATCTACTAGGTTTGGAACAATTCCTCTCTTGAATTTGCTTTATATACCCCTATTTTCTTTTCTTGGAAAGAAAAATGATTTTGCATTGTCCGAAAGAGGGAGATTTGGTAATGAGAGATTAGGGAGGAAGAGGCATATGAGTGGGCGCGATGAGTTCGCAAATCTTGCGAATTTAACATTTATTGAAGAGCTTTACTCTCAATACCTAAAAGATCCAGAGAGCGTTGAGAGTAGCTGGCGCCAC
>JAAKFF010000036.1 GCA_011065165.1 Chlamydiota bacterium
CGCCCGCGCTGGAACTCCCCACTGCCCTGTCAGCGGCGAGAGGGTCGAGCCTCAGAGCAGTGAACGGATCATCGCCACCATTGAACACTTCCCGGAAAAATCAAAGCTCATCTTCCTCGCCCCCCACACCAGGGGAAAAAAGGGGGAGTTCAAAGATCTATTCGAAGAGCTCATTCGAAAGGGATTCATGCGGATCCGTCTGGATGGAGAGATTGTCGACTTGGGAGAGGAGATCGATGTCAACAGATCGACCTCCCATGATATCGATCTGGTGATCGACCGAATTGTCCTAAAAAAGGGGGAGGGGAAACGCATCGCTGAGGCGGTAGAGCAAGCCTTAGAGCTGGGCGAGGGGGTGATGAGTGTTCTCAACCAGACGGAGAGAGAAGAGACGCTCTTCTCAGAGCACGCTTACGCTAAAAAATCGGAGATCTCCTACTCGCCACTGGAGCCGCAGAACTTCTCTTTCAACCACCCAAGTGGCATGTGTCCGGAGTGCGAAGGGCTCGCCTCCGTGCAGGAGTTCGACCTCGAAAGAATCATCGATCCCAAGCTCTCTATTGCAGAGGATTGCTGCTCCATCGCCGGTTCGTATAGCACGGTGAAGTGGGGAAATATCTATAACAATCTAGCCAAACTCTATAAGTTTAAAGTTCACACCCCTTGGAAGAAGCTCTCTCCTAGCGCGCAAAAAATGTTCCTCTATGGAAATCAAAAAAAATGGACCAAGATGCGCTTTGTCCATCCTGTGAAGAAGATCGCTTGGACTGAGTATATCCGCTGGCGCGGCGTGCTCCATGAAGCGAAGAGGCGCTTCTCCGAAGCTGAGAGCGACGCCTACCGCAAGAAGATGGAGAAGCTCATGCATGAAATGGTCTGTCCACAGTGCAACGGTGCACGCATCAAACCCTATCCTGCCGCCACGACCATCTCTGGAAAGACCCTTCATCAACTCACCACGATGACTACGCAAGAGCTGCGCGCCTTCTTTGAAAAATTAAAACTTCCTCCCCTCGAAGAGATGATCTCCCACGACTTAGTTCTAGAGATCAAAAAACGTCTCTCCTTTCTGCTCAACGTGGGACTCCACTATCTTTCGATCGATCGAACGGCCCCCACTCTCTCTGGTGGGGAAGCGCAGCGCGTGCGTCTCGCCTCGCAGATCGGCTGCGGACTTGTCGGGACGACCTATATTTTAGATGAGCCGTCGATTGGACTCCACCCACGCGACAATACGAAGCTTATTACCACGTTAAAATCCCTGCGCGACCGTGGCAACACGATCATCGTTGTGGAGCACGACGAAGAGACGATGGAGGCGGCCGACCACATTATCGATGTCGGGCCTGAAGCGGGAACGCTCGGCGGAGAAGTGGTCGCAGAGGGAAAAATTTCCGACCTTATCAAATCTCCTCGCTCGATAACGGGTGAATACCTTAGCGGAAAGAGAACAATTCCCATCCCTAAAAAACGGCGTAAGAGCAGCAGAAAAAAGATAAAAATTGAGGGCGCCACGCACCACAACCTAAAGAATATCACAGTAGAGATTCCACTCAGCCTCTTTGTGGCGGTCACAGGAGTCTCTGGGTCGGGAAAGTCTTCTCTGATCACCGATATTCTTGCGCCAGCTCTAGCAAATGAGCTCCACCGCGCAGAGAGAAAAGTGGGGAGCCACAAGAAGATCTCAGGCATCGACCATCTCGACAAAGTGATCGCCATCGATCAGAGTCCCATCGGCCGTACGCCCCGCTCCAATCCGAGCACCTATATTAAGGTCTTCGATGATATCCGCGATCTCTTCACGAAGCTGCCGGCGAGTCAAGTAGCTGGATTTAAGCCGGGACGCTTCAGTTTCAATGTGCAAGAGGGGTCGTGTAGTGAGTGCCGCGGGATGGGGATGATCCGTCTGGATATGGACTTTCTCGATGATGTCTGGACCAGGTGTTCTCTCTGCGAAGGGAAGCGCTTCGACCCAAAAACGCTCTCTATCCTCTATAAGCAGAAGAGTATTCACGATGTACTGGAGATGACGATCGAAGAGGCGCTCGCCTTTTTCGCAAACATCCCATCGATAGAGAGAAAGCTCGCTCTACTAGATAAGGTCGGCCTCGGATATATCACTCTTGGCCAATCCTCCACCACTCTATCTGGAGGAGAGGCGCAGCGCATCAAACTCGCACGCGAGATCATCCGTCCTACCACGGGAAAGACGCTCTACATCCTTGACGAACCGACCACAGGGCTCCACTTTCATGACATCCGCAAGTTGATCGACATCCTGCAGCACTTAGTAGATGCCGGAAATAGCGTTGTCGTCATCGAACACAATATGGACCTTATAAAAACCACCGACTGGATCATCGATCTCGGACCTGAAGGAGGTGAGGGAGGAGGTGAAATCCTTGCGACGGGCACTCCAGAATCCTTAGCAAAGATGAAGAGTCCCACTGGAGAAGCGCTCAGAGAGAAAGAGAGGAAGAAGCAGAGAGCCGCTCTGACAAAGGAGAAGCCGCTAACGGCGATCAAGGCTATAGGATGCAACCAGAACAACCTTAAAAATCTGACGCTAGAGATTCCCCGAGGAAAAATCTCCGTCTGCACCGGCCCCTCGGGATCGGGAAAGAGTTCGTTTGCTTTTGAGACGATCTATGCAGAAGGGCAGCGCCGCTACATCGAGTCGCTCTCTTCCTATGCTAGGCAGTTTGTGAAGCAGATGGCCAAACCTAAAGTTGAAGAGATAGAAGGGCTCTCCCCCTCTATCGCGATTGAACAGAAACGCCATGCAGGAAATCCCCGCTCGACCATTGGTACGATGACGGAAATCTACGACTTTCTCCGCCTACTCTACGCCCACATAGGAACCGCCTACTGCCCAGAGACGGGGGAGAAGATCGAAGCGATCAGCAAAGAGTATGTCGTCAACCATCTGATGCAGCTCCCCGAAAAAACGCGGCTCACTCTCCTCTCCCCCATTAAGACGAGCCGCCTCGATACGATTGATGAGATTAAAGAGAGCCTCATGAGAGAGGGCTTCTTGCGGATCCGCCTCAATGGCGAATACTACAAACTAGAGGAGGCTATCCCCTACCAGCAGAGCCGCAAAAATGCACTCTACCTCGTTATCGACCGCATCATCATCCGTCCTGGCATCGAAAGGCGCCTCTTCGAAGCGATCGAACAGGCGACGCGCATCTCAAAAGAGCCATTTATCGTTGCAACAGAGGAGGGAGATACTCTCTACAACTTAGCTTTCGCCGTGCCCAGCACAGGAAAGAGCTACCCTCCCATCACGCCGCACACCTTCTCTTTCAACTCAAACGAGGGAATGTGCCCCGACTGTCTTGGCCTCGGCTTTGAGTGGGGGGCAAACGTCCTCCAACATACCAAGATAATGGCCCTCTCCCCTTACAACTTGATGATGAAACTTTGGAAGGAGGAGGGGACAAGATCTGCTGAAGAGATCTTCCTCGCCTTTTTAGAGGAGGAGGAGATCGATCCAGACCTTGCTCTCTACAAACTTCCGGTCAACCAGCTGCAACGGCTGCTCAATGGCTCCCCCAATTTTTTTAACTATGATGGCATGGAGCTCAGGTGGACAGGAATCAACACCGCTTTCGCCAAGGTGGGAAGAGCGGGAGTGCGTCAATTGAAAGATTCGATCCTCCCCCTCTTGGAACAATCCCCCTGCATAAGCTGCAAGGGAGAGCGGTTGAACCCCTTAGCGCGCCACGTCCGCATCGGGGAGATCACCCTGGGAAAGCTCGTGGCACTCCCCTTAAGCGAAGCGCTCCACTTCATCTCGCAGATTAAAGGCAAGAGTCAGCTCCAAGATGTCTTAGACCAGTTGACAAATCGCCTTAGCTTCTTATGTGACATCGGACTCGACTATCTTTCGCTCTCGCGGAGTAGCCCCTCGCTAAGTGGAGGAGAGACCCAGCGCATTCGCTTAGCGCGCCAACTAGGCAGCGGCCTAACCGGATGCCTCTACGTTCTTGATGAACCGACAATCGGTCTCCACCCCCATGATAATGAGCGGCTCAATCAGGCGCTCAAACGGCTAAAAGATTTAGGAAATACCCTCTTACTTGTCGAACATGATCCCCTCACACTCTCCATCGCCGACTATATTTTTGACTTTGGCCCGGGGGCAGGACGCCTCGGAGGGCAGCTCACAGCCCAAGGAACGCTCGCCCAGATTAAGAGGAACAAGTCCTCCCTTACTGGCGCCTACCTCAGTGGAAAAAAATCCATTCCTCGCCCCGAAAAACGGCGCACCGGGAAGGGCGAGCTCTCCATTAAAGATGCCACGAAACACAACCTGAAAAACCTCTCTCTATCCATTCAAACAGGAGTGCTGACTTGCGTGACGGGCGTCTCGGGATCGGGGAAATCAACGCTCATTCATGCGATCCTGAAGAAGGGATTACAGACGCACCTAGCGACCCGCTCAAAGAGTGACTCGATCGTAGTCGAGGGCGCGACACTCTCGGGACTCTCCGCCTTCAATAAGCTCATATCCATCGACCAAAATCCCATTGGCCAGACGATCCGCGCCGATGTCAGCACCTATAGCGAGATCAACTCCCCGCTCCGTCACTTTTTTGCATCGCTTCCAGAAGCTGCTGCAAGAGGGTTAAAGCCAAAACATTTCAGCTACAACCATCTTAAGGGGATGTGCCGCTCCTGCTGGGGGCTCGGCTTTAAGACCATCCGCCTCCACTTTCTTCCAGCGCTCAGAGTCGTCTGCGACAGCTGCCATGGAGCACGCCTCAACCCCTTAAGCTTAAAAGTGACTTACAAAGGAAAAAGCTTAGGGGAGCTCCTCAAACTCACCGTTGTTGAGGCGACAACCTTTCTGCCACCCATCACAAAGTTGCAAAAGATCTTAGATACGCTGATCTCAGTCGGACTCGGCTACCTCACACTTGGCCAAGAGATCCAATCGCTCTCTGGTGGGGAGGCGGGGCGTATGCGCCTCTCTCGTGAGCTCGCAAAGCGCAGCGCAGGGAAGACACTCTATCTCTTCGACGAACCTACCATCGGACTTCATGCCGATGATATCGCAAAACTCATTCCCATCTTCCATGCACTCGTTGATAGAGGCAATACCGTGATCATCATCGAACACAATCTCGATATCATGCAAAATGCCGACCAGATCATAGACCTCGGTCCCCATGCCGGAGAGGGAGGAGGAAGAGTCGTTACAGCCGGCACCCCCGAAGAGGTATCTAAACATCCTACCTCTTTCACAGCTCACTATCTTGCCCAAAATAGCTCCCTATGATAAAATTAATTCTGCCGGGGAACTCTTAGAGTAGGACGGTCCGAACCAGGTCAGGACAGGAATGTAGCAGCCTTTAGGACGCAGTTTTATGCTAGGAGCACTCTCCGGCTTTCTTTTACAAAGTAGTGGAATGTTTAAAATGCGGACAGCAATTATCGCCCTTCTTGGAATTGTCTCTCTCTACGCCACCTGTTATGGCGAAGTTAGGGGAGCCTATTTCACACATTTTGCTGTCGAACTCGACTATCTCTATCTAAAACGCGACAACTCTCACAACAGGCATCTTGCCGTAGCTGCCGGTGGCCCAGTCAACTTTCCATCTTCGACTCAGCCTTCCAAGTGTGCCAAAGAGGAAGGAAAATCACTCATTGATACCAGAGAGTTGATCCGTGATATGGACTACAACTCAGGAGTGAGTGGCGCAATCAAAATTTTTCCCTCTATTAAGTCAACATGGGAAGCACGTTACACAGGAGGCTTCACATGGAGAGGGGAAGAGACAGTAAACTGCGTTGAGAATCTCAATATCGATGGGCGCTACGCTTTTCAGACGCAGGATTACAATTTTGCAAACCGCGTCAAAGCTATCTACGACTCAGACCTCTACACTCTGGAGCTAAATTACCACCGCCATGTCACACCACGGTATACCGACCACTTCGCCGTCTCCTGGCTGCTAGGTCTCAGGTATTTTAAGATCGATGAGAAGATCAAACTCTATTTCACCAAAACCTTTCCCACCCTAAAGACCAGTCGCTACCGCACACGAACTGAGAACAGAACAGTAGGTCTCCAGTTCGGTGGCTGCTTCGAATATAACCCCTACCACTTTTTAACTTGGGGCTTTGTGGCAAAGGTGGCAGGGCTCTATGGACGAGAAGAGCAGCACACTTTGATGGGTGATCAGAACAATACCCTCATCTTCCGCAACATTCACGGAAGAGGTTCAACCTTCGCTTATATGGGTCAATTCTATCCATTTATCGAGCTCAGACCCTCCAAACACTTCTTTTTTATTGTGAACTACCAAGTGCTCTATATAGGAAATATTGCAACGGCACCTCGTAATGTTAGGTTTCATGGATCGCGCTCCCACCTCGACCAGGAGGGGCACATCCTCTACCACGGTGTGACCGGTGGCATTCAGTTCAATTTTTAACTACTCTTACTTGTAAGAGCTCCCCCCTATTCAAAAAAAAACCCACACCTTTCAGGAGATTTGATTGTTTTTTTTACAAGTAACCCCTATAATCTGTAAAAAAATTAACACTATGAGGAAAGTATGACGGTTTATCTTAACATGCTTGGCACAGGCTACAACGCCATTGGCACAGGCTTCAACGTCGCAAAGAAGATCCACGAAATCTGTACTAGATTTGGTGATGAAGCCACTCTTCCCCTAACAAACGCCTTGATAGCGCTCAAAACTCTCGTTTCCCAACCGTTTGATCTCAGAGAGAACGACAGAAGGAGCCTGATGGAGAAGACCATCGAGACCCTCAGGGTGATCGAGCATTCAACGAAACCAGAAGAGATTTTCACCCAGACTTCGGGCAAACCGGAAGAACAAAAACAGTATGCAGTGGAAATACAGAGAGAGTGTGCCCTTCTAGCCGAACTTCTAGAAAACGAGAATTGGTTTAGCCTCTCCTCACCAGAACCTAGTGTCCTTAAGGGCCAAATTAAAAAGGTGTTTCAGCTTCTACAAAGAGAGCAGCTAAAACAGTTAGGCCCCATCCCCAAGGCTGGGAATTATCTCATAAATCTAGTAGACGATCTATACTTGAAGTACGTGGGATCAGCTTCTCAGCTCCCCAAAACCCATCACCAACATGCTCTAATCAAACTGCTATCTCTTCTTAAGAAGTATAAACATACCATCCACTATCCCCAGGATCGGACAAGAGATCTATACGATGCTGTATGTAATCTCGAGAACTCAGGAGCTCTTTTCAAAGGGGTTATCCAGATATTCAACAAGGACCTCCTCACTCAAGACAATGACACAATCTTCAGAGAGATCACCAAATTTTTGTACCAGCGCATTGGTTTAAAGCAAGATAAGCGCCTTGTCTCAGCTGAGTACTCTGATAAAAAAATAAAAAAAATATGGCGCTTTATCAAGGTAGAGGACGAGACGAAGTTACCCAAACCTATCCTCTCTAATCTCAATAAGATGAAGATAGAGTCAAATTACAAAATCCACTCTCTCTACCTCCAGATTTATGCCCTTGCTCACCCTAAAAGCAAAAAAAGTGCAGCTGAAGTTCCAGAGAGAGTTCGCATTCAAAGCGCTCTCAAGACCATTGAGAGCAGGGAGGGAGAGAGACCTCCAGGCCTCGAACGCGCTATTACTGAAGTGGAGCGTCTAATAGAGAATGAAACAAATGGCATGGCAAAATTTGAAGCGCTTTGGAAAGCAGTAGCTAAAGAAGAAAATCGTAGACAGTCTCTTGCGTTGCTGGAAGATCTTAAAAGGAAAGATAATACCAAACTTACTGATCTACCTAAGCGACTTGAACTTCTAGTTTCCATCTTAGAACTTGAAGAGCATGGTGAAGAAGACAACTCTAGATTACTTAATGAGATCACTACTTGTGCAGATTTAGCTAAGAGCGAGATGATAAAGATCAATCAAGGGAGAAGGGATTCCATCAAGTTGAAGTTTATCCCTGTGCTTGAATATCTTGAGAACGGTGACTATTTAGACGCTACCCGCCTTACCCAACGCATTGTAGATAGTAGTAAGCTCCGTAACCAGATGTATGTTGAAGGTGAAGCAGATAGTATGAAGTCTGAGCTAGAACTCCATATCGAAACCATTCTAAACTACACAGTCCCCCCAAAAAATCACAAATCAGCAAAGCTTGCCATAGCTGTGTTGAGGGAAGAACACATTACTCCTGATTCCATGGAAAGAGCAATAGAGAAAACACGCCAAAATCTCGTCACAAATACATGTGAAATGGTCACCTCTGACTTCTGCTTAAAGTTCCTTCTGCATAAGAATGAAGATGAGAGAAAAACGAGCCGTAGGACGCTGGTTCTAGCTCTCGATCATGTTGCTGGCCCCAATGGCGACTATGAGGGTGAGGATCTTAAAGCCCGTGTTCTAAAAGCCGTTCTCGATATCAGAGGTTTACCACCAGAGGCAGTGGATGATCAAGCAGTCAAAAGAGTTATAGAGGATGCGGCCAATAGAATCATGACAGCCTTAGCCGAGGCGAATACTCCAAAAGAGAAGCGTGAAGCTCACCTCTGGGAGCTTCTTACGGAAATAATCGAGGAGGGGGATATAGACGCTGTCACTAAGAAGTTGAGTCATGGAGCCTTAGTCTTCATCTATAAATTGCTGGAATTCTTCCTAGACCCCTTCACCAAATCGATCAAAGAGTTTCTCAGGAACCATCTGATTCTTCCTTCAAACGGCACTCTAACATCTAAGAACATGATTACCCAAATACTGGAGCAAACCGGAAAAGGCCTAAGTACCTATTCAAAAGCGAAAAAGAAGTGGAAAAAAATTGAGGATGCACAAGCGATAGGGAATAATGTTGTTCATCCAGACCGTACCATCATTGGGAAAAATGAACAAGAAGCCATAAGAACCATTCTTAACAATCCCAACTATTTCGGAGCGTATGACCGTAGGGAGCTTGGGAATGAAGCAGGATATGCTCTTATTGACAAATTTTTATATGTGGCAGACTTTTGTAATACGACTGAGAATTGGCACGACAACATAAACGCGACGGCCGATAGACCTCTTGATAATCTGGCTAACGATCCATTCCGAACAAATCTAAGCAAAGTCTGGGTTCTTATAAAACAGATCCTCGCTGTAATACCCCATAGTGGGGTCTATCTCATCCAATACTCCTTAAAATTTCTTGAGCTACTCATTAACTTCCTTGCAAAGCAAATTGCAAAATTTGGAATATGGCAATCTGGTATTGTCACTAAACTTCTCGATTCCATGGCTGATTCTTTCTTAAAGGAAAAACACAACAACCCATTGATCGAACGCATACTATTTGAACGATTACAAGAGCTCGAAAAACTAGTCAGCCAAGATAGTCAAGAAGAGAAAGGAGGAAACGTCTCCAAAGAAGTCTCCACAGAAACCAGAAGGAAGATTGAGACGTTTTTCTCGCATCTCTTTGAAGCCTTGGAGCTTGACAGCAAGGATACCTCCAGTGAGGTAGACCATCATGGAAAAAATGACTCCTTAAAAGAGTTAAAGGTAGAGATTAAGACCAATCTAAAAAAGCTTCTCGCTAAACTCCTTATTGTCTCCTCTGAGTCGTTTTTGAATACAGAGCAGATGAACGATGTCCTACTTAAACTCCTAATCTCAGCAAATAAAGGGCTTCGTGGAGATGGAGAGAAGATCGATCCCGATCATGATAATAGTCAAACCATAGCTCAGCGCAAGTTACAAAAAGGAATCACTGAAAAACTTAAAAGTATCATAGAGATTGGAGTCAATCCAGTCATTAGTCGAAGTGTCGACCTAATCCTTAAAGGCTCCTCAGATCGATTAAAAGATTTTACCGGATGGATGGAACGCCGTCTATTCTCCAATCGCGGGATTGAGAAAAATTCAGAACGCAATATCATCCATATGCTCTCAGATCATCTAACTGGATTCATGGACAAAACGGCTCAAGATCAAGAGGAGGTTCTTCGTAAAATCAAAAAAGAGTACCTAACATTCTTTCAAGAGTTCTTTGCGAAGCAGCAGAACATGGACGGAAGTACTCAACATAACAGTCTGAAATTAAATAATTTTAGCCGATCAGAGTTGCAACCTCAACTGCTCGAGTTGACCCGATTGCTCAATGTGTTCTTTGAAAATAGCGATGATCGCGAAACTAAGATTGCTGCAATTCTAGCCCACTTAAGAATGTTTGAAGCAGGGCTGATCGAAAAACGGGAGAAATTAAACAAAATTGATAGGGCAGAACAGAGCAATATCGAAGGGAAGCAGAGAGGTGTTGATGGCCTTGTCCATACCCTTTTCGAAAAAGCTAAGTCTAAGGCCCGCAAGGAGCTGATTCCCATTATCCAGGACTTAGTAAACAAACTGATTCTCGGCAAGGCGAATGCTGGCCGAGGACTCACCCAAAACCGAGTCTTAATCAGGGCAGTTTTCGACACCCTGGCGCTCGGAGTTCTACCAAAACATTGATAAAATTGCGTTATCGGTTATAACGATGAGCCCAAATGAGAAGACATTTTACGACATCTGTATATATTATCAATCAAGGGCAGGTACTCCTACTCCTGCACCCTAAGCTGAAGAAGTGGCTCCCTCCAGGAGGCCACATTGAAGAGAACGAATCCCCTCCAGAAGCAGCAAGACGTGAGGTGTTCGAGGAGAGTGGGCTTGAGATCGCCTTCATCAGACAAGAGAATATATGGGTGAAAAGGTGGAATGCCGAAAGCTTTGAACGCCCTTTTTTGTGTTTGACTGAAGAGATCCCCGCTTTTGGTGAAGAGGGCCCCCATCAACACCTAGACTTCATCTATCTCGCCCATCCCATCGGCACTACTTCTCCTAAAGGAGATGATCCCATCCGCTGGTTCTCTCCTGAGGAGATCCGAGAGATGAAGAGCGATATCGAAATTTTTACTGAGACCCAACAGGTCATTCAAGTTATCTTCCAACAGGAGGCGCTGCTGATCCCATGAAGAAAAAAGCTTTTTTTGTAGCTGCAACAGGTCAACATGTTGGAAAGACAACCACCTGCTTGGGAGTCGTCTCAGGTCTAAAAAAACGGTATAAGAGAGTCGGATTTATCAAGCCCATTGGGCAAGAACACGTTGAAACCGAAACAGGCATCCATGTCGACAAGGATGTGGTGCTCTTTAAAGATCACTTTGGGCTGAGCGACGACTACGCAACTATGAGCCCCGTTCTCTTTCCTCGCGGATTTACTCGCGACTTTCTGGATGGGAAGGTGAATGAAGAGGAGATCGGCCAAAAAATCCAATCAGCCTTTGAGCGTATCACAAAAGGGTGCGATGCCCTTGTCGTGGAGGGAACGGGCCATGTCGGCGTCGGTTCTATTGTCAACTTCAGTAACGCCCGCGTAGCAACTACCCTGAATTTGAACCTCATATTAGTCGCCTCAGGTGGACTGGGATCATGCTACGATGCCCTAGCGGTTAATAAAGCCCTCTGTGATGCCTATGGCGTTAAAGTCGCCGGTGTCATCTTAAATCGTGTTCATGATGACAAACGCGACATGGTTTTACACTATATGGAAAAAGCACTGAAACGTTGGGATCTTCCTATCTTAGGATGCATCCCTTTCGATCCCTTCTTAAGCAACCCCTCCATGCAGGATTACGAAGCCCTCTTTAGTGCCACACTTCTCTCAGGAGAAGAGCACCACATGCGCCACTTCTCCCATATGCGCTTTGTTGCCACCTCTCTTAAAAACTACCGCGAACTCATCCTACCAAACGTCCTTATCATCACTCCAGCTAATCGTGAAGATATCATCCTCTCCACCCTCACCAAACATTGGGATGTGAAGATCGCCAATCCGAAAGAGGAGCTCTCCGCAGGGATGATCCTCACCGGTGATGCTCCGCCGCGACAGACCATCATCGAAGCTCTCAAAAAAGCCAATATCCCCATGCTCTACGCTCCCGTCAGCAGCTATCGAGCAATGGAGATGATCACCTCCTATACCGTTAAAATCCGTAAAGAAGACAAAGAGAAGATCAATGAAGCGATCGCCCTCGTTGAGTCTCACATCGACTTCGACAAACTCACCAAAGCTGTCGAACTAGCCTAAATTTTTCACCTTCTCTATCTCCCTCTACTCCTCTTCGAAAAGCCGCCCACCCCAAACTGGAAGTTTGGAATATGGGTCCCCGAAGCAGTCGATGTACATTATGTTTTTACATGGATATAAGGAATTTCGCAGCTAAGGCGTCGGGTGGGAGCACCTTGAGGCAGTTGCCTGTCTTGCAGCTGCGCAAGATAGGGCAACGCTTTTCGAAGGTTTTGTTGTAGGGACAGAGCGCCTGAAAAGCTTGGTGCTTCTCGCCAACTGGTTTGAAGACCTCTGCTTGAGAGGGGCCAAAGATGCTGAAGGTGGGGGTGGAGGTTGTCGCTGCTAGGTGAAGGGCGCCAGAGTCTACGGTGAGAACTCTATCCATTCTGTCGATCAGGCGCTGCCAGACGGGAAGACGCATGCGAGGAACGATTCGGCTGGAGCTAGAGAAGTGAGTGTGGAGCTCCTCTGCTTCTCTCCTCTCTCTCTCTGTCCCCCAAACAAAGAAGAAGAAGGGAGAGAGCTTCTCGGCCACCTTCTCTAAGAATATTTTCCAGCTCTCTAGTGAGAGTTTTTTATTCTCCCAATGCGAACCAGGAGAGACCATGAATAGTGGGGCTGAAATCCCTCTTACCTGACTCTCAATCCACGACTCCTCATCATCTGTTATCTTCAACTTGACCACTGAGGTGAAGGGGCCACGGGGAAGGTCTAAAAAGTTCTGGATTAGGGAGAGATACTGGAGGGAGATAGGCTCCTTGGGTGTGATGGGGAAACGATCGGAGAGAAAGAGGCTACTGGGCCACTCTGGCGCTGAAGAGAAGGTATATCCCACTTTTTTTTCTGCACGTGCAAAGGCTGCGATCAATCCCGACTTAATATTTCCCTGAAGATCGAAGAGGAGATGGTACTCTCTATCTCTCAGTCTCTTGATAAAGCTGCGGATTTCAGTCCGGCTTTTTAGGAGAGATCTCTTCCATCTTCTCGCCTGAATGGGAATGACGCGATTAATATCGGGATGGGCTTCTAAGAGTTCGCAAAAGGGCTGCTCTGCAATCCAATCGATCTCTGCTTCGGGATAGTGTTTTTTTAGAAGAGCGAGTGCTGAAAAGGATTGAACGATATCGCCTAGGGATGAGCTCTTAACTAGAAGAATATGCATGTTTTAATAATTTGGCTTCAAAAATATAGTGTGATTGTACAAAATGCTTTATGAGAAATTATAGCCTAAATTGTCTTTCTGCGCTAACCTCTATTTCTCGCCAGGGCGATGCCTGGGTGAGAATTGCAGGTTAACCTGAAAATGTAACTCGATTGAAGTGGATAGGGATATGAAGCAACAAGACGTCATCTTTTCAAATAAGCACCCCAAAGCTATGTACCTGCTTGCCCTAATAGAGATCTGTCAGCGTTTTGCATTCTGGGGTGTTGCCTATCTTCTCGTCCTCTATCTAGTGAACCATTTTTCTTACTCCACTCCGAAAGCGACACACATCTACGGTATCTATATGGGCATAGCCTTCACTCTCCCTATTTTGGGGGGCTATATTGCCGATAAGTGGAACTACCGTAGTCCCATCTTACTGGGAAGTATTCTGACATCTACCGGCTGCTTTCTCTTGGCCTCTTTAAACGAAATGATGCTCTTCCCCTCCCTCCTACTCATCGGACTTGGCGCGGGTCTCTTCACACCCAGCATCTACTCTCTATTGGGCAGCATCTATGCCAAGAAGCAGCATATTCGTGAAGGAGGCTTTTCGATCTACTACTCCTCGGTCAGTCTAGGTGTTCTCCTCGCCATGATTATCTTAGGCTATCTCCAAACATTTAATTGGCGTCTTGTCTTCCTCGTCTCTGGCAGTGTACAGTTGTTAGGGGTCATCCTCTACTTCTTCATCGTGCCAAAGTTAAAACATCTCGACATTCCACCACACTACTTCATTTCGAAGAAGGACGACCCCAACCATTTCCCTCTGAAAAGACATGAGATCCATCGGATTATCGTCATTTTAATTATGACCCTCGTCTCCATCGTCTTTTGGATAGCTTACTCCCAAGCTGGTTCATCCATGACGCTTTTTGCTCTAAAATTTACCGACCGTTCCATTGCAGGATTTGAAGTTCCAGTCCCATGGTTTACCGCTTCAGAAATGTTTTTCTTAATTCTCTTTGCCTTCCCATTAGCCCGCCTCTATCTCTCTCTAAAACGACTAAAATCAAGTGCCAGCCCCCCTATGAAAACAGCACTAAGCCTCTTCTTTATGGGACTCTGTTTCCTCGTGATGCAACGCGCGGTGATTCATATCCCTTTGGGTGCGACTAGCGCCAATATAAGTCATTGGTATCTGATCTCTTCTTTCGCCTTGATGTCCTTAGCTGAGCTTCTCATCGCTCCCATCGGCCTCTCCTTGGTCACCAACTTAAGTCCCCATCGCTACCGCGGATTTCTTACGGGGGTCTGGTTTGCCTGTATAGGCATCGGCTACTATCTTGGAGGCTATGTCGCAGGCTTTATGGACTCATTCTCTCTCACCACCTTCTTCGATATCTTCGTCATCATCTCCTTCATCCCC
>JAAKFF010000037.1 GCA_011065165.1 Chlamydiota bacterium
TCTGCCATCGGATTTTCAAAGTTTTTTTGATTCCGTGGGGACTCGAATCTATTCCCTTCTTTCTATTAGGCATGAGCTTGACAGCCATTGGAAATATTATCCAATCGCGTGAATATCGCTACATAGCGGGGAACTATAAGGGAAAATTTTCGAGTGAACCTAAACTCTTCTCCCTGAACACCAGCATGCTTCCCGGCGCCCTCCCCTCCCATTATGGGGGGCTCTCCCCAGCGAGCAGGCGTTTCGATCGCTTAGTCAGCACAATCCGTGAAAACAATCCGGACTTTGTCTTCTTGAGTGAATTGAATCGAGGATGGGGTAGTTCCATGGTGAGTGCTCTGCGCGATCGTTACAACCATTTTGCGATCGATGTGGGGCTCAATGCAATAGGAATGGAAGCGTGTTTTTTTATCGCCTATCGCGGCAAAGTGGTGAGTCCTCTGGAGTTTATCCCCTTTAATAGTCCTAGAAAAGGAATGAAGTCGGGATTTTTCATAGTCGAGTCGCCTGATACCTACTTCATCTGTACCCATATGAGTCCTAACAGTGAGCGAGATGCAGCCCTTACTCAGATCCTCCATCATATAGAGAAAAGATGCGGAGATAAACGAGTTGTTTTCATGGGCGATTTCAATTTTGAGCGTGAGTCAGATAACCATAATAGACTGCTGAAAAAAGGGTTTGTTGATCAGCTGGCAAAGGAGGATGAGACCTGCACCAATGCTCTAATGGTACATATGCACAACCTTGAGGAGAAGGTGGTTCCCGAGTCGATCGACTATATGGTTGTTCTCGATCGTGGTGAGAAGAAGAGTAAGCTCAATCTGCAGCTGTTGACATCCTATCGCCAGGGCGACCATCTTCACGGAGCACTCTCTGATCATAAAGCTCTACTCGGAGTGCTTGCATAGATCGCTTGGATAGCGTATACATTAATTTTGAGTTAGATAGACCAGGGCATCGATGACAGCCTTTAATGAATATGAAGCTGCACTAAAACTTCGGGAACTCGTCCAACAACCACTTGATCTCTCGCAAGAGGGGGTCTTGACTCCTAAGAGAATGGAGCAGATGGTGGCCACTGCTCTTGATTTTAAACTCTTTTATGGGACAGAACGCGTCGATGATAGAGTTTTAGAAGCTCTCTTTGAGCTAGCGCGTGAGGCGCATGCTGTCGAGAAGATGCATGCGATGCAGAGCGGCGAAGTGATCAACAAAATTGAGGGCTATGAGAGTGAAGAGCGGATGGTTCTTCATTCAGCCATGCGCAACTTTTTCGATCCCCAAATTGACTCTGAAGCAGCAAAGCAGGCTGCCACGCTCGCTTATGCTGAACTAGAGAAGCTCAAATCCTTTCTCGATGAGATCGAAAAGCAAGAGTTTACCGACCTCATTCAGGTAGGAATCGGGGGGTCGGAGTTGGGTCCGAAGGCGCTCTACCTATCGCTTGAGGCGTTTAGTAAACCAGGACGCCATGTACATTTTGTCTCCAATGTAGATCCCGATGATGCTGCTCGCGTCATGAGAGAGATCGATCTGAGTAAGACCCTCGTTGTCATTGTCTCAAAATCGGGCTCCACGCTGGAGACCCTCACCAATGAAGAGCTCATCCGGAAGAAGTTTCTAGATCTGGGGCTCTCCCCAACCAACCACTTCCTGGCAGTCACAGGCAAAGAGAGTCCGATGGACGATCCCAGTAGATACCGGCAGTCGTTCTACATCTGGGACTATGTCGGGGGGCGCTACTCCGCCACTTCGATGGTTGGCTGCGTTATGCTCGCTTTTGCACTGGGTATGGATAAGCTTCTCGACCTTCTAAAAGGGGCGAGCGCCATGGATAAAGTGGCTCTCCAAGAAGACCCCCTTACAAATCTACCCCTTCTCTCTGCACTGCTCGGCATTTGGAACCACAACTTCCTCGACTATCCAACTACAGCAATTATTCCCTACTCCCAAGCGATGTCCCGCTTTCCTGCGCACCTCCAACAGTGCGACATGGAGTCGAATGGAAAGCGTATTGATCGCCATGGTCACACCGTAGATTTTTGGACGGGCCCCATTATCTGGGGAGAGAGCGGGACCAATGGCCAACACTCATTCTATCAGCTCATCCACCAAGGAACCATCACCGTCCCTGTAGAGTTTATCGGCTTTCGCGAGACGCAGTATAACGAGGATATAGAGTTCAAGGAGACATCCTCTCAAGAGAAGCTCCTTGCGAACCTCTTCGCCCAGTCGATCGGTCTTGCAACAGGGAAGAAGAGTGATAACCCCAATCAGCATTTCCCCGGAAACCGTCCAAATCGCGTTCTCATGGCCAAACAGTGCGAGCCCTACACAATGGGGGCGCTACTCTCCTACTATGAGAATAAAGTAGCCTTCCAGGGCTTTATATGGGATATCAACTCCTTCGATCAGGAGGGTGTCCAACTTGGAAAGGTGCTAGCAAATAGAATCATCGACCAATTTACCAAGATGAAGAGAGAAGAAGATTACGAAAAAGAGTTTCCTCTTGGCGCAGTCTATCTTAAGCAACTAAAGGATCTCTGATGAAGCGGATTTCAGCACTCTCATGGTGGACCTGGAGTTTAGCCGTTCTCTTCCTCTTCTACGAGTTCTTCATCCGAGTCTTCCCGACAGTTATGGTTGGCGATCTGATGGCCGCCTTTTCAGTGACTGCCGGGAGCCTGGGGGCGCTCAGCGCTTTTTTCTTCTATGCCTATGCACCCATGCAGATACCCGTCGGACTTCTGATGGACCGCTATGGTGCACGATGGCTCCTCTCCATTGCAGCTCTTCTCTGCGGGATTGGCTGCTTTTTTTTTGGCACCGCCGCCTACCTCTCTATCGCCGAGCTAGGTCGCTTTTTGATGGGTATCGGTTCCGCCTTCGCCTTCGTGGGGATGGTCTATGTCTGCTCCCACTTCTTTCCAGCTAGAAAACTTGCCCTTTTGGTAGGAGTTGGAAATTCAATTGGGATGGTCGGCGCTGTCGGTGCTCTAGGACCCTTAAGTTTCGCAGTCGACTCCTTTGGATGGCGCTTTTCAGTCAATGCTTTTGGCTATGTTGGGATCGCTCTTGCCATAATCCTCTTTATTTTTATTCGCAAGGAGCCGCGCTCATTCAGAAAGAAGGAGACGCCAGATAAACTCATAAAAAGTCTCAAAATCGTCTCTACAAACTCCAGCATCTGGCTCAATGGAATTATCGCACTTCTCACCTTTATGACAACCGCGGCCTTTGCCTCTCTTTGGGGGATTCCATTTCTAATGAAAAGCTATGGTATCTCCGATAATCTTGCTGGTTTTATCGTCTCGATGATCTTTGTCGGATGGATTGTAGGAGGACCGATTATCGGAATGGTCTCCGATAGATTTAGCAAGCGCAAACCCTTCCTCTATATCGGCATACTCTTCACAATCGTTACCCTATTGCCGGTACTCTATCTCCCTGGCCTCCCGGTATGGCTTCTCTTTACTCTCCTCTTTCTAGTTGGCTTCTTTCAATCAGCCGAGCTTCTAAACTTCTCTCTAGCTATCGAGCTCACTCCCATCAAAGTCAAAGGAACTAGTATCGCCGTTACCAACTTTATCGTCGCTGTAGGCTCCTCTATCATGCAACCCCTTCTCGGCGTATTTCTCGATTGGGGATGGGATGGGAGACTTCAAGGTGGCGTCCCACTCTACTCACTGAGGAACTACCATCTGGCAATGGCCAGCTTTCCCGTGACACTTGTTCTCTCCTTTATCCTGCTCCTCTTCCTAAAAGAGCCCAAAAGGAAGAAGGATAAGGAGACCTTTAGCGAAATTATTGGAAGAGATTAGCACTCAACGAGTGCCCCCTCTTCGAGATGGAAGGAGTGAGCGCCTGAGATCACTTCGGTGAAGGGTGTGGTTAGGAAGACTTGGCCAAAGTGGACGAGCTTCTCTTGGAGCAGTTGAGAGCGTTTTGAGTCGAGGTGGATTCCAAAGTCATCGATGTTCATCAGAGGGAGGCACTCCGCCTGGGCCATGAGCTCTTCCCACTCAGCCATCTTAAGAGCTGCGATGCAGGTGCGCTTCTGTCCTTCGCTGGCATAGACTTTTGCATCCCTCTTGTCGTAGGTGATGAGAAAGTCATCTCGGTGGGGTCCGATGAGTGTCGTGCCTAAAATCATCTCTCTAGGTCGCTGTCTTACGTAGAGATGTTCAATCTCGCCGAGGCGTCTCATTGAAATAGAGGGCTCATAAGAGAGATCGAAGGCGTCTTCATCTGAGGAGAGCTCCATAGCTAGGGCGCGAAGGCGCGGTTTGAGCGCTTCGATGAGGCCGCACCGCTTGACCATCAAATAGTGCGCAGACTCCGCCATGATCTGCTCAAAAGTCTCGATTGCTTGCAGGGATTTCTGCTTGAGGAGGGCATTCCGGTGTTTCATCGCTCTATGGTAGCGCGTTAGATGGTGCACGTAGAGGGGATCGGTCTGGGCAAGTTGGATGTTGAGAAAGCGCCGCCTCTCAGCCGGAGATCCCGAGATCAGTTCGCTATCTTTTGGGGCGTAGAGAACCGAGGGGAGAATCCCTAGGACATGGGAGAAGTTCTGAAAGTGAGTCTTGTTGTAATGGATGCGACGTTCCCTTCCATCATAGCCGATGCTCAATTGCTGCTCCACCCCGTCCCGCTGAAAATGCGCTTCAATGTAGAAGTGGGAAGCGCCCTTCTTGATCAAATCGGCGAGATGGGCCGTGCGAAAAGAGCGCCCCGTGCTGAGCAGAAAGAGTGCCTCAAGCAAGTTGGTCTTCCCTGCACCATTCCTCCCCTGGATGACATTAACTCCCCTCTGAAAGGGGATTTCAGCGTCGTCATAGTTCCTGAAAGAGCGCAAAGTCAAATGGCTTAAAAACATAATGAGAAAAATACAGGAAAATGGGTTACATGACAAATTATGATAAAAAAAAGATTGGAAATACTATCTAACCGCCTAAAGGCCCTCTCCGGAAGTTCGATTACCTCAAATAACTAATAAATAGATATTTAGACAATTCTAATTGAGTTGTTTTAATCAACTTTTAACCATGTTATGCTTTTCGACACAATCATCAACAAGAGGCGTTATGTCTGTATCAAAAATAAATGAAAGAGTGGGTCAATTTCAAGTTCTGAATGAACAAAATTTCCCTGGGATCTTGTTCAATATTTTTCAATATGTTGGGTGTAAAGATCATAGCTTTACAGTGATCACTGCAAATTTTAAGGGTAGGTTTTATATGGCAAATCCCGAACTCAAACTTGTGTGTAAGAAGTGGGGAGGACTTTTTGAGGAGATGCATAAAATGGAACTATTTAATAGAAATGCTTTAGAGAGGGATGCAAGGGCTTTTAAGAGTGGGGCTATGGAATTCCAAAAGATGGCAAAAGTCCATAAAGACAGCTCAGCTCATTTTATTATACTTGCAAATCGCTGCTTTAGACAGGCTGAAAAGAAGCAGCAGTGGGCAGAGGCATTACCTGAACAATTACTCTTCAAGAAGGTATCAGATCTAGTCTTTGTCCTACCTAAAATTGAGGAGGGATTTGAGGAGCGAGTTGAAAAGGGCATGGAGCGGATATTTGGCCCTAAGCAATCTCTCACTATTTCCAGATGTCCTGATTCCCTTTTTGACTCTGGTGATAACGCCTCAATTATGGTACTAGAGAAGTTATTGAAGACATATGAGAAGTCGTCTATGAGACGATTTATGAATTCAGGAGAGACAATAGATCAAAACCTTCTCCTTGCAATGCGAAGAGGACATGAAAAGTTAGTCACCCTCATTCTTACTAACTGGAAAGACATTGATCGTCCCATGGGAGTTAACAAGGTCCCTGTACTAATACGTCAGTTCTTTCACCATTGTAACGCATCAAGTGTTCAGTTGGTCTTTGACAAGGGTGCTAGGCATGAGATAGAGGGCAGACATGTGCTATTTTATGCTCTTGAATTAAAATGTGACGCACCAGTGATTGAATGTGTCTGTAAGAATACTAAAGCTAAGGTTAAATCGCTTGAGCTGGATGGTATAAAAGTGATACATTATGCATTGATATTCAATGCTAGCGTAGATGTGATCCAGTACCTAATAGCTAATGGTGTAGACATTAATACGCGAGCTCACATCCCTAACTTTATAGTTAATGGGGGGTTCTATGGTGCAACCCTGGAACAAGTAGATATTGGTGAAGAGGCACAAGATCCGAGAGGCAGTACTCTACTCTTTTTTGGAATTAAATATGGATGTGATGCAGAGGTAATCCAATATCTAATAGAGAATGTTAAGGACGTTGATCTTAATGAAGAAGATGGGTGGGATCGGACTCTGCTCTCCTATGCATTTGAATTCGATTGCGATGAAGCAGTTGTTCAATGTCTCTTTGACCATGGCGCAAAGCTCACAAATATGGGCGATATCTGGGCCTTTGTTAAGTATAAAGTTTCTAACTGGCACTTTAAGTTGTTTAGGTAGATAGATTAAGTGGGGCTTAGCCGCATTGGCATGATGACGTAGTTGGCAGAGGTGGAGTCTGTGATGAGCCCGGGATTGTGGGGAGTGGTGATAGCGAAGGAGACGGTTTCGTCGCTGCTATGTCGGAGTATATCGTGGAAGAAGAAGGGGTTGAAGGCGATCTCAAAGTTCTCTCCAGAATAATCCACAGCCATCGACACTTTACCCTCTCCGATCTCACTTGAATTAGCGGTGAGCGTGAGCTCGCCGGGGCTAAGGATGAAATGGACGGAGTGGCTCTTATCGGTGGTGAAGAGGGCGACCTGTTTTAAGAGCGCCATGAGCTCTTCCCGGTGGAGGGTGAGTTTGAATTCGCTCTCTGTGGGGATGACGCGTTCTACATCGGGGTATTCACCTGAGAGCAGTTTAGTGATAAGCAGGGTGCTATCGCTTTCGATTCCCACTTTGTCAGGAGTTAGGCTGATCTTCACTGGCTGATCGTTATCGATCGTTTTCACAATCTCTTCTACAGCTTTGAGAGGGATGAGATAGTCGTGCTTATGGTCGTCTGGGAGCTCGATGGCGGTCGTTACCTTTGCGAGGCGCTTTCCATCGGTTCCGATAAAGACAGCATTGCTCTTTTCGACCTTCATGAGGACGCCATTGAGAACGTGACGGCTATCTTCACGTGCCGCAGCGAAGGATGACTTTGAAAGCATCTCTTTAAGCGTTTCTGAGGGCATGGAAAAGTGGTCGGCTTGTGTCAGGTCAGGAAGAGCGGGGAATTCGCTCTGATTGATGCCGTGCAGTTGGAACTCTGAGCTTCCTGCTCTGATATTGGCGATGTCATCTCCGGAGACGGTGAGTTCAATTTCAGGGACCATGAGCTCGCGGATAAGCTGGAAGAATCGGCGTGCCGGTAGGGTGATCGCTCCCTCTTCGACGACGTTGGCTTCCATATGAGCTCGCATGCTTACAGTCAGATCGGTGCCGCTTATTGTGAGCTGTCCGTTATAAGCTTCAATGAGTACATTGGCGAGGATGGGAATGGCCGGTTTATTTGAGACGACGCTCTGAATCTTTCCAATCAGTGATGCCAGCTCTGGGCGCGAGATAATAACCTTCATAATTCCTCTCTTATTTTTTCATTAAACAATAATAAATAGAGTCCTGAGTGTCAACCTTTAAGCGCTCTTTCGATATCTCTCTGCTGTTCACGATCTTTGATGGAGGAGCGTTTGTCGTGCTGTCTCTTTCCGCGGCCGACGGCGATCTTTACTTTGACAAAGCCCTTCCTCAAGTACATTCCAAGGGGAATGATGGTGAGTCCCTTCTGCTCCACGACTTTTTTGAGCTTCAGAATTTCACGTTTATGCAAGAGGAGTTTGCGGTCGCGCCGCTCTTCGTGGTTGAAGGCGCCCCCAAAGGAATATGGGGCGATCGAAGCGTTCTTGAGCCAAGCTTCACCTTTGTGGATGAGCACAAAAGCATCTTGCAGCGTTCCGCCGTGGTTTCTAAGAGATTTGATCTCTGTTCCTAGGAGGACGATTCCAGCCTCATAGGTCTCCAAGATTTCATAATTATGTCGCGCCCGCCTATTGGAGACGAGTTCAGATTCACTTTTAGCCATATTCCCATATTTTCTCCTCTATGGAGTTTGCCTTCAAGCAAAATCTTCTCACTTGATCAATATGGAAGTGGGAACTACACTTTATGAAGTATGAAAAAAACTCTTCGCTTTTCGTTCTTTATTGCTCTGGGAGTTCTACTCGCTGGATGCGTGACATCAACGAGCTATCACGCTTTAGACAGCAGTGGTGAGGGCTTCGCAGACCATCGTCTGGGTGATGACTGTTTTACTGTGAGTTTTAGCGGCAACGGTCAGATGGCTCCTGATGCTCTGCTGCGCTCCGCCTTGAGACGAGCCTCTGAGGTAGCCACCAACCATGGCTACCGTTACTTTACGGTTTTTTCTGAGAGAGACCAAAACTCCGCTCTTGAGCTATCCTTTCGCTGCTATAATGAGAAGCCGATTGAAGATGCGATCGACGCCTATCGATTCCTTACTTACTTCTCTTCTTAATGAAGCCTAAAGCAAAAAACGCGACAATACCGACCCAAAAGAGTGACTCTCCCCATAGGGGAACGTCTTTAACCCACACCTCCACGAGGAGTTTAAGACCCATCCATCCAATAATCAGGTGGGAGCCCATCTCAAGTCGGGGGAAGCGTTCGATAAAACCGGTGAAAATCTTGGCGGCAAAGCGCATGAGTATCAGCCCAGAGATTCCTCCAATATAGACAATCCAGATCTTTGGCGGGAGGTTGGGGGGATGGAAGACTATTCCGATCATTGCAAGCCCTGCTAAAATCGAATCAACTGCGAAGACAAAGTCGGTGAGTTCTATCATCACTACCGTGCCAAAAAAGCTTTTTGGTTTTGGAGTGATCAGATTGAATTTCCCTCTCAGAGTTAGATGGGAGAGTGAGAGGTAGATCAGATAGAGCCCCCCTAAAAGCTGCACCCAGAAGAGCTGAATTAAGTAGGCTGCGCTGAGCACTCCAAAGGCCCTGAGGATGACAGCGGAGGCGACTCCAATGAAGAGAGCCTTCTGCCGCTTCTCCGGGGGCAGGCGACGTACGATGAGCGCTATGGCGAGGGCGTTATCGAGGGAGAGGATCCCTTCTAAAAATATCAAGGTGAAGAGACGAGGAATATCGATGAGTGAAAAGGTTTGATCAAGCATACTACTACTTAAATATCAAAAGTTTGCGGCACTAACCAAACATTGATTGACCGAGAGGTGTAATTTTTAAGCACTCTTTCCCATCATAGGAGCCGGTGGCGACAATACCGCCTTCAAAGAGCCATTCATAGATGACTTTTTTGAAGAGTTCAACCTCCGCCTCGGAGTAGTCGGGTAGGGTATATTTCCAATAGCGTCCGGTCTTCTTGAGATACATTCTGCTGTTATCGCTGATCGGGGCGATGATCCCTGAGAGGAAATCATCTAATAAGACCCATCCTGAGTCTATGATACGACCAATGGTCTTTTCGATTTCATGGATATTGCGCTCACTGCAGATTTCAGGGGGGAATTCAGAAAATGGGAAGGTAGTGAGTGTACGTTTATAGGTGTTTAGCGCCCGTTTTTCGATCGGCAGGGGGAGCCACTCTTCAGCATCTTCTCCGGCATGGAGCTGCCCTTTGTCTACATGGGCAAGCTTTAAGAAGAGAAGCTTTTGAATGATTTTTGTGGTGTAATCGATGAAGAAGGCTTGCCCCTCTTCGGACTTTAGGTCGAACCCTCTGCACTGTTTGACGACCTGGTTGGCAGACTGCTTTTCGAAGATCCAGTTCTCATTGTTATCTAGGCGCACGTAGAGAGATTTTGCAATGGAAAGCGCTATGATAGTGGACATATCCTCAGCAAAGGCGAAGTCCTTGGGACGCGTCCTCTTGATCTGACTATTCTTCTCGATCTCTTTCGGCTGCGACTCTTTGAGGAAGCTCAGGTAGTCTTTCCACTCTTTAAAGAGTGTGACCACTTCGACCCACTCTCCCTCCTTTTTCTCATAGACGAGGCAGCATAAGAAGTTGAATTCAAGATAGAGCATATGCTCTTCAAACTGCTCATCAGTAAGCTTGTATTTTTCGCGGAGAAGATCGGAGGAGATCTTATAGTTGGGAGATAAAAAGAGGTCGTTAAGGATGCCGTTGAGAATCTCATCTCCAAGGTTTAGCTCGGCTAGGTAGCGCTGGTAGATCTGAGGAGTATTGAGGTACTTCTCGATGAGGGAATTAAAAATATTATTTGATGTTCTGGGAATCGGGTACCAGTTGGGAAGGACGTGGATGGGGACCTTCTTGAGGAGGGCTTGCAAAAACTCCATCCCAGGGGTGAAATCCTCTTCGAACTTCATAATCTGGGTCTCAAAGTACTTCCTCATCTCTTTGTTGAGGATGAGCTTATCTCCCTCAATCTTAAAGAGACCCGTCTCTGAGAGCTTCTCTAGGATGGTCTGTAGCTCTTCATAGGTCTTTCCTACCTGGTTCATGAGAGTAGATAGAGGGATGACTGGGGGACTGTAAATAATTTCTTCAAGGATCTCTAAGTAGTCAGGGGAGAAGTGGGAGAGAAGAAGACGGTTTTGAATATCTCTTTGATAGTCATAGTCTTCAAGATTAATTTTGTTCTTTCTGAAGGTGTTTGTTTCAAGCATAATATCCCAATACTTTTGAAAATATGAGTTTGATATCTTCCTCAAACAATAATATAGTGATGCTTTTAATTTATTGCAACTCTTTGTAAAAGTATCTTCTAAACTCTTTATTTTATTATCCTTCTAATTCCATCATGTTTTTCAAAAAGAGCCTTTACATTCTATAACGATGTTGAAATCATCCTTTTTTTAATTTTTTTTAGTTGATATAGTGTTCTCATGGCGAAGGAAAAGTATAATCATCTTGAGATCGAGAAGAGGTGGCAGAAGCATTGGAAAGATAAGCAGGTTTTTAAAGCTGAGATCGACAGATCTAAACCAAAATATTACGTACTCGACATGTTTCCCTATCCATCAGGTGCAGGGCTCCATGTAGGCCATGTGACGGGATATACTGCGACAGATATCATCGCTCGCTATAAGCGTCAGAAGGGATTCAATGTCCTCCATCCCATGGGCTGGGATAGCTTTGGTCTGCAAGCCGAGCAGTATGCAATCCGCACAGGGACCCATCCAAAAATCACTACAGAGAAGAACATCACCACCTACCGGCGCCAGCTTCAATCGCTTGGCTTTAGTTACGATTGGGATCGTGAGGTGACGACTAGCGATCCGAGCTACTATAAATGGACGCAATGGATCTTCACGAAGCTGCATGAAAAGGGGTTGGCCTATGAGGCGGAGATTCTCGTTAACTACTGCCCGGAGCTCGGAACTGTTCTAGCCAATGAAGAGGTTGAAGAGGGGCGTTCGAAAGTGGGGGACTACCCTGTGGAGAGGCGACCGCTTCGGCAGTGGGTCTTAAAAATTACCGAGTATGCCGATCGATTGCTTCAAGATCTCGACCTCCTCGACTGGCCAGACTATCTCAAAACTCTTCAACGAAATTGGATCGGGCGGAGCGAGGGAACGAAGATTACATTTCTCGAAAATGAGACCAACCAGCCTATCTCGGCCTTTACTACGCGTCACGATACCCTCTTCGGTGTAACTTTTCTCGTTCTTTCACCTGAGCATCCTCTCGTCTCTGAGATCACGACATCAGATCAGAGTGAGGCTGTCGCTAACTACAAGAGGGAGACGGCCAAAAAAGCAGATTTTGAGCGCACTGAACTTGCCAAAGAAAAGACGGGCGTCTGGACAGGGGCCTATGCGAGAAATCCCATCAATGATGCACTCATTCCTATCTGGATTGCTGACTATGTCTTGATGGGCTATGGAACTGGGGCTGTCATGGGTGTTCCTGGAGGAGATGAGCGTGACTTCGAATTTATCAAAAAGTATGGATTGCCTATCATTCCTCCCTACGATCCAGAACCTCGCGATATCCCTGCAGATATGACGGCAGAGGATATCCGCGTCGAAGTGCTCGCCGGAAAACGCTGCTGGACACACGGGGGCAAGATTATTAATGGTAAGAGCGACAAGATCGATATCAATGGCTTGACAATTGAAGATGCAAAAGAGGCCGTTGCCAATTGGCTTGAAGAGAGCAAGTCGGGTGTTCGCTGCGTGACTTATAAGCTCAGAGATTGGCTCTTTTCACGCCAGCGTTATTGGGGTGAGCCCTTCCCTATCTTGCACTTTGAAGATGGAACGCAGCGTGTCCTTGATCTCGATGAACTACCCCTTACCCTGCCTGAACTCACCGATTACAAACCTCAGGGTGAGGGGAAGACTCCGCTTGATAATGTACGCGACTGGGTGGAGATTACAGATCCCAAGACAGGGAAAAAAGCGCTGCGCGAAACCAACACTATGCCCCAATGGGCGGGGTCGTGCTGGTACTATCTCCGCTTCTGTGATCCTCATAATGAAAAATCCGCTTGGGGCGAAGAGGCAGAGAAGTATTGGATGCCCGTCGACCTCTATGTGGGGGGAGTTGAGCACGCCGTGCTGCATCTGCTCTATGCTCGGTTCTGGCATAAGGTGCTCTATGATTGCGGCTACGTTACAACGCTTGAACCATTTAAAACGATGCGCAATCAGGGGCTAGTGACAGCCAAGTCGTATAAGAAGCCAGGAGGGGAGTATCTCTCGCCCGATCAGGTCGAGGAGGGGATGGAGCTCACCGAAATGGTGGAGAAGATGTCGAAGTCGAAGCTCAACGGCGTCACCCCCGATGAGATCGTGGAGGAGTATGGGGCCGACTCACTCCGTCTCTATGAGATGTTCATGGGTCCCTTTGATAAAGAGAAGCTCTGGAATAGTGATGCGATCAGCGGTTGCCGCCGCTTCTTAGACCGTTTCTACGCCCTTGTTACCTCCGACAAGGTCAGCGACAGTGATGAGGGGTTGAAGTTTGCCCATAAGCTTGTAGAAGGTGTGGCAAAGGATATCGAAGGGATGCTCTTCAATACTGCAATTTCGAAGATGATGGAATTTGTGAATAGTTTTTCTAAGCTCGAACACTACTCCAGAGAAGCCCTCAAGATGGCCACTCAAGCGCTCTCCCCTTTTGCCCCCCACATTGCAGAAGAGTGCTGGGAGATTTTAGGGGAGAGTAGCTCTCTCTCTTACGCTCCATTCCCTATAGCAGATTCTAAATTTCTCTCCGAAGAGAACGCGACCTATGTGGTTCAAGTGAATGGAAAATTCCGAGGGAAGTGGGAGCTGCCCAAAGGAAAGAGCCAGGAGGAGCTCCTTGAACAGATGAAAGGAGAGGAAAAAATTGCTAAATTCCTATCTGGAGAGATTGTAAAAGTGATCTATATCCCCAATAAGTTACTCAACATTGTAGTGCAATGATCAAACGGTTTTTCTATGACATCTCACTCTTACTGCTCCTACTTCTCTACCTCCCCAAATTGATCGTCGACTTCTTTGTATTTGGCAAATATCGAAAGAGCCTCTTTGCTCGCATCAAGAGCGAGAGGATAGAGAACAAAAAAAAACCGGTGGTCTGGCTCCACGCCGTCTCTATGGGAGAGACCAAGGCTCTCTCCACGCTTCTTCCCCACATCAGGAAGGCGCATCCCGGCGCGTTCATCTTCGTCACTACAGTGACGGTGACGGGACAGGAGCAGGCTAAGAGATCCCTTCCCGATGCTGACGCGATCCACTATCTTCCCCTCGACTTCTCTTGGACCATCAGATCGCTTGTGAGGATGATCAGACCCAAACTGCTCATTTTGGTGGAAGGGGACTACTGGTACAACCTGATGCGAGAGGTAAAGCGCGGAGGAGGGTCGATTGTTGTCGTCAATGGTAAGATGTCGGAAAAATCAGTGAATCGCTATCTCTTTTTTCGACCGCTTAGCCGCTCTCTATTCTCCATGATCGACCACTTCTGCCTCCAAGGCGAGAGCTATATCGAGCGTTTCTTAAAACTTGGCATCCCTCCCGAAAAAATTACCATTACTGGCAACCTGAAGTTTGATATTCCAGCGCCATCTATAGTCAATCTTGCACCTCTTAAAAAGGAGAGCGATCTACTGATCACTCTAGGATCGACCCATGAGGGTGAAGAAGAGCAGCTACTCAAGATAATCAGCCCCTTCCAAAGAGAGTATCCACAGCTCAAGGTAGTCGTAGTGCCCCGCCATCCTGAGCGCTTTCAGCGAGTCAGAGAGCTCCTAGCCGCCTTCCCTCAAGCTACCCTCATCGATAAGATGGGAGTCCTTCCAGAGTGCTATCGGATCTCTGATCTAGCAATTGTTGGCGGGAGCTTTGTTAGAGGTGTAGGGGGACACGACGT
>JAAKFF010000038.1 GCA_011065165.1 Chlamydiota bacterium
GTTAATATTTGTAGGTTGGGAGGTTTTCCTCCCAGTCGCGATGGGGTGGGGGTTGCGATTTGGCAGTGCACTTCTTGGGGCCACGTGCCGCTCTTGCGCGGGCGGTGCTATTCTCTCTAAGGCGATAGACCGTGCCGAAGTTGGCGCCCGTTGGGCAGGTGAAGGTGACGGAGAAGGGACCTTTCACATAATCCTTTGCATTATAGAGGCTATCAAACCACATGGTGGACTGCCCCTTTCCTAAGAGAAAAGATGCGAGCTCGCTCTGATCTCTATCATAGATCGTTGCTTGCAAGGTGTAGCTGCTATCATTGACGATGTTGATTTTAACAGCGAAGAGGGAAGAGGCAAAGAGGAGGGGGAGTAGGAGGTGACGTAGCATCTAAGGTGGCCCCCAGATTGGATCCCCAGGGGGTTCCTCATCTTGCCATTGTTGCTGGCTATTTTGGTTGTCTGGCGCGGGCTTTGTGCTCTCTTGCGTTCCATTTTTTTTCTTTGGCACCTTGCATATGTGCGGGCCTGAAGAAGATGAGGCTATGACAGTTCCTGCTTGTTGGACTCCATCGACAATTCCATATTGATCGCCTGACTTAGTGCAGATAAAGATGACGCGATAGGGAGTTTGCGACCAGACGTAGGTTCCACCAGAGGCATCTTGCCAGGTAGCATTGGTGTGCGCAGGAACTGTGATCATTCCCTTCTTGTTTCCATCTGCTGAATAGATCTCTGCGGAGAGAGTGTCTGAAGTATCGTTCATTATCCGAACTGAGCCAGCAAAGGCGCTTCCCGTTATGAGAAGAGATAGAAAGAGGGTGAGCTTCATGAGACCTCCTTCCTAATCACTATCTTCTAGGTGAGCATACTTGAAGTCGATACTTCCCATGGAAGTGAGGAGGACATCCTTTAGTGCGCTATCATGGATGTAGTGCATAGTGAAATGAAAGATCGGAATCACGGGCATCTCACCGATGATAATCTCTTCGCTCTGTTTTAGGAGGGCGCGACGCTCACTCAAGTCTTGACAGTAAGATGAGGTTTCAAGAAGTTCGGCGTAGCTAGGATTTTCCCAGTTTGTATTGTTAGTTCCCACGCTCTTCGACTTGAATACTTCAAGAAAGTTTATGGGATCGTTGAAGTCGGCAAACCAATTCCCTAAGGATAAGCTATAGTCTCTCTTCGAGACTCGATCGAAGAAGACTTTGTGTTCAACAGACTCAAGGGTGATATGAATGCCAAATGCGCTGCGCCACTGCTCTTGGATCGCTTGAGAGATGAGGTGGTTGCGATTGGCAGAAGAGCCCTTATACATCAGTGTAATCGGAGTGAGTTTGTCGACAGTAGTTCCCAGCTCCTCTAGAGCTTCGTTGAATAGTTCGCGCGCCATAGCGACATCGCCGTCGGTGAAAAAGGGCTTAGTTTGAAGCCCCATTGCTAATGGAACGATTCCAGTTGCTGGGATCTGATTGCCTTGTGCGATATGGTCGACTAGGGCTTGACGGTCGATGGCAAAGGCGAGAGCTCTTCGAAGCTTTTTCGATCGGAGAGATCCATGTTCGACATTGATACGGATCCATTGCGTCGCTAAGACAGGAACAATCTGCAGTTTTTCTTTTTCTCTAAGATCTTGGATGGCGTCGACGGGAATTGTTGAAAAGGGAGAGCCATCCCAGTTCAACTCTGTAGCAGCGAACATATTGAATCCGGTATCTTCAGTGACCATCACCATTCTAAGGTCTGAAATTTTCACTTTTTTCTTATCCCAGTAGCGGTCGTTCTTCTTCGCATCGATAACATTGTGATGTCTCCACTCATGAATAAGAAAGGGACCATTCCCCACATAGGTGGCGTGGTTTTCTGCCCAGTGTGAGTTGCCGCGGTCTACAGCACTATTTACTGAGAAGTAGATTGGATTTGAGAGGAGTTCTAGAAAGTAGGGGGTTGGATGGTTCAACTTCACAACGAGCGTTTTAGCATCGGGGGTTTCAATGCCGACAAGACTCAAGGGGAGCTTTCCGGTTTTTGCCTCTTTTGCATTTTTAATCACATAGAGCATATTTGCGTTTGGTGAGTTGAACTCTGGGGAGAGGCTCTTCTTCCAAGCGTAGGCAAAATCTTGGGCTGTGAGTTGATCTCCATTCGACCACTGACTCTCTTTGAGGGTGAATGTATAGGTCATGAGGTCGTCAGATAGTTCCATTTTTTTAGCGAGTGCAAGCGTTGGTTTTCCACTTTTATCGATTCTAGTGAGTCCCTCCATAAACATGCGGATCAGATTCATGTCAGCAAGAGCACGCGCCTTTCGTGGGTCGAGAGATTGAGGTTCGGTCGTGATATTAATGGCTATGTTCTGGTTGGATGAGCCTGAAGTAGAAGAAGAATTTGCACCTTTTTTACACCCTGTTAGTGAGAGTGCAATGAGTGGGATTAAGAAAGAAAGTCGGAATAGTGTTTTCATAGTAACCCTCATGCTACACCTTAGGTTTTGAATGTTTTAAATATAGTGTGGTATGCTATTTTTTGCACGAGAATTTTATGTCCTATTTTATTGTCGAAAGAGCTACACCACTATTAAATCGACCCGACTTTAGAAAAATCTATGGGGGCGCTTCTCCATTCGATGAGCAGAATCTTGTGCGCGCTGTTGAAATGATCGCTCTTCCTGGAATGTTTTTAGAGGTGGTTCAATCGAAAGATGAGCATATTTTGGAGGTGAAGAGCGCTGACTACACCGCCTCTTCACTTTTTGTCGACCAACGCTTTGGCTCTCTGCAAGGGAGCGCTCCTCCCCCGTTAAAGAGAGAAGCTCCTTCAGTAGAATTAATCCTGGAACGGATGAAGGAGTCTCTGGGGCTTCCCTATGTTTGGGGAGGAAACTATGCAGCAGGCATCCCCGAGTGGAGAAGCTACTACCCTCCTCAAAGGGAGCTCTCCCCACTAGAGGAAGCGCATTGGAGCTTTAGAGGTGTCGACTGTTCGGGGCTCCTATATGAAGCTGTCGATGGCTGCGTGCCGCGTAATACGAGTGAGCAGAGGCTCTTGGGCGATGAGATTTCGAGAGAGGAGCTGCAGCCTCTCGACTTAATTTTTTCTCCTGGCCACGTCTCTATTCTCTTGAGTGAGGATGAGGTGATCGAGAGTTGCTTGGAACTTGGTGGAGTCGTGATCACACCTCTTGATCAGAGATTAAAAGAGTTAGACTCAGCAACTTTTAGGCGTTTTCATCATCGCGTAGTTTCTTCTCAAAGATCTTAAGCAGGCGCTGCATATTTGCATTTGACTCGCGTAGTTCGACCTTCTCCTCGATTTGGGCCGTTTTTTTTGCACCCCGCTTCAAAAGCAGGGCGATAAACTCTTCGATAGGCTGCGTTGTAGCTCCCAGATGGGTCGCTTTTAGAGAGAGCTCGCGATCTGATGTGACGAGAGTTGTGTTATGGCTATTCCAGGAGAGAAGCTCCAAAATATAGGCGTCAGCGGAGAGGTGTTTAGGTGAGAAGACCACCTCCAGCGCTTGCATTTTTTTCGAAGAGGGGAAGGACTCTGTATGCTCTTGGTTGCTATCGAAGACGAGGGTGGCGTCCATCTTTATGAGGGCGATCTCTCTATCAAGATCTTCGAGAAACTTTTCTCGTTTTTGTTGCAATGGAAGGACGCTCTTCTGGATGTTGAAGAAGAGGTTGTAGCCATCGATTAAGTAGCGCATTAATTTGGGAGTTGATTTAGAAAGGGGAGGAGCTTATCTAGGGCTTTTCGTCTGTGAGAGACTTTATTCTTTGTCTCATCATTCATCTCGGCGAGGGTCATATTATAATCGAGTTTAAGAAAGAGCGGGTCATATCCGAACCCTTGACTCCCTCGTGAAGAGACCAGAAGAGATCCTTCGCAGCGGCCGAGGACCTGATTCTGAACGCCTTCTGGTGAAGCGAGTGCAAGAGCACAAGCGTAGTAGCCCGAGCGTTCGCTCTCTGGCAAGAGTTCAAGCTCTTTGATCAGCTTTTCGCGGTTATCCCTATCTGTGGCATTTTCGCTCGAGAAGCGTTTACTTTTGACACCGGGACGGTCTTGAAGTGCGGGGACGACAAGCCCTGAATCATCTGCAATCACCCAGCGCTTCAAGGCGCGCGCAGCGTGGGTCGCCTTTATGAAGGCGTTCTCTTCAAAAGTGCTGCCGCTCTCTTCGGGCTGCTTGTAGTCTGGAAAATCCAAAAGAGTGAGAAAGTCAAAGGGGAGCTCCGACTTCAGAATTGAGCGGATTTCTCTAATTTTATGTAGGTTTAATGAAGCGATTACAATTTCCATAATGGGTAATATTACTCGTGTTCGAAATAATTTTGCAAGCTTGAGATCATCATTTTCTTTCCCTTTATGGAGATTTCATCCCCAACCTTATGACCCATCATCGATTGTGCCAGCTTCGATTGGAAGGAGAGAATATTTTGTTCAGGATCGGCCTCCCAAGGACCGAGGAGGGTGTAGGAGACTCTCTTACCATCTTCAGCTTGACACTCAATCACCGCACCGACACCGATAAGATCTTTCGAGACATCATTTTTGGTTAAAATACGCGCGTTATTGTACTGGTCGGAGAGGGTCTTCAATTCACTCTGTAGCCGATCTCGTCGCTCTAGCGCCGCTTTAAATTCAGCATTCTCTCTTAAGTCACCATGGGCGCGCGCTGTCTCGATCTCTTTAGCATTTTTCACTGTTTCAACGGTGGAGATCTGCTCAATCCGCTCTTTGAGTTTTGTATAACCGCTCTCTGTCGTCCAAATAGTGTTCTCTTCACCCTGCTCCTCTAGAGTATATTTTTTGCTGAGCTTAGCAAGAGAGGGGTGGATCACTTCAGCTAGTGAGTGGAAAATCTTTTTATCGTGATCGGTTAGGGTCTGGCATTTAGTGACAAGGAGTAAGAACTCTTTCGCTTCATTCTTAGAGGTTTTTTCTAGGATCTTGCGGACATTGCTAAAGCGTCCTGAGGTGAGGAAGGTGTGCATCTTTTTGATGAACTCTCGGTGTCCAGAAGATTGCTCTAATCTGCTGAGCAAGATAAGGAACGCTTCGAAAAAACGGTTTTTTCCCTCTTGATCCGAGTAGGGAAGAGAGGAGTTGCGCATGATTTTCTGAAAGTACCAGAGAAGAACCTGGGGATAGCGGGTGGGGAAGGCTAGGGCCTCATCAAGCTTTTTCATCACATCCGCCACTCTCTTCGCCTTGATGAGCTCTGTTAAGACGTAATCTCGAAGAGGATTCTGATCCAAGGTCAGAAGGATTTTCAGAAAGAGCTCATCCCAATCGGGGCGAAGTGAGTGGGCGGCTAGCAAAATGCGTTTTTTGAAGGCCATAATGTCTACAGCTTTCACCACATCTTCAGGCGAAGAGAAGCGCTTGATGAGCTCTTTTGTGGGAAGGTAATTTTTCTGCTGCGAAAGATCTTCCATGAAGAAGTGTAATTGCAGCTCTTCAGCATCGGTTAGCTCTTCAGTCGATAGGGCCTCTTTGATATGCTCTTGCAGCTGCTTTTTGAACGCTTCATTCTTTAGTGTCTGTGGAAAATCGCGCAAAAATGAATAGACCATCTGAATGAGGGTGGTGGCGTCCGGTTTTGTCTCGAGTGCTTTCTGAAGGCGCTCTTCATGGGGAACTTCTGCCTCACGCAATTTAAAGGGTTTGCGGATGTCGCTTGGCGTTTCGATCATCGTATCTTTCTTTACCTTAGAACGCGCCGTCTGCCACCAGCGCGCCCACTCGTCCTCTGGAATTACGAGGTCGCACAGCTCCTCCTTAATATCCGCCGCTGTGGAGGGCCCTAAGTCACGTAGTAGGATGTGCATCACTTCAACAGGATTTTTCTTTGCAAGTTCTTCTAGTTCATCCGGTTGTCCAAATCGCTTTGCTAGGAAATGTTCAACAGGGATAGAGATGAGCGTTTTAAAAGCGTTCTGAAAGGAGAGGTCTTTCGTTCCCGGAACGAAGTCGAATTCGACAGCAAGCTGCTCACGCAAGAAAGAGATATCCATAATCTCACCAACTCCCCATCCCCCTGTATGAAAGACATAGTTACCCTTTTTCATATGGGTGAGAAGTTCATAATTTCTGACTGCTCCCTGAAAGTTGTCCGCCTCTCTTAATCCAATCAGGCGGATCTTGTCATCATAGTAGGGATCGTCGCTATTGCGCATCTTTAAATAGCTGAGAGTCAGCTCGGCAAGCGAAGGAGCATTTGTGGTTTGAAGATCGAGAATATACCTAAAAATCTCATGTCCGAGATCGGTCTCTTTGATCTGCTCCCATAGGTCAAGAGCCTGATCCACATGACGGCCGAAGGGCAACGCGATCTCAGAGCTTTTCACTCCCGATAAGACACGCTTTAACTCCTCTCCATCTACCTCATCTCCCATGCAGTACTCTTCCCACAAGGCGAGAAAGGAGGGGTAGTCATGGTTTCTGAGATGTTTTTGAAACTGATCTAAATAGCTCATTGACGTTTTTCCTTCTTTGCACAATGAACACTATAGTAATTTCCACAATTATCTGCAATTAAGAACCTTTATCAAGAAAAAGAAGAGCGCCTCCTTCAGGGCGGAGTTCATTAAAAAAAATTGTTGCATTGAGCTTTATCCAAATTTCCCTTATGATTCTTCCCTAAAGAGATCGAAAAAAAAGGAATGAGACTTATGGCGATACCCCCACCCTTTACTTTTGCTGGAATTAAAACACATCTTCCAGCTTTACACGCTATCCTTATGGATTCTGAGGAGAAAAATCATTATTCCCAGCTATGTGAAATAAATCAGAATTTTACCCCAAAAAATAGTAAATTTGGATGGACAAAGGATTCAAGTAACGTTATTGATGGATTTTTTTTTCATAACTATTTCCCTTTTGATAGTTGTAGACTGCAAAGAGATAAGTTTCGAACTTTTATCATTAGAGACTATGGGGTTAAAATTGCAGATTATCAATTGAGGGAGTTTGGTAAGTTTTTAAAACGGCGTTTTGCTCCTAGAACGTTCCCTAGGGCGGTAGCAGAGAGCGAGCCTACGAGTGAGCCTACCAAAGAGTTCAACGTCAAATTGTTAAACTCAAAAATGGATATTATCGAATTCTCTTTTCTCGATACCGATACGGTTGAGAGGAATAAAAATATAACGAGCGCACTGGGAATCAATGGAGTTGAACTAAGTCATGAGAATAGCTATCTGTATGAGTCAAAGAAGGTAAGTGAGTTCTATAAGAATATTAAGCATACACTTCCTCTCCCCATTCAAAAAGCTCTCAGGTGGGAGCCCAAGCCCGAGACGCTGATTATACTGCTAGCAGTTCTCATAATTAGCGGTCTGACTATTGCAAAGATCTCTAATGCGAGGGCGAAGCTAATCTTTGACAAAATGCCAACCTTTCCTCCACTCTTAAAGTCTAATAGCTAATAGATTCCGCAACTTTGGATAGGTTATGGAGATTCGCATTAAAGACGGCCTCGATATTCCCCTTGGGGGAGTTCCAGAAGGCGCCCTCAAAACTTTTGCCCTTTCAAAGAGGGTGGCCCTAGATCTATCCCCTTTTGAAGCGTTGCGTTTCACTCTTCTTAAGAAGGAGGGTGAGCGCGTAGAGGGGGGAGAGCCTCTAGTGGAAGATAAGTCGGTTCCCGGCCGTTTTTTTGTCTCTCCTGCTTCAGGAACAATCAGTGAGGTAGTGCGCGGTCTAAAGAGGCGTATCCTCTCTATCGTTATCGAAACTGATCGCGAGCAGAAAGTTGTAGAACATGAACCCTTAGCGGTTCAATCTGATCCGAGTGTGATTATGGCGCGCTTGAAGGAGGGGGGGCTCTTGCCCCATATCCGCATGCTTCCCTGCGATCGCTTAGCACATCCTGATCACCTTCCTGATGTGATCTTTGTAAAAGCTCTTGAGTCTGCTCCTTTCGCCCCGCCTTCAGAGCTGCAAGTGGAAGGGCGAGAAGAGGAGTTTTCTGCAGGGCTTGAAGTATTGGCCCGTTTCTGTCCCGTTCATTTAATTTATAAGAAGGGTTGCACCTTCCCCCCCTTTATAAACGCCGCATCAGTTGAGAGGCATAGTGGCGCTGGGCCCCATCCCATTGCGAATCCATCAGTGCACATCGCCGCACTCCATCCTATTCTCAAGAGGGATCAGGTGGTTTGGAGTCTAGATGTCTCTGATGTAGCTGCAGTTGGAAAGCTTATTACAAAAGGGGTCTATGAGACGACTCGTGTGATCAGCGTTGCAGGAGAGGGGATGGAGGAAGAGAGGCGCGGATTTTTCCGAGTCAATCGTGGGACAAATATTCTCGATCTTGTGGGCGGTAGAGAGGGAGTCCGTTACATCTCTGGAGATCCACTCATGGGAGTGAAGGTGGAGCCGAATGGTTTTTTAGGCTTCACCCATCAAATCCTCTGCGCTCTTCCCGAGGGAGGAGAGAAGCGAGAGCTCTTTCACTTCCTCAGAGTGAGCCGCAAAGGGTATAGCGCCACTAAGGCCTATCTAACGCGGGGAAAGAGCCCGCAATTTACCACCCTTCAACATGGAGAAGAGCGGGCATTTGTCGATAGCTCTATCTATGATCGGGTGATGCCACTACCTATTCACACCCTACCACTCATCAAGGCTCTGCTTGCGGAAGATTTTGAGAGAGCTGAAAAGTTGGGATTGCTCGAAGTCTCGCCAGAGGATTTTGCTCTGCCAGCCTTCCTCTGCCCTTCGAAGATTGAGATGGTTGAAATTATTCAGAGGGGACAGAGGGGCTATTCAGCGCAATATTACGAATGATCAATCTCTCTGGACTTTAGCCATTCAAAAAAAAGCTTCGATCTAAAAAAGTAGAGGAACACGCTAACTCTCTATAAGATAAATTTTGACGTGTTCAAAAACAGGCCTTTTTAGGTAACAATGTCATATGAACCCTTGGGATACTCAGAAATTAACTACCACAGAGATCACAGAGACCACAGAGAGGGTGTCGGATCCCTTGGATCTGAGAAATCAAGTCTGCATAAGAGTTAGTTGCTATTCATGAAGCACAACTTCTTTCATACCTGAAGCCATCTGATTGTCGCAGAGGTCTACTCATCAACTTTAATGTAAAGATGTTAAAAGAAGGGATCAAGCGCCTGATTATTTAACCTCTCTCTGTGGTCTCTGTGATCTCTGTGGTTTTTTCTCCTTATGATCGATCAACTAACTGAGGCCATTTGAATGGCTACAGTCCACTCTCTTGATCGTTGAAGAATTTGATAAGAAGCATCGTTGGAGCTTCCTCTTTAATTTTTTTCTCTCTAGACGTCGCGATAGCGGCGTTTAAGATCTTTTCGAAGTCGATGATTTCTGCTTTCATAATTTCCTCTTTAATATTTACCTGCAGATAATAAACAAAAAGCGGTTTTTGTTAAAGAAGATCGACAACAAAAATATTTTTTTATAAATCATTCTCACATTAAATAATTTACTCACAAAATTCTTGATTTTTTCTCACTTAATTGCGAACTTAATTAACTTTTTAACTTTAAGTGTTTGTAAAAAGTGTTTTTTAAATTCTGTTGTCTAATTATTATTTTAATGATTCCACCCCTCTTTGCTGAAGGGGAGCTCTCCCTATTATTTAAAGATCTGGCTCTGGTCGATGAGATTGATAAGGAGATCAACGACAGACTTCCCTACCACTACAACTATTCGCTGATGGGAGGCTACTTCACCATGCCCTCGGCGCGGATGAGTGAGGCGGGAATGGTCGCGCTGGGATTCTCCTATCTACCTCCCTATCGAAACTATGCTGCGACACTTCAGCTCCTCAGTCGTCTAGAGTTTGGAATCAACTACAGAGTCTATATCGGTATCCCCGATCCTGCGATGGGAGAGATGGGGTTTGGAGATTTTTCCGATCGGGGAGCTAACATTAAGTTTGGAGTCTTACGTAAGGAAGATGGCTTCCCCTACTTTCCTGAGATCGCTGTCGGCCTCGAAGATTTTTACGGCACAAGACGTTTCCATGCGTTTTATATTGTTGCGACAAAGGAGTTCCTTGATGAGAATTTGGAAGTGACAGTTGGATGGGGAAAGGGGCGCATGAAGGGGATCTTTGGCGGCGCTTCTTGGACACCCTTCCGCAAGAGTTCCATTCCCGGGCTGAACCGTCTCACGCTACTTGCAGAGTGGGATGCGATCGATTACAAGAGGAGTTTTTGGGAGCATCCCGCTGGCAGAAGTTATAGATCACGCATCAATGTGGGGCTCTCCACCACACTACTTGATACGGTGCAACTCACCGTTAGCAGCCTGAGAGGGGAGGAGATCGCCGCCTCTGCCTCCCTGAATTATAACTTAGGCGCCTCCAAGGGGCTCTTTCCAAAGGTGAATAATCCTTCGCTTTACAGAGCGCCGATCAATAGTGAGCCGTTGGGCTATCTGCGCAGCGAGCGCGAAGTCGCTCAAGAGCTGGCGTTTGCCTTTTCAGAGCAAGGACTCAACCTCTACCGCATCTACCTGAGGGGAGATCGGCTCTGGATCAAGCTGATCAATCTGCTCTATAGAGAGGAGAGAGATCTAAAAAAGCGCATTGAGAGCATCTTAGCAGCGCTGACCCCTTCAAATATCTCGAGTGTCACGGTAGTCATTGAGGCGGATGGGATTCCTACACATGAGTACCGCTTCCGCACTGTCGATCTACAACGTTTTAGAGATGGGGTGGTTGGAGAGTTTGAATTTCATACGTTAACGCCGATGCGGGAGCCGACCCCTCCCCCTAACAAGTACGAGGGGAGCCTTCTCTACCATCGGACGAAACGGATCTGGACGTTCACAGTGCGTCCACGTCTCCTAACCTTTTTCGGGAGCTCGACAGGGAACTTTAAGTATAGCTTTGGCGTCGTTGCAGGTCCTGAAGGGTACATTTTCGATCAGTTCTACTATAAACTTCAGGGAGCTTATAACATCAAATCTAGTATCTCCGATGTGGGAGATAGGGACCTTATTAACCCCTCTCAAATTCTTAATGTCCGCTCCGATTCCGTGAGATATTTTCAATCTAACTCGGTGACCTTAGAGCAGGCCTATATTCAGCGCGGGGAGTATCTGAAGGGGGGCTGGTATGGGCGCGTCGTTGCAGGCTACTTTGAACCGGCCTACGCAGGGGTGGCGGTAGAACTTCTCTACTACCCAGTAGGAGAGTGTTGGGCGGTAGGGCTGGAGGGAGCGGGCGTTGTTAAACGCCGGACGCGCGGAGTTGGCTTTACAACTAGGGTGCGCAAGTTTAAGGGGCGCACCCCAACTTTTGAACACTTCATCGGCCACCAATATTTTCTAGATCTCTACTACAACTTGAAGCCACTCGACCTAGATTTCAAGGTGACCATCGGGAAGTTCCTCGCCCGAGATTGGGGCGCCCGCTTGGAGATAGGTCGCCACTATCCCAGCGGTTTTCACTTCAACGTCTGGTATAGTTGGACCAGTGCCAATGATCAGGTCAACGGGTCGCGCTATCGGAATAAAGGGATCGCATTTGCCATTCCCCTCGACCTCTTCCTCACAAAGAGCAGTCGAACCTTTATTCCCTACGCCCTATCGGTATGGCTGCGCGACACCGCTGCCCGCGCTGCCACTGGCAAGCGCCTCTACCCCACCCTGCATGAAGAGCGATCATCCGCTAATTAACGTCGAGAATTTTCATGTCAAACTTCAACTTCTTTCCTGCAAGAGGATGGTTGAAATCGAGCACCACATGGTCCCCATCTAAACTCTCGATACGGATAAGCATCTCTCCAAACTGTTCATCAGAGACGACAAGGAGCGCCCCTTCGAAACAGAGGTCTTCAGGAATGAGCTTCGACTCCACCCGTTTATAGGCGTCAGGATTGATATCACCGTAGGCCTCTTCCGGCAAGAGAGTGATCTCGCGGCTATCTCCCACTTCAAGGCCCCTAAGTGCCTCTTCTAGAGCTGGCAAGATCTGATGAGCTCCAAAAAGAAAAGTTAGGGGATCCTTCCCCACATTACTATCTATCTTAGTTTCATCATCTAAGAAGACGCTATATTCAATAGCGACCTGGTTACCCTTCTCAATCATATCCTCCCCCATCTTTCCCTTTCTTGATGATGGCAGAAAAAATTAATTTAGTAAACCGAGGATTTGGGGGATTGCATAGGTAAAGATGAAGCTTGCGCCGGCTCGTTTGATGCATATAAGAGATTCCAAAAGAGCTGTTTGTGCATCGAGGTAGCCCTTTTCGTGCGCTGCCATAATCATCGAATATTCTCCGCTAACTTGGTAAGCTCCAACAGGGAGAAGAGTTTTTTCTTTTACCTTGGCTATCACATCTAGATAGGGGAGAGCGGGCTTTACCATCAGCATATCAGCTCCCTCCTCTTGATCGAGGAGGGCGCTACGCAGCGCCTCTTGGATATTAGCGGGATTCATCTGGTAGGTTTTCTTATCGCCAAAGGTGAGGCTCGTCTTGAGTGCGTTTCGGAAGGGTCCATAGAAGACTGAGGCGTACTTCGCGGTGTATGCTAAGATAGAGACATTTATCTCCTCTTGGCCATCGAGCGCTTCGCGGATCACTTGAACCCTTCCATCCATCATATCGCTTGGAGCGAGAATGTCGCAGCCAGCCTGAGCGTAAGAGAGCGCTTGCTTTACAAGGAGATCGAGGGTGAAATCGTTGTCGATCTCCCCCTTTTCATTCACAATGCCATCGTGGCCGTGTGAGGTGAAGGGGTCGAGAGCGACGTCGGCGATCACAGTGAGGGTGGGGAGCTCCGCTTTTAACCGCTGGATCGCTTGAACAATCAGAGAGTCAGGATTGTACGCCTCCGAGCCCTCAACGTCCTTTAATGAGGGGTCGATCACAGGAAAGAGTGCGATGGCAGGGACGCCCTCTTCATGTAGCATCTCGGCCTCTATAAGGAGGCAGTCGATAGAGAGCCTCTCGACTCCCGGCATGGCGCCTATCGGCTGTCGCTCATTCTTTCCTTCAACAATAAAGAAAGGGGCGACAAAATCGCTAGTGCTAAGAGAGCTCTCTTCCACTAACTGCCTGATCGCTGGCGACTTTCGGTTTCGCCGCGTTCGCCTTAAAATTTGATAGGATGTTCTTAACATAATATTTAACATAGCAGATGGTCAAAAAAAACAAAAGAGGGTATCCTCTCTTGCTAATGCTGAGACAAGGAGTGCAAAGCGATGTTAAATGACTATGAAGAGTTCAATGAGTCACAACTGAAAATTATTAGCCACTATGTCACCAATACCAAGAGTAACATCTTCTGCCTTCGCAATCTTCCCGAGGTGATCAAAGGGGCGCTCTTCTCCCGTTACTCTCGCTCAAGTTTGGGGCTACGTGCTCTTCTTCTTAAGGAATTTATTCTGAATGATGAGACGGCATTCGCTTCGATCGCGGGGGCGAGGGGCGAGGCAGAGTGCAGTGAGCTTGAAGACCAGAGCATCGCCATTAAAAAAGCGCAGAACTTTTATGATCGGATCCTTGATGGCTATGGAGATGACTCCATCGGAGAGCTTGGCGGAGGCCATCTCGCCGTGGAAAATGTTTCGATGATCGCGGCAAAGATAATTGAAGATAGCCGACTTGGGGGCTCGCCCCTTGAAAAATCCACCCGTTATATCTACTTCGACCAGAAGTATGAAGGGGAGTTTCTCTTCTATCGCGAACCGATTCTCATGACCTCTGCCTACCGCGATATCTATGTCGATGTCTGTAACCATCTATTTGAAGTCTATGGTCGCCTCATCCTTCCCTTGACAGAGTATATGGAGGAGAAGTTTCCGAAGGAGCATGAAGTCTCAAAGGTGGCTTATACCGCTGCTCTCAGAGCGAAAGTACTCGACTGCCTGCGCGGCCTTCTGCCAGCCAGTGCACTGACAAATATGGGCGTCTACGGAAACGGACGCTTTTTTGAGACGCTGATTCAGAGACTCAATTGTCACAACCTCTCCGAACTTCAAGAGATCGGACGCAAGAGCCACCAAGAGCTCTCAAAAGTGATGCCCTCCTTTATCCGGCGCGCTGAGGTCAGCCATAAGCATCAAAAGACCTTTTCCGAGTTTAGGGAGAGAACAAATGATGAGCTAAGCGCTCTTGCGCAGCAGTGCACTCCTTCAAACGACTCTCTCGACCCTATTCCAGTGCGCTTGATCGACT
>JAAKFF010000039.1 GCA_011065165.1 Chlamydiota bacterium
GGTTATTACATCCAAGATCTTTACCGTAGCGAGTTCGGTAGCAACAAAGACGCTTGGAGAGAGGAGTCCAGGAAGTAGGGATTCTGAGCGCCAGGTGACAAGGCGGCGACCCCAGATCACAGCAGCATTAACTCCAAGGGCAATAAGAGTGACATATATTTTAGCTTCTAATTTCATGAGCTCTCCAAAAAAACACCAATCAATTCTTAAATAGAATACTTTTCTTTAGGAATAATGTACACTAAAAAAAAGATTCCTACCTTTTCCGTACTTCTAGGAGGGAACCGGTCATATCTGACTGCCCTAACCTGCATTTCTCGCCATCTCTAAAAAAATCTCTTGAGAGTCTCCTGTGCGACCTCTGCAGGGTAGGAGTGTCGGTTAAAGCAGGAGATAGGGGTCTTCACCAATTCTAAATATTTGGAAGATCCCTGAAGAGAGTGTATAACAGAGAGGTGTTATGATACAAAAATTGTTTTCTGCGTACCAGATGGATATTATGACGGTAGGGATATAGGCTGCAGCACCTGCTAGCTGTAACGAGATCAAGTTGATTATATAGGCTCTTCTCATCTGATACCTGACAAAACCCTCTATCATCTGATGTACACCCCGGGAATTCGGATCGGGTGAATAACGGGGTGCCAACATAATTAGCACTTTTTTTGAAGTCCAATATACAGAATTATAAATCACAGGATTCAAGATGGCAGGCAGGTACTTTTGAGGGTTCCATTTCAGGACGCGGGTACCCAACACAGCGGCACTATTAAAGGCGCCGACTATAATCGAATCTTCAACGATGTGATATGCTACTTGTGCAAGACTAAGTGAAATTCTAATAATACACTCTCTCTAATTGCTGGTTTAACAAAAATCGCCATAATCATACTTTTCTTTAGGAATAATGTACACTAAAAAAAAGATTCCTACTTTTTACGTACTTCTAGGAGGGAACCGGTCATATCTGACTGCCTGAGTAGAGTGAGGATCTCCTGGGCGACCTCTGAGGGGGAGAGGAGGGAGGAGGGCTGCTCGTGGGGGAAGTTTCTCTGGCGCATGGGGGTGGCTGTCCTCTGGGGGATGACAGCGTTGATATTGAGCTCGGGGTGCTCTTCGGCAAGCCCCTGGGTGAAGTTGACGACTGCGGCCTTTGCCGATGAGTAGAGGGTGTAGGACTTACGGCCACGAGTGAAGGAGGATGAGGAGAGGTTGATAATATGGCCGCCCTCTTTGAGCTGAGCGCATCTACAGCTATATAGCAAGGAGTGAAGATTGGTCGACAGGGCGTGATCGATCTCCTCTGAGGTGAGTGTTTTAAAGGGCTTGAGTGCTAAAAAACCTACGCAATTGATCAATCCGTCGAGTGCGCCGTGCTCGCCGTAAATGGTATCGAAGAGTGTTTGAGTCTGATCGAAGTCGGTGAGATCAACGGGAAAGGTGGCTGAAGATTTTGAAATGATGAGAGGGTGGGCGCCCTCCTCTTCGAGCAGCTTGGCGAGTGCTGAGCCGATGCCTCCAGTCCCTCCTGTAATAGCGTAGACCTTACCCTTCAGGGAGGTGGTGGAAGAGGAGGGCGCTCTCCTTCTCACGCGCATGAGCTGTTCGGCCAAAAAGAGATCGAGTTCATCGGTAATTTTAATATTGCTCTCCGAGCCGGGAACGATATGCACGCTCCTACCGCCGAGGTTGAGAATGAGTTTGCAATCATCCGTACTACTTTGAGAAGTGGCATTTTCATGGGCCTCTAAAAGCAGTGGATAGGAGAAGCTCTGTGGCGTCTGGCCGCGAAGGGTCTTAGCTCGGTTGGGAATAGAGGAGATGCGATCGAAAGTTTCTGCATGGACGATCGTATCAGTTGACGGGATGCAGGTATCGACAGCCTCATGTTTTTGGAGGGCATCGAGGTTATCTTGAATGATCTTCTTAGTGACAAAGGGGCGCGCAGCATCATGAATCACCACATGGGTGGTCACTCTTCCGCATGCGATCAGCCCGCGATAGGAAGAGTCTTGACGGCTACGCCCCCCTTCGATAATACGCACGCGGGGATCGGAAATTTCGCTGGCAACAGCTTCCATCCAACTCTTATGACAGACGAGAAGGATCTCAGAAAATTCAGAAAAAGAGAGGAAGGTCTCTAGGGCATGAAGATAGATCTTTTTCCCCGAGAGATTGAGAAATTGTTTGGGAGTATCTCCACCCAAGCGGCGACCCTCCCCCCCCATTAAGAGAAGGGCTTTAACATTCATAATCGCATCGAAATCGGCTTGAGTGCTTCCTGTAAAAACTCTGCTCTCCTCTGTGGCAGTTGGTCGCTTTGGATTTCGCCGCTAGAAAAGAGTGCAAGATGGGCGCGGCGGACCCCGAAAAAGATCGAATTGATCTCCCCATCGGAGAGCCCAGAGATCCATTTTAGATCGATGCCGAGTTTAATGAAACTTAAAGCTGAGAGAGCCTCTTTTATCTCGATCTGCGTGGAGTGTTTAAGAAGGCCAATGGCGCGGCTCACCTTGTCGACGAGGAGAGCATTGGGCTCTTCTCTCAACTCATCTCGCGCTCTCTTCTCCAGCTCCATCAGTTTGGTAGCCGCCCGATCTACCTCTTTCAAGATATGCTCTTCCGTGAGACCGATATTAAACCGATTTTGAATGATGACGATCTCTCCGATAAAGTCACTCTGTCCCGTCAGGCCACTGACTTGAACTTCGCCCTCTAATAGCTTGAGGAGCACCTCGTCCATCTGGTTGAGATGGATAAGAGTGGGGAGGTGGAGAAGAGCCTGAGCCGTTAAGGCAGTTCCAGAGTTGGCAAGTTCCGAAGTGAGGTAACCAAACTTTGGGGAGTATGCAAAGGAGTGGTTTTTATCGAGTTCAGCTTCGATTTCAGAGAGTTTTTTCCACGCCTCCCTCCAATTCGACTTCGAGCTGATCGAATGGAGGACGAGATGATCTTCGCCATTGATCATCGCAAGAAAGCTCCCCGATTGATCGACGATCACCCCCGATTTGCACTCGGTATTATTCGTATCGCAGGTGGCAAAAAAATGTTCGAGCAGATACTCCCTCTCCCAAGGTTTCAGCTCACTCATCTCATAAAAGATGGGAATGTCGAGCTGTTTTGTACTCATTATCGACTGCTTGAGAGCAGCGAGCGTCCCTTCCGATTCGACAGCGTTCATCTTCATTGGAAAGGGGTGAGAAGAGAGATTTCTCTGCAAAAAAAAGCTAGAAGCGATCCAGATGGGAGTCTCACTCTTCTGCCAAAAGCTCTTCTCTCTTAAATCGATAAAAGGATTAGGCTCTCTCATCCGACTCTTCCATTGCAAGTGTGATTTGATCTCTTAGCCATGCTGCCTCCTCATAATCCTCCCCTTTTAAGGCGCTTGTGAGGGCATCATTCAGTTCGCGAATACGTGCGCCCCCAAGAACTTTTTCGTCCACCCGTGGAGACTTTCCAATGTGTAACATCCGCGTTTTGCCACCTGGAGAGGGCTTCAACCGGGGGGAGAGTAGCTCAGCCTCAGTAAGCTGATTGACCAGCACCTCTTGAAAGACCTCGTAGCACTCCTTGCAGCCGAGTGGCTCCCCCAACATCACCGATTCGAGTGAAGTCTGGCAGCTGCTGCAGCAGAGATCGCTCTCTCTCTTCGCGCCAGCACCTCTAGCACCACTTCCCTGAAGCTTCGACTTCAAGACGGGGCAATCGCGGCACATCTGCCATGTGGTCGTCGCCTTCCCCACCATCTCGCTATAGATGACATCCGCTCTCTTCTTGCAGAGGCTGCATTCGATCGGTCTCTCTTCCATGAACCCACCCTAACTTGAATCCCTCAACAGCACCAGAAAAAACTTTCACATCAAATTTGGAGGGCAGGATAGGTGAAGCAGAAGAAGTGGACGACGTTGAAGAGATAGTGGCAGAAGATGCTGCTCTCAATCGTTCTTGTCACGTTATAGACGCTCCCATAGACGAGGCTGGCGACGAAGGTGAGTGAAAGATAGGAGAGATCTCTCACCATAGCAAAGTGGAGGAGGGCAAATAGAAGAGAGACGAAGAGTACGCTGATCGGTCCTGCCCATTTGGTATTGATAAAATCGGTGATCTCCCGCTGCAAGAATCCCCGGAAAAACGCCTCCTCAGGAATGGTCACAAGGAAGAGGTTGGCGACAAGCCAGATGGCTGAGATGTGGGGGAGTTTCAGGTCGATCTCGATGAAATGTAGGTAGAGAGCAAGGACGATCAAGATGAGGATACCCAGTGTGGTGAGTGCGATAGTCTTGAAAGCAACCGATCGCCAATGCATCCGCGAGTGGATGAGGGGGATAGTTAGCGCTAGGGGGAAGAAGCCGATGAAGGGCTTGTCAAAGTTGAGGTAGAAGGTGTAGGGTCGGGCGTTCTCGCTGATTTGAAGTGCGCTCCCCAGCTTCCAATTGTGAAAGCCGGGAAAAAAATGGCCGAAGAGAGCGATAGAGATCAAAAACGCAACCAAGATGGCGCCAAGGCGGACAAGTCCTCTGATCTGTGCTGTAAGAACGAGGTGGGTTATGCACAAAAGTCCCAAGGCTACAAAGACTTTAAAGTCGATCAGCTTTCCATAGAAGGCAAAGATAGAAGCGATCGCCAGAAATGAGCCCCAGAGCCACGGCTTTTTATGCACCCACAGGCTGATAAAAGCTAAGATCAGCGCTGTAAATGCAAGGGAGGCGATCGGGTTGTGAATCAAGGTGAAGTAACTAAATTTCATAGCTGCTCTGAGATAACTTTTTCACTTAAATATTCATAAATTCCACTTGGACCGCCCTCCCTACCGAAGCCGGAGCCCTTCACCCCACCAAAGGGGAGCTCTGCTGCACTGGGCCGTCCATCATTGAGCCCAACGATACCAAAGTTAAGTTTTGAAGTCACATTTTCCGCCCGCCTCAGCCCTTCAGTAAAGAGATAGGAAGCGAGACCATAGGGCGTCTGATTTGCCAGCCTAATCACCTCCTCTTCATCTTCAAACTCCATGATTCCCGCAACGGGGCCAAATGTCTCCTCATTAAAGATGACCATATCCGAAGTGATGCCGGTCAAGATCTCCGGTTCATGCGGCTCTTTAGCACCGAGATGAGCTCTCGCTCCTCTCTTGATCGCATCTTCGATATGGGCGCGCGCTTTTCTCTCTGAGTCGGGATGGATCGATGTGGAGAAGATGGTATCCTCGTCTAAAGGATCACCTATCTTCATTCCCTTCACTTTTTGGATGAGTCCCTCGAGAAAATCGGGGAGGATTTTTTTATGGATGAAGAGGCGGTTAGCACAGATGCACGTCTGTCCACTGATACGAAACTTGGCGGCGAACGTTCCCTCCACAGCCCTCTCTAAATCAGCATCGTCAAAGACGATCAAGGGGGCGTGGCCACCCAGTTCCATTGTGACCTTTTTGACACTCTCCGCGCATTGGCGATAGAGCGCTTTTCCCACTTCGCAGCTCCCCGTGAATGAGAGCTTCCGGACGTGCTCAGCCGCTAAGAGCGCCCTACCGATCCTCTCCCCATCTCCGATGAGTATATGAATCGACTCCTTGGGAATACCCGCTTCATGAGAGAGCGCACCGAGGAGTAGAAGAGAGAGGGGGGAGATCGAGCTCGGTTTAGAGATGACGGGACATCCCGCGGCAAAAGCTGCAGCAATTTTTCGCGCAGCCATAGCGATAGGAAAATTCCAAGGAGTGATCACTGCGCACGCTCCAATCGGTTCATAACGGACGTAGAGTCGCTTGCCAAGGGAGCGAGAGGGAATCTCCTTGCCATAGATCCGTTTTGCCTCCTCTGCAAACCAGAGAAAGTAGCTTGCGCCATAGTCGACCTCACTCCGAGCATCAGCGATCGGCTTCCCCATCTCCATCGTAATGCATAGGGCGAGCTCCTCCCTATTTTTTGTCATAAGGGCGGCTATTCTGTTTATAATGTCAGCGCGCTCATAAGAGGACATCTCTCTCAGAGGATTTTTTTTCACCGCTTCGATCGCCGCTTCAATCTCCCCATCCGTCGCAGGCGAGAGCGTCTTCCACTTAGTTTTGGTAACAGGGGAGATAAAGGGCTCAGCGCTCCCCCCCTTTTGCCATCTGCCATTAACAAAAGAGCCAAAAGTTTCTTGCTCGAACATCACTAATATCCTAAACTTCATTCAAGCTGGGAATAACATAGATTATGCTGAGACGAAAGAAAAATGGATTAGAGTGGCTCGAATTTGAGCTTCTGCAGCCCTTCTCGGAGGTCAAACACGGTGTCTTTCTCCATCTAAATATGAGAGAGATAGCCAATCAAGAGCGCGCACTTGCTCTCTTTCAGCTCCGAGGTGTCACACTCAAGCAGGTGCATAAAGATGCCCTTCTGGAGGTGAAAAAATCACCTGATAAGCTGGCGCTGCACCATGGGTTTGATGGGATGGTGAGTGCAGAGAGCGAGGTGGGCCTTCTGATCAGACATGCCGACTGCCAAGCTGCCATCTTCTATGATCCCGTGCATGGAGCCCTCGCCAATGTCCACTGCGGCTGGCGGGGAAGCGTCTTGAATATCTATCAGAAGACAGTAGAAAAGATGAAGCAGCTCTACGGCACCCAGCCCTCCGATCTCCACGTCTGCATCGGCCCCAGTTTGGGACCAGACTCTGCCGAATTCAAAGGGTACCGCGAAGAGCTTCCCACCCATTTTTGGGAGTTTCAAGTGCGCCCCACCTACATCGACTTCTGGGCCATCAGCGAAATGCAGCTCCAGGGCGCCGGTATTCCCCGCGCCCAGATCGAAATCGCCCGCCTCTGCACCCTCCAGAACAGCGCCGACTTCTTCTCCAACCGCCGACAGAAAGAGCCCCCTCCTCTCCATGGAACAGTCGCATCATTAAGTTGTTAATTGTCAAATTTAGGTAGGGGTAGTATACTCTGCTCCCTATGGATATCGAAGAGTTGAGTTTAAATGGGGCGAAGCTGATCACCCCAAAGATCTATGAAGATGAGCGCGGCTTCTTCATCGAGGCCTTTCATGAGAAGCGCTATCAGAGTTTAGAGAGCCCCTTTGTTCAAGATAACCACTCCTACTCCAAGCAGGGGGTAATCCGAGGGATGCACTTTCAGTCGGAGCCAGGTCAGGCGAAGCTGGTGCGCGCTGCTGTCGGAAAAATTTATGATGTGATTGTCGACATTCGATCCGACTCCCCCACATTTGGAAAGTGGCTGGGGGTCTTCCTCGATGATCAAAGCCATCAGCAGCTCTTTATCCCTTCGGGATTCGCCCATGGATTTTGCACCTTAACTCCTGAGGCGCACGTCCTCTATAAGGTCAGCTCACCCTTCTGCGCAGAGACAGAGCGAGGCTTCCGTTATGATGATCCGGAAGTCGCTATCAAGTGGCCTGTAGAAGATCCGATCGTCTCCGAGCGAGATCAAAATTCTCCCTATTTTTACGAGATGAGGTGGTCATGAGAATCTGGATTATTGGAAAGCGTGGGATGCTGTCACAAGCTTTCCAACGAAAATGTCGCGAGAGGGGAGTAGACTATCTGGCGACTTCGCGTCTCGAGGTCAATGTAGAAGATGAAAGCGCCGTCAGAGCGCAATTTGAGACGCTCGACTTCACCCATCTCATCAACTGCAGCGGCTACACCGCGGTCGACCGCGCAGAAGATGAGGAGCAGCTGGCCTACTTGCTCAATGTCGTGGCCGTTGAACGGTTGGCAAAGCTCTCCAAAAAACATCGGAAAAAGCTTATCCACTTCTCCTCAGACTACGTCTTTGATGGAGAGGAAGAGAGCTACCGAGAAGATGCCCGTCCCGCCCCCCTATCGATCTATGGAAAGACAAAAGAGGCGGGAGAGAAAAAGCTATTTGAACACTACCCCGGCGCCTGTCTGGTGCGCACATCTTGGCTCTTTGGCAGGGAGGGCAACGACTTTGTGAAGAAGATGGTGACGCTAATGCAAGAGAGAGAGAGCCTGCATGTTGTCAGTGATCAGAGGGGACGCCCCACATACGCCGACGATCTAGCAGAGGCTGTCCTCACCATTATAGATCAGTCTGGGATCTTCCACTTCGCTAATGAAGGGGCGATCTCCTGGTTTGAATGGGCAGAGATCATCAAGAAGAAGCTCGAAGAGAGAGATGTGCCGCTGCGCTGCAAAGAGATCGCTGCCGTCTCAACAGAGGAGTTTGGCGCCAAGGCAGCAAGGCCGCGCTCCTCACTTCTCGTGACAGAGAAATTCTCCGCTCCCCACTGGGAGAGAGGTCTTGAGGAGGTGCTTGAAAGTGTTATCAAAGCTAAGTAGCGGTCACATCTTAGTCACTGGTGGGGCGGGCTTCATGGGCTCCTCCTTCATTCGCACTCTTTTAAAGAGAAGTGACTTCACAGGGCGGATAACCAACCTCGACCTGCTCACATACGCCGGAAACTTGAACAATCTCGGAACGAGCAAAGATGACCCCCGCTATCGCTTCATTCAGGGAGATATCCGCGACGCCGCCCTGCTAGAAAAACTAGACCAGATCGATATCATCGTCCATTTTGCTGCCGAAACCCATGTCGACCGCAGCATCTCCGCCCCTCAGATCTTTTTGGAGACCAATGTCTTAGGAACCTATCAACTTCTCGAATATGTGAGAGCACATAAAGAGACGCACTTTCACCACATCTCAACAGATGAGGTCTATGGCGCGCTTGGAAGAGAGGGGAAGTTTAACGAAGAGTCGCCATATAGCCCCAACTCACCCTACTCCGCATCGAAGGCGAGCTCCGACCATCTCGTCCGCTCCTACGCCCAGACCTACGCCATCTCCACCACCCTCTCCCACGCCAGCAACAACTACGGCCCCTGCCAATATGCAGAGAAGTTTATCCCTCTCATGATCCAGCGCGCTCAAGAGAAAAAACCACTGCCCGTCTATGGCAGTGGAAAAAATGTACGCGAGTGGCTCTTTGTCGATGACCACTCCTCAGCGATCTGCGCGATCTTAGAGCGTGGAGAGAGGGGAGAGGTCTACAACATTGCAGGTGAGACCGAGCTCACCAACATCGATCTGCTCCACCGCATCTTAGATCTTCTTGGCGGCGCAGAGCTAAGAGAGTTAATTACCTATGTGACCGATCGCCCCGGTCACGACTTTAGATATGCCATGGACGGAAGTAAAATCAGAACGCTCGGATGGCGCCCTAAATGGACGATGGAAGAGGGGCTAAAAGAGACAATAAAGTGGTCAAATGAAAATAATCTGTGTCATTCCAGCTAGGCTTGCGTCTACCCGCTTTCCCCGTAAAGTGCTCAGCATGGTGGGAGACAAACCGATGCTCCAGAGAGTGTGGGAGGCAGCGGCGTGCACAGAGATCTTTGATGAGATCGCCTTTGCGATTGACGCCCCAGAGACCGCGCGGCTGATCGATAGCTTTGGAGGGCGCTACTTCATGACATCTATCGACTGCCAGAGCGGAACCGATCGCTTAGTAGAACTTAACGAAGCGAAGAGCCTTCAGGGAGATCTCTGGGTCAACTGGCAGGGAGATGAGCCCTCTATTCACCGCGCGATGATTGAAGATCTACTCCAATCCGTCGATGAGAACGCCTTTGATATCTACTCGCTTAAAAAAGAGATTAACGATAGAGCGACCCTTGAAGATCCCAACGTAGTGAAGGTGGTTACAAATTCCGACGGGCGCGCCCTCTACTTCTCCCGCTCACCCATCCCCTACTACCGCGATGCAACCGACTTCAGCGAGACACCCTACTACAAACATATCGGCATCTACGCCTACACTGAAAAGGCGCTTAATGCCCTTGTCACCCTCTCACCTACTCCACTCGAGCGCGCCGAAAAGCTCGAACAGCTGCGCTTCCTCGAGAACGGCCTATTCCTCCAAGTCCACGAGACCCTCCACGAAACCCACGGCATCGACACCCCTGAAGATCTCGCTCACTTAATGACGAGATGAGACGCATTGCCTATGTTTCTTTTCCAAAGCTTAACAAGCTTGATGGCTAACAGGATTATAGCCCCAACTCCCCCTAAAACCAGAAGAGTAACTATTTTTTTTTCGAAATCCGGGTTAGATCGGTCGGCATCTTGAAAATTTACATCCACATGATTGGGTTCTTCTCTATCAAATATCTGTGAAGAATTTAATAAGTTTTCCCCAGAATGAAACAGCCTTCTCATGCTTAGGGCTTGTTGGATCAAAGATTTCGCCCTTAGGATCTAGGGTGATAAGCTCACTATTCTCGAAGTCATCATAACCGATAAATGAGATATTACCAAAAGAGTCTAACGATGGGGGGGTTGTCCGTTTAAACTTATGAGAAAATATCCAATGAGGGATTTTATTGCCGACATTGTCGACCCCCTTATCATCATCTTTAATAGCGACTAGCCCTTTCTTTGCATGAAAATAAATAATTCCTCTCGGATCGCATATGTATGTAGGAACTCTGGTTGCAGAAGAAAAACGATACCTCCAAGCGCTCTTGGCCTCGCCTTTATCAGAGAATCTCAATGGTTCTATATAAACATCCATACAGTGACTAAACGCAGTATGTATAAACATTAGAGATCCTTTTGAATCGAGAAAAATAGAGCGTATCTCTCTTGCTCTGAATGTAGCTATCGTTTTGAAGGCAGTGGTTTTGCTCTCTAGATTTAGGGAATAGAGCGCATAGAGGTTGATTTTATCCACAGCTTTTTGCCGTGATATCTGACGAACAACAAAGAGATCTCCTCTTGGACTCAATGCAAATAAGTCACCTATCCTCGCTTCTTCTGTAGGAAGCCCCTCCCACACCCCAGAGAGTGGATCCCTTTTAATCGTTGTAGGAATGCCCTTGGTTTGCTGTGTAACTGGATTACGGTTATAAGTAACTCCATGAATTGTTGTAGGAGGTTCTACCGACTTCCTTGAATCTAACTCTAGATAACGAATAACGCGACCACGCGACTCATCGTCTGTTTTATAAAGCACTTGATCCATTGTTAAAAGAATCTTTTTCATCTGTCTTGAAGTTGGATCCCTCTTATACATAGCTCCTCCATGACTAACATGAAAAACTTGACCAGAAAGGGTAATGAGAGTGACCAAGTTCAGAAAACGTGACTGCTCTGGAATGGCGCATTTCCATTGAAACACCAACTCATTCCCTTTCTCATCCCACTTGAGAGCAGTGATGGATTGAGTGTCGTCGGTGTCTGTTGGTAGATACAACGTGGCTGTCTTCCTATCGAAAGCTCTCCCATCGTTAGAAAATTTAAGGTTGTCTGGATCAGAGTACTGTGCTTTGAGATGAAGATGCTTATCAAGGACTATTATGGAATTATCTCCAGTGCTCTTAGTGCCCGCCATAAAGATGTTTCCTTTACTATCAACCGCAATAACATCACCCTCTCTTTCAAATGAGCTCCCATCTCCTAAGGAATAAGAATTACCAGCACTTTTCATAACATTCGCTGGATAGGGAGGAGAAGAGAGAGTTGATAGGGGCAATTCGATTAAATCCTTTACTGTCGGGTGATTTCCTAGAGGAGCCATTGACCAGTTAAGACGTGCTCCATGGAAATAATTAGGAAATGCTTTTGTAATTATTACCATCAATTCCTTACCTACAATATTTATTTGTTTGGCTCCCCATTCGTCAGTCCACTGTTCAGGTTTGGTAATCCATATGTAACATCGCTTATCAACAAGTTGGAACTTTTCGATCTCGCTAAAGGGTAGGAAAGAAAGAATAGGCGCAATAACACCACTTGGCGTATCCATCAAAGGAGCTAAAGTCATAATAACCTCAATTTAATTGTAATTAGTATCTTTGAAATGGCCCTTTTTTTCAAGCTTATTAAGCGTTGATATAAGACTTTTTTTGAAAAAGGGGGTCCAGGAGCTCACTTGCACTCTTAGAGCCATCGGGCTATTATCTGGATGAAAGAGGAGCAGACCAGCGATGGAGAGAAAGCCGACAATACTTATCACTAATGATGATGGCATCGGGGCCAAAGGGATTAGCCATCTCTGGTCTGCTCTGAAAGATTTTGCCGATATCACGATCGTAGCACCCTCTACTGAGCAGTCTGGTATCTCGATGGGGATAACGCTGATGAGCCCTCTCTTTCTTGAGAGGGCAGAGTGGAAGGGAGAGACTCCGGCTTGGCGTCTCAGCGGCACCCCAGCTGACTGCGTAAAAATAGCATTAAACGATATTTTGACCACTCCTCCCGATCTGATTGTTTCAGGGATCAACAGGGGCTCGAATGCGGGGCGTAACTGTCTCTATAGCGGCACGGTCGGCGGCGTTATCGAAGGAGTGCTTCAAGGTGTTCCTGGCATCGCTTTCTCTTGTGTGGATCATGATAATCCTCGTTACGACGTTGCAGAAAGACACATTCTAGATATTGTCAAGTATGCTCTCAAAAACCCTATGCCAGCAGGGACATTGTTGAATGTTAATATTCCCAACCAGGTCAAAGGCTTTAAAATGACAGCTCAGGGGGGGAGCCACTGGAGCGATGAGTTCGATCGCCGTCTACATCCTACAGGAAAGACCTACTACTGGCTCGATGGCAAAGTTCCAGATAGTGTAGATCATCCTCCCGATAGCGATACTGCACTACTCGCCAAGGGTTATTTAACAGCAGTCCCTATACGTATCAGCGACCTGACCGACAATCCAACGCTTGATGAACATAGGAATACCTTCGAAGAGCTATACTAGATGTGAAGGCGTTGGAATCTTCATTTTTTTGCCCTCAATATTTCAAACTCTTCCACCCATTTTTCTAACTCTGAAATGCGATTTTCAAGTGAGGGTTTCTCTTCAATACTTTTTGAAGTCTCCTCTAATAAGAGTTCACGCATAGTGACCTCTCCTTCGGTGAACTCCTCTATCTTTTTTGCAGTCTTTAGAGAAGGGGTGGAGATCCCCTTGCGAATTTTCCACAAGTTGGTTGTACTGATTTCTACCAACTTTGCAAAGGCTTTTTTTGTCAATCCGGACTCTCGAAGATATTCCTCTAATAACATAGAAATCTGCTTCATATACCTATTTAACCTTGAACTTATACTCTACGATTTCATTAATATTCAATTATTTTATAAAAAATATAATTAATTAACGAAATGAAACATTATATATAACAAATTGGTTAACTAAAGTTAACCAGCCGCGGGAAATAGGGAGTGAGAAGAAGAGATCCAGGGGCTACCGATTATCTATGAACGTAGCAATTTTTTCAAGAGTTTTGAGGGCTATATAAGACGTTTTTGAAAACGATTCTAGAGGGCTGAGGTTGACAACGCGGCTGTGAAGCGGTATTATTTTTGCTGATATGTCTACAGAAGAGCTGCTTGCCTCAAGAGAGGAATATAAATATGGTTTTCGGACTGAGATTGAGTCTGAGACCTTTCCTAAGGGCCTTAGCGAAGAAACGGTAAGAGCCATCTCAGCAAAGAAGGAAGAACCAACGTTCTTACTTGATTTTCGCTTGAAAGCCTATAGGAAATGGAAGGAAATGGCCCCACCGGATTGGGGTCAACTCAATATCAATCCCATCGATTTTCAAGAGATCCGTTACTACTCTGCGCCCAAAAAAAAGCAGGAGTTGAGCAGTCTCGACGAGGTCGATCCTGAAATTCTCCGCACCTTTGAAAAGCTGGGGATCCCTCTTGCTGAGCAGAAGCAGCTCGCCAACGTCGCTGTCGATGTAGTTTTTGATTCGGTCTCTTTAGGAACGACCTTTCATGAGACGCTCGACAAGGCGGGTGTCGTTCTCTGCTCGATGAGCGAAGCGGCAAAAAAATATCCTGACATCTTGGAAAAATATCTAGGCACGGTCGTTCCCATCGGGGACAATTTTTATGCTGCGCTTAATTCTGCGGTCTTCTCTGATGGATCGTTCGTCTACATCCCCAAGGGGGTGCGCAGCCCGATTGAGCTCTCTACCTACTTCCGGATCAATGAGAGGGAGACGGGACAGTTTGAGCG
>JAAKFF010000004.1 GCA_011065165.1 Chlamydiota bacterium
TCTGTGGTATCTGTGGTAGTTAATTTCCGTCTATCACAAAGGTTCATATGACCAAGGTGCTCCATTGTTACCTAAAAAGATCTGTTTTTTGAACCATGCTTGTCTAGGACGAACGGGTCCAATGGAATTAGGAAACAGCTGTTCCCCTATTATCTTGGGGACATAACATTGTTATTATGCGAAAGCTTGAAAATCAAGAGAGTTTCTTTGCTAGAGATGGGGAGAATTACTGGCGGATTAGGAGAGGTTTAAAATCTAGGTAGTCTGCTGAGGTGAAGAGGTAGCGGATCTTATTCTTTTCGCCGAAGAGTGGGCGCTCTTTTTTCACATTATGCAGATGGCCGAAGACGCAGATATCGATAGCGTACTCTTCAAGAATTTTCGAAGTCTCAGACTCCTTTAGATCGGCGCTGATCGGAGGGTAGTGGGTCATAGCAATGCGCAGAGTTGCCTCGCTATCTAGTTGCTGCAAACTCAACTTTAACCGCTCAAGTTCCCTCTGAAAAATCTTCCGATCCTGCTCTCTATCCTTTACTTTAGGCTTAGCCAGAGGGTTCTCTCTGAATTCGATGAGAGATTCGAAAGAGTACTCCTCAGAGTCCCAGAGGCGGGAGCCACCAATCGTGACATCGTTCCAGTTGAAGGCAGTGTTGTTCACGAAATAGATCGATGGAGGCAGCGCCTCTGAGAGTTTTTTATTAGAGGGCCACCAGTAGTCGTGGTTACCCTTCAAGATCACCTTAGTCCCTGGAAGTGCGTCGATCCATTTAAGATCGATGAGCGCCTCCTCCAGACTCTTTGCCCAGCAGATATCTCCCGGAATCAGAACCAGGTCATCCATCTTAATGAGCTGCTTCCAGCTCTTCTCCACCCGGTTGGCATAATCATTCCAGGTGGGGCCGAAGACCTCCATGCTCTTCTCCGGCGCCCCAAATGCTAAATGTAGATCTCCGATTGCCCAAATGGCCATCTCTTAACTCTTTTCCATCTCTTTAAAACGTTCTGGAAGGTGAGGGATATCAAAAGTATCTGATGTGATATCGATGAAACGTTCAAGTGATTCTGTGCGCTCAATATACTTTTTTGCTTCTGCTTTGAGTTTAATCCACATCACTTCATTGACACTCTCAAAAGCCTCTTCAGCTTCAGAAACGACCTCTCCCAACTCCTCATCGATGAGTGTTTCATCTCTTAATGGGGCAAAAAGTTTCAAGAGATCTTCTCGACTCTTTGACTCTCTGATGAACTCATAGAGAGTAGTATGAAAAAATGGATCCTTCGATAGTTGGCAAAAATTCTTGATCTTGGCCATCAGAGCGTATTCGAGCCGTTCAACAGGAGAGATCTCTTCTCCACACGCTGCCGCGCAAGATCCCTTCTCTTCCTTAAGCTTCTCCTTAGTAATATAATGTTGAAGAATGCTCTCTTGAGTCTTTAGAAGCTCTTTCCAGCTTCTCTCATCTTGGTAACTATTTAGATCATAGACGCCAAAGAACAAAAAGATCCCCATCTTTCTGAACGTCTCTCTGTTGGATAAAAAATGGCCTAGATTTGCAACCCTGTTTTCAGCAAGCGTTGAAGCTCTCTCTTGAGGATACTTTTCAATGAGTCTCTCTGTGGCAAGGCAGTACTCTTCAAGAACTGACTCTATCGCTCTCCCTCCCTCATATAGATAGTCAGCACTCTTTGGATGAGTAAGATAGAAACACATCACCTTACTATTTAACTTTTTCAACTTAGGGCTGTCCAATAATGCTGTTAGATCCAGCTCCTCAGCATCTGATCTTCCTGCAAAAAGGAGAGTGAATACCAAGCATAGTGATAAAATGAGTCGTTGTTTCATTTGTTCTCCTTTGAGTGGTTGAGAGATGCCAATTTTTATACAGGCTTGCTCAATTTTTTTAAAGAGAGAATGCAAAAAAAAAACGTTGGGGTGTTTTTCTATAGAGAGAAGTTATCAGGAAGCGTTGTTCCGCTGGAGACGACGATGATGCCATCGCGGATGTAGATACCTTCGCCATCGTAGTTCTGCAGTTTTTTTTCATTCGTGAGCCGTACATTGTTGCCGATAGTAACGTTCTCATCGATGATAGTTGTTTCGATCTGGCACTCCCTACCAATAGTGAAGCGGTGGCTCTGATCTTCGGGTGTGGAGTAGCTCTCATTGCCAAGAAGGATCGAGTCGCGAATGACGCTTCCTCTCTTGACGACGCTGCGCACGCCGATAACAGAGTGGGTGATCTCTTTTGCCTCCACTATTGCGCCGTCGCAGATGATAGAATCTTTCACTTTAGTTTCAGAGAGGCGGGCGCCAGGGAGGAAGTGGTTATGAGCATAGATCGGAAGGACTTCGTTGTAGAGGTTTAAGCCAAGGGTATTCGTTGTGAGAGAGAGGTTAGCTTGATAGAACGAAGAGATCGTGCCGATATCTTCCCAGTAGCCCTGATGGAGGAAGACCGCTCCCCTCCCTCTGCTCAGCTGCGTCGGGATCAGATGCTTTCCAAAATCTTCTCGCTCATCCTCCTTAAGAAGAGAGATAAGCACCTCTTTTTTAAAGAGGTAGATGCCCATAGAGGCCAAAAAACAGGGAGGGCCTGCGCAGTGGATGTCATTATCTTGGAGAAACTGGTCTGACATCTCAAAGCGCTTGAGGATCTCCGGATCTTTGGGTTTTTCATGAAAATCGGAGATATATGCATCCTCATCGATATTCAAGATTCCCAAACGGGGAGCCTCTCTGCTACTTACCGGGAGCGCAGCGAGTGTGAGATCGGCCTCCTTCTCATAGGCAAAAGCGACCATCGCCTCTAGATCCATATTGTAGAGCTGATCTCCCGAGAGAATAAGGAAGTAGTCGACAGGAAGTTTTGTTAGGTTATCGATATTCTGTCTGACAGCGTCGGCCGTCCCCTTATACCAGACCTTTCCATCCGGCTTCTCCTCTGGGCTCAGTAGGGAGAGGCCCCCTCCCTGAAATTTATCGAGATGGTAGGTCGCTGAGACATGTTGGTTGAGCCCCGACGAAAAGTATTGGGAGATGATAAAGAGATGGTTCATGTTAGAATTGAGAGAGTTAGAGATCGGAATATCGATGAGACGGTACCGACCCCCAAAACCCACAGCGGGTTTACAACGATCTTTCGTGAGTGGAAATAGACGTGTCCCTTGCCCCCCGGCCAATATTATACAAGCGACCCGATCTGTCAGTTGAAAGCCTTTCTGTCTTGTTGTTGCCACTGGAGTCCTCCCCCTAATTGTCATATAATCAATGGGAGGGGTGAGGTCAATCACTTATTGAGAACACGGAGGTTAAACTGCTCGCTTCCAGTTTCTAAGAACAATGGTCATCTCACTCTTGATTTGTGGAAGGAGTCCCTCTCTCTCAAAGATGGCAAAGAAGCGTTTTTGCTCCTTCTCCGCTGAGAGGCTGGAGCAGGCGAAGACCAAGTAGCTAGAGAAGAGAGGTTTTTGCAAGGTTGACTCCCTTTCTAAGATTTCAAGAGAGGCCAACGCGATCTCTTCATCTTCTGGAAAGCCGCTTAAGGCGATCGCGGCATACTCATTATCCTTGGAGTAGGGCTCTAGTCGCAATATCTTGAGCAGAAACCCTTTCGACTCCTCTCCAAACGAAGAGAGGGCTTTGATGATCTCTTCATCTGTGAAGAAATTGTCCTCACCTAGAGCTTCAAAGAGTGGGGGAATTGCCCGCTTATCCTGTAGGGCTGCCAGACATTTGGCGGCAAAGATGGGGGTGCGTCCATAGCCTGGGAAGAGTGGGTCGTAGAACGTCTGAGAGGAGAGAAGATGGATGAGGGGAGGAACAACCTCTTCACCTTTAGCGATCAGGGCGTCCATCTCACTTTTAGGATCCTCCTCCTCAGAGAGGATGAGATCGCTCAGTAAAATCGCAAGAGGCTCAGGACTCTCTTTAGAGTAGACCTCGCGCAGATCGTGGTAGAGCTTCTTCGACTCATTTACAACCTTCTCCGCTGCCTCCGGAAGGAAGATCTCGGCAAGATTTTTTCCCATCTGATCTTCGAGATTTTTGAGTTTTTTTATCTCCTTCATTTCAAAATCGGCCATCATGCCCACACCATCTTGCTGGTAATACTCTAGCATCATCTCGAAACTGCCACCAAAGTGGGCATCGCGATGCATTAAGATATCCATGTCGATGGCATCGACAACCGGAGCTTCAGAATCAACCATGGAACGTCTCCCCTTTAAAGGCGTGATCTTTTAATAGTGCTGCATTATAGCTCGAACGGACGAAGGGTCCAGAGTAGATATATTTGAGTCCAATTGAGTGGCCATACTCCTCATAGCGCTTAAACTGCTCGGGGGTGACAAACGATTTTACAATGAGCTTATTTCGATTGGCTTGAAGATATTGCCCTATCGTGATGATTTCGCAGCCAGCATCGTGCAGATCTCGAATCGTCTCCTCCACCTCCTCCTCTCTCTCTCCAAGCCCCACCATAATTCCCGACTTTAGGAAAGGGACCCTATTTTGCGCTTTGACATAAGAGAGAACCTTGAGTGTGCGATCGTAGGTAGCACGGTGACGTACACGAGGTGAGAGGCGTCTGACCGTTTCGATATTGTGGTTAAAGATCTCAGGTTTAGCATCGAGCACGATGTCAAGCGGCTTTTCATCTCCAGAAAAATCTGAAGTGAGGACTTCCACAGTAGCGCTTGGATTCTCTATTCTAATGGCGCGGATGATTTCAGCAATATGGTTGGCCCCTTGATCCGCTAAGTCGTCGCGCGCCACCATTGTGATCACCACATGACGCAGGCCGAGAGCCTTGACAGATTTAGCAATTTTCACAGGCTCCATGCTATCGGGAGCTTTCGGTGCTTTTGAAAAATCGATGTCACAGAATCCGCATGCGCGCGTGCACTCCTTACCGAGAGCAAGAAAAGTAGCGGTCTTATTCGAATAACACTCTAAACGGTTGGGACACTTCGCCTCTTCGCAGACAGTATTTAGCCCGTGCTCTCTTAGAATCGCATTTGTCTCTGCTAGAGCGCTCCCCTTAGGAAGTTTGCGATGGAGCCAGGAGGGAAAACGCCCTCTCCCCCCCTTTTCAGGGTTTTCAGGAAGGATGTTGAGTTTTGCACGCACTTCAGTCAAATCTTATCCTCCCGTTTTTTTTGGTGGAAAGTGGATCGGGGTACCATTAGCGAGTAGCGCCGCCTCCAACCACGCTTCAGGGACCGTAGGATGAGCATGAATGGTATCTATTATACAATCTAAGGTGAGCTCATTGTTTATCGCAAGCGACATCTCCGCAATGAGCGAAGAGGCGTCGTGACCCACTACATGGGCGCCAATAATCTCCCCAGTTTTTCTGTCGGCGAGCACCTGAGCAAAGCCCTCCGTTTCGATCGTTGCGATAGATTTCCCTAGCGCTTGGAAGGGGAAGGTTCCAACTGTAAAGTCGATGCCTCTCTCCTCCGCCATCTCTGCTGTCAATCCAACCGAGGCGATCTCAGGATGGGTAAAGATCACGGAAGGAATGGCGTGGTAGTCGATCACCGCCTCATGCCCAGCCGCGTTGGCTGCTGCCACGAGCCCTTGGTGAGAGGCGACATGTGCCAGCATCGAGATCGCCGTAATATCGCCGATCGCATAGATGCCAGGGACGTGCGTCTCCATCTTCTCATTCACTTCGATCGCCCCCTTTGGCCCCACCTTGAGCCCAGCTTTTTCGAGGCAGAGTCCCTCACTACTCAGCCCTCTCCCCACAGCGACAAGCGCCCTCTCTACTTCGATCTTCTCGCCGCCAGAGAGGTTGACCGAGAGTCCGCTACCCCTCTCCTCAATCGATTCCACAGAGATACCCACCCTTATTTCAATGGCCGCCTTCTTGAAGGCAGAGGTGAGGGCAAGAGAGATCTCTCTGCCCTGCGCTTGAACAATGGCAGGGAGGGCTTCGATGATGGTCACCTTTACACCCAACTCTGCAAAGAGCGAGGCAAATTCGCAGCCGATGTAGCCCCCGCCGATGATTGCAATAGATTTTGGCAGCTCCTTCAGTTCTAAGGCAGAAGTTGAGTTCAAAATGCGCTTATGATCGCAGGGAAAGGCGGGGATATCGATCGGATGTGAACCCGTTGCGATAATGATTTTTTCTGCATGGATCCAGCCATTATCCTCACCCAATACTTTAAGCTCTTTCGGAGATTCAAACTTTGCAGTGCCCATAAAAATGGTAATTTTATTCGATCTGATCAAGCCGCCTAAACTCTTACGGATCTTCTCCACCACTTGATCTTTTCGCCTGCTCATCTTGCTATAGTCGAATGAGATTTTATCCACGCTGATTCCATACTCTTCCGCCTTTTTCATCTTCTTCAAGATAGCAGCGTTAGAGAGGAGCGCTTTAGAAGGGATGCACCCGACGTTCAGACAGGTCCCCCCAAGATAGTTTTTTTCAATTAATGCGACTTTTTTCCCCAACTGTGCAGCTTTAATTGCAGCAACATACCCTCCAGGTCCTGCTCCAATCACTGCCAGATCGAAATTCTGTTTCTCCGACATCAAGATCTCCCAAACATATTATACACATTCTAACCCGTTGAGAGCAAAAAGTAAACTTTCCTTTCACAACTATTAGAGTAATTCGCTAGAATGAAGGAGAGAATAAATAGTGGTGTAACCATGAAGCAGATAGATCGTACAAAAGCGTGTTGGAATTGTGAAGCTGATGTCAATTATGAAGCGACCTACTGTCCCTTCTGCGGTACAGATCTACTGACCTCTTCCGCCGAAGCGGCCAACCAAGCTCCGAAGCATGATGCCAAGTTTTCTGATCAGACCCTTCAAGAGAGTTTAGCCTCTCTTTACAAGCCCCCCTATTCCGTGCGCAACCGTCAAGGGCTCGGCGTCCCCGATGAGCGCGTTGATACCCCCTTCAAACAGGCTGATCCCATCAAAGACGACCCCCTCTTCCAATCGTACGATGAAGTAGAACACCAAGAGAGTGAAGAGACGGTTATAGAAGAAGAGGAAGTGACGAGAAGAGGAGACATTCTCCCCCTCCTTTTTCTTATGATCGGAGCGCACTTCTTTGTCTTAGGGACACTTCTACTCTTCTGCTCAAAAGATGGCTTCGTCACCCTTCAATGGAACAGCAGCTACTGGTTTATCTACTGTCTGATTAGCTTCCCAATCCTCTACTTGGGCGCCCGCCTCTTAAAGCGCACTCCAGCTCCCTAATCCCATTTAAAAAACCTCTGCCTCGACCACCTCTTTGGCATCGATGAGACGAACATCGGCTGGAAGTTTGAGTCCAACCGGCTTTTCTGGAACAAATAGAAGATAGTGTACCTTCAGATTTTCTGGACGTGGAATTGGAGGAATGCCCTTAGCACGCAGAAGATCGATCTCCCGAAGAATCCACTCTTTGGTAGGACGTTTGGCAATCCACTTGGCTTCACCAAGGAGAAGTTCCCTCTCCTCCCCTGCTAATGCAACAAGATCCCATTCATTCTCCTTCCCATGCCAATAGCGCCCCGCTTCCATGCAGCTCACTCCCCACTTCTGGGCCAGAAAAGGCAGGGATGAGCGACATAGTTCCTCCCAGGCTTTCGAAAAAAGCTGTGGTAGGTATTTTTTGAGATGGCGAAGGCATACGCTTCGACTTGCATGAGCTAATAGACTCCGATTAGAAGCGACCAATTCAAACCAAAAGCGGACAAAGGGATCTTTAATCTTGTAGAGCGCCTTTTTCGACCCTAAGGCGCTCCGTCCATAGGGGACTTCTCGATAGATGAGATCCAAATCAAGCAACTGCTGCATCACTCGAGAGAGAGAGGTTGCGGGCTTTTCCACACGTGCTGCTATCTCAGAGAGGCGGTGTGCACCCAAACCGATTGCATCTAGGATAGGACGTAAGACAATTGCTGAAGGCGACTCTTCTAGTAACAGACGATTAGGCTCTTCCTGCAATGGAGCCATCGAATCCAGCACCAGATCACAGATTGTCTCATGCAGAGTGCCCTCACTTCGAGAGACGAGCTCCCAATAGCGCGGAACTCCTCCCCAAACGGCGTAGGCTTCCACAACATCGCGTGCTTTTTTCAACTTTAATGCCTCGCCCATATAGGAGATCGAGATCGGTTGTAACTTGAAGAGTTCGTCAGCCCTTCCATAGAGCGGAGCGGAGGGTGCTAAAACAGCTCCCTGCATCATCCTTTGAGATGATCCGCATAACGCGATTATCAAGTTAGCATCTTTTGCTTCTCGATCAACAAACCCTTGCAAGATACTCGGAAGTTCTGGGGAAGAAGTGACGAGATAGGGTAGCTCATCAATGATAAAAGGGCCGTGCCAACCATGCTGCTTGGCTTCCTTAGCTAGTCGATTAAAGAGAGATCGCCAGTCAGGATAGTCGACCTCGGCAAAACTGGGCAAGGCCTCTGCCAACGCAATTGCTAGATACTTACGTTGAACTGCTGCAGAGGATTCATCCGCCACATAGTAGACGCCTTTGTGTTTTTTGGCCCACTCGAGTAATAGGCGTGTTTTGCCTACTCGACGACGCCCCCAAATCACAGCTAAACCCCCTTTTTTGGAGCGTGCCAGTCGATCGAGCCGTCTCATCTCTTGAATTCTATCTATAAACTTCATACTCATGATTATACATTAAAACATAATGTTTAGAAACATAATGTTTTCAAGTATAATCCTAAGTTCTTAACTTTTTGATAATTAAGCTGATAAGAAATTATCCTATCGCTTTTTTGCTAGTCAAGAGCCCTAGAGATAAAAGGTGGGGTTTACTTATAGATCCGTCGGGGATTGCATCCCCTGCTGCCCCTTTGAGCTTCAATCCGCCGGCTGCTCCAGGCATCCATCTTCCAAACTTTCAGTTTGGGTTGGATGTCCTTTCGCAGAACAAGTCCAGATTAGATCTGTTCTGCGGAGGGATGCTCACCCCGAACCTACGGTTTGGATGGTGGGCCCCGTAACAGCCGGCGGCTTCAAGGCGCTTCTGGAAAATTGATCCGAACGAGTCCGTAGGATTTAGGGGCGCTAGTACTATTGGTCCAGAGGGTCTCTATAAATTGCTTTCCACAGCAGAAGCTAGAGTTTTTTCCTAAGAAGAGTTTTAAGAAATTGACCTATCGCTTTTTTGTTTTGATTGGAGAGTTGGGAAGGTAGAGGCCCGAGTCCTGATCCCTCTTAAATTTCTGTGGATGGCGCTTGTGGTGTAAGCTTTGGAGGGGGTTCTGCTGCTGCTCAGGAGGCATCATCTCAAACTTAAAGAGGGCGTGACCGATCTGAAGTTTAAGATCTTTGCTAAACTGATCGAAGAGATCGAAGGCGTCATGTTTGAACTCAAGGAGGGGATCCTTCTGTCCTACAACGCGCATATTCACTTCGGTACGGAGGTGGTCGATTGAGAGAAGGTGATCCTGCCAGAGTCTATCGATATGACGGAGCAGCAAGCTGCGTACCACCTCTCTTAGAACGGGCATGGCATCGACCTCTTTGCCTGCGCCCTCCTGAATGGCGGCGATCGTTACCATCTGCTGATCGAGCTTAATTCTGAACGCCTGGAAGATCTGTTTCGCTGCACTCTCTTCGATCTGCTCTGCAGTAAGGTAGTCATCATCAAAGGCGCTATCCTCGAAGGTGACAGGGAAGTGGGTCATGAGCCATTCAGTATAGCCATGTGGATCCCATCCACCCTCAGCAGCGCTTGAAGTGAAGAACTCTCCTGCCATCTGCACGCAGATGCTCTCAAGCACCTCTTCAGCAAGTTTCATCGAGTCCTCTTCATGTAGGACATCATTACGGAAAGCGTAGACCTCTTTCCGCTGTTTATTCATCACATCATCATATTGAAGGGTGTGTTTGCGGATCGAGTAGTTGCGCTGCTCCACCCGTTTCTGCGCTGTTTCGATCGATCGGTTGAGCACCTTCGCAGAGATCGGCTCGCCCTCAGGGGGGCGGAAGCGCTGAAGGAAGGCGGTAAGTTTAGGTGAAGTGAAGAGGCGCATGAGCTGATCTTCAAATGAAACGTAGAACTTCGATGTTCCAGGGTCACCCTGACGGGCGCAGCGGCCGCGCAGCTGTCTATCAGTCCGCCTCGATTGGTGGCGCGTCGTTCCAATGACATGGAGGCCTCCCTGCTTAGCAATACCCTCCCCGAGTTTGATATCCGTTCCCCGTCCAGCCATATTCGTGGCGACGGTGATCGCTTCTCTCTGTCCAGCGTCGGCGATAACCTCCGCCTCTGTTGCATGATTTTTCGCGTTTAGAATCGTATGTTTGAGTTTGTTCTGCTTAAGAATGCGCGCAAGTTTCTCAGAGATTTCAACAGACTCTGTTCCAATAAGAATGGGCCGGCCGGTCTCATGGATTTCGATGATATCCTTGATGAGCGCATTATACTTCTCCCGTTCACTCATATAGATCTCATCGTCCGCATCCTTCCGCTGGCACTTCTTATGCGTGGGGATCTCTATGACATCGAGCTTGTAGATCTCTCTTAACTCATTCGCTTCCGTCATCGCTGTTCCAGTCATTCCAGCGAGCTTCTCATACATGCGGAAGTAGTTTTGCAGGGTGATAGTGGCGTAAGTTTGCGTCTCCATCTGAATGGGGACAGACTCTTTCGCTTCGATAGACTGATGCAGCCCATCTGAGAAACGGCGACCAGGTTGGGGGCGCCCCGTATTCTCATCGATGATGACGATCTTCTGATCTTGCACGATATAGTCGACATCATTTTCCATTAAGAGATGCGCTCTAAAGAGCTGCCGCAGGTTGTGTGAACGCTCCTTACGGCGGGAGTCCTCCTCTCGAAGTAGGATCTTCTTCTGCATGCGCTCCTGATCGGAGAGGGCGGAGTCCCCATCGATTTTTGCATATTCATGGCCAAGATCGAGCATGACAAAGTCATCTTGCGCCTCAGCTTTATCTCCCGTCCACTCCTGGATCCCCTTATCGGTCAGTTCATACTCACTCGCCCGTTCATCGACGATGATATAGAGCTTAGCGAGCATCTCATGCCGCTCATCCTTGTTAGATTCACCGTAAAAGTAGGTCTCCCACTTCTCAATCTCTGCGCGGAGGTCGGGGTTCTCCTTTAAACGCTTGAGGATCTTATTCTGCGGAGTGCCCTTCCCAACGAGCCAGAGCTTGCGGAAAGCCTCTTCGTTCTCCTTCGCCTCACTCTTTGAAAGTTTTTCCCGCGCCCCCTCCTCTTTGAGGCGACCAAGCTTCTCTAAGATTTTGCGCGCATCGGAAGCTAGCTTATTACACTGGTCGCGCTGCAGTCGGACGATGCGTGAGACCGTTCCTTTGAGTTCATCGTACATCTGTCGCGACTCTGCCGCAGGACCAGAGATGATCAGAGGTGTCCGCGCTTCATCGATCAGAATAGAGTCCACCTCATCGATGATCGCGAAGTAGTAGCCTCTCTGACACTGCTCCTCTGGGGAGTGAGCCATCGAGTTGTCGCGCAGGTAGTCAAAGCCAAACTCAGAGGCCGTACCGTAGACGATATCAGCTTGGTAGATCTCTTTGCGTTCATGGGGGGGAGATTGGTTGATCAGAGCTTTGACAGTCAAGCCGTGCCAGCGAAAGATCTCTCCGATCCACTCGCTGTCACGTTTTGCTAAGTAGTCATTTACAGTGACGAGATGTGTCGGCTTTCCAGTTAAGGCATTTAAGAAGAGCGGCATCGCAGCCGTGATCGTCTTCCCCTCACCCGTCATCATCTCAGCGATCGATCCATTGTGCATAGCGATCGCACCGATCATCTGGACATCATAAGGGATCATATCCCACTTCTGATCATATCCAGAGACATGGATATCGGTCCCCATCAAGCGGCGGCATGTGTTCTTAACGAGGGCGTAGACCTCTGGGAGGAGCTGATCGACACTCTCGCCTTCCGTCAAGCGCGCCCGAAACTCCTCAGCTTTAGCTCTCAAATCCTCATCAGAGAGGGAGGCATAACCCTCTTCAATCGAGTTGATCTCTCTGACAGTTTTCTGAAATTGTTTGATCTGGCGGCTCTGAGCCGTTCCAAAAATTTTTTTAACTAAGCCGAACATATTCACCTTTGAGGTTCATTAGTGACGCAAGTATAGCGTAAAAGCCATTTTACATGCTATTACTTGGGCCATGGAAGAGATCCTTTATAGAGACAGAGAGAGTGGAGAGCTTAGAGAAGAAAAAGTATATGGCAGGTTTTTTCTTGAAGCGCTTTATAGCAGTAGGCCGCTTTCAAAAGTTTTTTCACTCCTTCTCCTGCCACTCATCGCCAAACTGCCTTTTTTCTCAAAACTCTATGGAAAGAGACAGAGCTCTCCAAAGAGCCGAGCAAAGATCCTTCCCTTTATAGAGAGCTATGGCGTTGATGCCTCAGAATTTGCCAATCCCATAAAGTCATTTCAATCCTTCAATGACTTCTTCATCCGCAAACTCAAAGCCGAGGCGCGCCCCCTTGCTGAGGGTGACAAAGTTGCCATCCTTCCCGCTGACGGACGCTACCTAGTCACTCCCGACCTGAGCGCGGTTGGGGACTTTTTTGTAAAAGAGAAGAAGTTCGATCTCCACCGGTTGCTTCAAGATGACGCTCTCTTCGATCGATATAGAGAGGGGAGCATGGTGATCGGCCGCCTCTGCCCATCCGACTACCACCGCTTCCACTTTCCCTGCGCATCTCTCCCTTCAAACGCTAAGCCCATCAACGGCCCCCTCTACTCAGTCAACCCCATAGCACTCAAAAAGCGCATCTCTATCCTCAATGAAAATAAGCGCTCACTCACCCAGCTCCAAACCAAATACTTTGGAAATATCCTCTATATCGAAGTGGGTGCCACCTTTGTCGGCGCCATCAGACAGACCTACACGCCAGAGGTCCAGTGCAAAAAAGGAGCCGAGAAGGGCTATTTTGAATTTGGCGGCTCCTGCCTCATCCTTCTCTTCCAACCAGAGACTATCACCTTCGATCAAGATCTACTCGACGCCTCACTCGAACAGATCGAGACAAAAGCTAACTTTGGTGATTCTTTAGGGCGCTGCAGATAGGGCACTTCTCCACCTTGTGGCCGCGTGAAGGGCAGTACTCCCGCCCATAGTAGATAATCTGAAGGTGCAGCTTAATCCAAGAGCTCTTAGGGAAGAGCGCCTTTAGATCCTTTTCCGTCTGCTTGACACTCTTTCCAGTGGAGAGCCCCCACCGGTGTGCGCAGCGATGAATGTGCGTGTCGACAGGGAAAGCTGCCTCCTTAAACGCCTGAGCCATGACGACCGATGCCGTCTTATGGCCCACACCCGGAAGTTTCTCTAACGCTTCCAGCGTCTTAGGCACCCTTCCCCCATGCTCCTCCACAAGAATCTTTGAGAGCGCCTTGATCGCCTTCGACTTGGCAGGGGAGAGACCGATAGGTTTGATAATAGATTTAATCTCTTCCTGAGAGAGCTTCGCCATCTTCTGCGGAGTCGACGCCTTTGCAAAGAGTTCTGGTGTGATCTCATTCACCTTCTTATCCGTGCAGCGCGCAGAGAGAAGCACCGCAATAAGTAGGGTATAAGTGCTCCTGTGCTTCAAAGGAATGGCTGGCCTTGGATAGAGCCTATCCAACAACCGTTTAACTGTCCGAGCGCGCGTTTTCTTGTCCATTGCATCTATGGTAAGTGAGTGACGAATTAGACCCAAACCAATTATTCTTTAATAGGCGTAGTCCATGCGCCGGTCTGCACTTTCAGAATTTGAGAGAGGTTATTTTCCAACGCAGAATGTAGAGAAGAGGGCGCTGAGAACTTCTTCTGTGATATTCAAACCAATGATAGTGCCTAATTCGCGCAGGGAGTGGCGCATGTCGGAGACGAGGAACTCTGGAGAGAGTTCAGTTTTAAGTCCACGGGTGACTCTTTCGAGTGCAGTGGTAGCATGGGTGAGTGCATGGAAGTGGCGCTCACTCGTAAGGATCACCTCCTCTTTCGATGGAGGGCCATCTCTCCAGATGATCGAGTGGATCTCCTCTTTAAGTCCGTCGATCCCATCGCCCTCTTTTGCTGATAGCTGCACTTGATGAGGGTGGGAGAGTTTTGGAATAGCTTCGTGGTCGAGATCAATTTTATTCCAGATGACGATGCACTTTTTGTCATGGCTGATGGGAGGAATCTCACCTGGGGTCGTAACATCAAAGACGAGGAGAATGAGGTCTGCCTCGCGCGCTGCCTTTTTGGAACGGCGCACCCCCTCCTGTTCGATGATCTCATCTGTCTCTCGGAGCCCAGCGGTATCGAGAAGGCGGAAGGTGAGTCCGGCGATCTGCACCTCATCTTCCAAGATGTCGCGTGTGGTTCCTGGGATGTGAGTAACGATAGCCCGATCCTTCCCAATTAGGGCATTCATAATTGAGGATTTACCGACATTGGGTGCTCCAAGAAGGCAGAGAGTGGGGTGGGTGTGCAGGAGTCTTCCATCTTGAAAGCTCTCTTGTAAAGCCACCATCTCTCCAGCCAGCTTTTCTAGGTCGGCGAGTAGCTGCTCTTTCGAGGCAAACTCGAGCCCCTCTTCAGGAAAGTCGACCCACGCTTCTAAGATGGCGGTGATTTTAGTGAGCCTCTTTTGGAAGGAGATGATCAGCTTGTAGAGCTTGCCTTCCAGATGCTTTTCGGCCGCTTGACAGGAGAGTTCGCTCTTAGAAGCTATGAGTGCTTGCACCGCTTCGGCGCGCGTTAGGTCGATCTTTCCATTTTGAAAGGCTTTTTGAGTAAACTCTCCCGGAAGGGCGGGGCGAGCTCCGGCAGCTAGCGCCGCTTGGAGTACTCTGCTTGTGATAAGCGTACCTCCGTGGCAGTGGATCTCCACGGTATCTTCCCCAGTATACGACTTGGGGTTCTTCATCACGAGAGCCATCCCCTCGTCGATGAATCGCCCCTCCAAATCTAGAATTTTCCCAAAGTGTGCAGTGTGGGATTGGTACGAATGAATGGGACCAGAGAAGATGAGGTCGGCAACAGCGAGGGCATTATCTCCAGAGATGCGGATCACAGCGATGCCCCCCACTCCAGGCGGAGTGGCGACGGCTGCAATCGTCTGACCCTTCTCGTAGCTGCGATGTGTGAACTCCATACCTATAGAGGATAGCACAGAATATCAGATTCCCGATAGCGCCATTTTGATCAGATCGCCGAGTGGGGGAGGGCTCTCATAATGGGTTAATGCTTTTTTGATCGCTTGCTGCGCATGGAGTGAGTTATAGCCTAGATTGATAAGGGCGCTGAGGGCATCATTGACGACGCGATCCTCTGGCTTTACACTTCTGGTTGATGAGGGAAGTGGCGACTTCTTGAGCCCTTTTAGAATTTTATCTCGCATCTCGACGATGAGCCGCTCGGCCGTCTTCTTTCCAATTCCAGGAATTTTTGAAAGGAGGGTGACATTGGCACTGGTGATAGCCGCTTCGAGATCGCTCTTATCAAGATGTCCAATGAGAGCGAGGGCCGTCTTAGGACCGATACCCGATACCTCACTAATTTTTTCGAAGAGGTCTCGCTCTTCGCGCGATAGAAAGGCAAAGTTACGGTAGAAGTTCTCACGAATAACGGGAGAGATGTAGAAGAGGACCTCTTCACCGATCGGTGGGGAGTTTGAAAAGGAGCTTAGGGGGATGTAGAGCAGATAGCCGATCCCCTTAACATCGACGACGGCGTTGAGTGGAGTGATTTCGATAAGAGTTCCCTTAATATATTCAAACATTGAACCTATCCTTTATTAAAATTATTTTTGGATCACTTGCAACTTGCTGAAAAGGCTGGGATGAAAAAGTGATTCTAATGAATGATAGGTTCATAAGCTACCTTTTGGGTGTTTGCATGGCAGATGGCGAGAGAGAGGGCGTCGGCGGCATCTTCGGGTGTTGGGAGGCTGGCGAGCTGAAGAAGGGTTTGGACCATTCGCTGCACCTGCTCCTTTGATGCTCTGCCGGAGCCCGTGACGGCGAGCTTCGCCTTCGTGGGAGCGTACTCATGGACGGGAATCTTCCGTTTGGTGGCAGCAAGAATCGCTACACCTTTTGCCATCCCAAGCTTCATGGCACTCTGAGGGTTTCTACTAAAAAATTGCGACTCGATGGCGACAACATCTATAGGAAAGGTATCGAGCAGGTGTTCGATTCCTTCATGAATAAGGCAGTAGCGTTCATTGAGAGGAAGCTTTGGTGGCGGACGAATGCAGCCGTAGTCGAGAGGGATGAGAGCGTGAAAATCCGTCTCAATGATCCCATACCCTGTGATCCGTGTTCCGGGATCGATTCCTAAGATAATTATCTTCTTTTTCTTCATATTTTTCATTATGAGGAGAAACGCTTTTTCTGTTAACCTACATTTCTCACCAGATTTCTAGAAAAGCTACACTCGAGGATTTGTTAGCCCGATAGATGGTGAAAATTGCAGGTTAATCTATAAGAGATGAAAAAAGAGTTTCGATCGATTATTGTTCGTATGCCTAACTGGATTGGTGATCTTGTGATGGCCACTCCTATTTTGGAGGATCTTCGCACCGCTTTCCCCGAGGCTGAGATCACCGCAATGTGTCAATCCAACGTGGCACCTCTATTGGAGCGGGATCCTGCGATCGATGAACTCTTCCGCTTTTCTCGTGCCAAAGGATTTCTCCGCCGCATCGGAGAGCGCAATATAGTGGAGAAGCTTAAGAGTGGGAGATATGACTTAGGAATCCTTTTGACCAACTCTTTCTCCTCGGCGTGGCGCTTTTGGCAAGGGGGCGTGAAGAACAAAATAGGGTTTAAGGGCGACTTCCGAAGCTTCCTCTTGGACCGAGCGCTTCCCTTCCCAGAAAATAGAAGATCCGAACACTTAGTGACTACCTATAAGAGGCTCTTAGAGCCCATTGGAGTGCCGCTTTCCGAGAGCGCTCCCCGGCTTATTCTACAAGAGGAAGAAATTAAAGGGGCGTGGGAGTTTGTCAAGCGGTTTGACATCACAAAAGAGCAGAAAATTATTGGTGTAAATCCAGGCGCTGCTTACGGCTCAGCAAAGTGCTGGCCACCCGAAAGATTTCGGGAGATGGCAGAGCGCCTCATCAAGGCAGATCCCTCTTATGTTATTCTCTTCTTTGGTGACCTCTCCCATAAAGATCTACTCGATCGTATCTGCAACGGGTTGTCCTCCCGCGTTGTCAACCTAGCAGGGCAGACGAATTTAAGGGAGCTGATGGCGCTTATCAAGATCTCTTCCACCTTTTTGACCAATGACAGCGGTCCGATGCATATTGCAGATAGCTTGGAGACGCCTCTCCTCGCCCTATTTGGATCGACAGACCCCATCGTCACGGGCCCCTATCGGCAGAGCGAACAGGTGATAAAGAAAGATGTCGCTTGTGCCCCCTGTTTCAAGCGCGTCTGTCCCATCGATTTTCCCTGCATGAAAAAAATCAGTGTAGATGAGGTGATCGTAAAACTGGAGAGTTATGTTAAAACGCATCCTTGAGAGATTTCGTCCCAATCCCTTTGACACTCTGTTAAAACAGGTTGCGGATGAGGATAAGAGTCGATTTCTAATCGTATGGAATCGGGGGTTGGGTGATATCCCGCTCGGCCTCTACGCGCTCGTCCATCGGATTCAAAGCTATATTCCCCACGCTTCCATCACCTTTTTGACGCGGAGCGATCTCGCCCCAGCCTTTGAAATGTTAGCCGTCGGGAAGGTCCTTGTCGATGAGAAGTGGAAGCGGGGAGAACCCATCGATATCGAAAAAACATTGAAAGAGCACCAACTGGCATCGAATATGTTTGATGTACTCCTGGAGAGGCCCGATCCGACGAAGTGGCTCAAGTGGCAGTTGGGATCGCTTGTTCCAAAGCTCAACTGGAAGGAGGAGTGGGATCTGCTCATCGATCGTTATGAGTTGGATCAGAGCGAAATCTATATCGGTTGCCATGTGCAGACTGAGACAGGCGGTTATTATGGCTATGAAAAAAATTGGGATCTCGCATCGTGGCGCAATCTATTTAAACGAATCAGCGATCAGAAAAAAGGAAAAATTCTTCTCTTTGGGATGGAACGTGACCCCTCTTTTTTGATGGATGATATCATCGATTTGCGCGGAGAGACCCCTCTCTTTGAGATGCTCTCGATTATTAAGAATCGCTGTCGCTATCTAGTGGTTCCCGACTCGGGCGTGCTAAGTATCGCCTACTACATCGATGCTAACTTTCCCCTTCGCGTCGTCTCCCTCTGGGCAGATCCGAGGCAGGGGATTCTCCGACAAGACGTCCCCTCCCCAAATGGAGAGCTTGACCACCTCCCTCTCCTCGGTAAAAATGATAGAATAGCGAATATCTCTGTCGACAGCGTCTATAACGCCCTATTTAGTTGAGAAACACTAACCTGAGTTTTGGATTTATTTTGCTTGTTATCAGGAGAGTTTTTTTTCTTAAATTCTCGGAATTTTTGCCGAAGGGAAGTGCCAAAGTGCCCTTTTTTAGGTAAAAAGATTGAGAAGAAAGAGAAAAATCCCTGAGAATAAGTGAAATAAACTCAAAATTCAGGTTACTATGCCAAAGCACCCCCTCTATGATATCTTTCGCGCCCATTCCATGGGAAAACCTGTCGCGTCTAAATCTTTTCAGCCGATTCCCGACGGTCATCTTGTTAAAAGCCCCTCTCTCTCTACTGATCATAAGAAGATGGCAACGCTCATCCTAGCTGGGGGAGAGGGAAGCCGCCTCGATCTGACTTCCCCCAAGGGGTGCGCGGAACTCTTTCTAAAGAGTAAGAAGAGCCTCTTTCAGATCCACTTCGAGCGAGTAAAAGCTAAGGGAGAGGATCTTCCTCTTGCGATCATGACCTCGCCTCTCAACCATGATGCGACAGCTGCCTATCTGCAGCGTAATGACTATTTTGGGCTGACCAACGTCGAGCTCTTTCAGCAGGATTTGATTCCAATGTGCGACGATCGGGGGGAGCTCATTCGCGACGAAGAGGAGAAGATTGTTAAAGCGCCCGATGGAAATGGAAAAGCTCTCTTGCATCTCCACAATTCAGGAGTGTGGAGGAGGTGGAAGGGAGAGGGGATTGAAGTGGTTCAGGTGATTCCGATCGACAACCCCCTCGCTGAGCCTTTTGATCCCGAGCTGCTTACGCAGCATCAGCTCTCAAAAGTAGATCTAGTATTGAAAAGCATCAAGCGCGAAGATCCAGATGAGAAGTTGGGAGTGGTCGGTGTAGAGGAGAGAAGGCTCCATGTCCGGGAATATTCAGAGCCTCTTTCTGCCACCCACTCACTTGAGTTTGCCTATGGAAATATAGGGATTTTCTCTTGTACACTCGATTTTGTGAAGGAAATTTCAACGGTTAAACTGCCCTGGCATCTAGCGCGCAAACAGAGAGAAAAAACTTGGATCTGGAAATTTGAAACCTTTATTTTTGACATCTTCCCCTATGCAAAATCTTTTAAAGTAGTTGTGGGAGAGCGTAAAAATTGTTTCTCTCCAATTAAAGATCGACGAGATCTCCTATCTTTTAATTCTTAAATCCACTACTATTTTGATAAAGAATTACAGTTTAGGAATAGATATGAAGATCGGATATTTAGGTGCTGGAGCCTGGGGAAGCTGTCTAGCAAGACTCCTCTCTGAGAAAGGGTACGAAGTAAAGCAGTGGATCGGGACGATGACCCTCGAGGAAGTTGTAAAGCGGGAGAGAGAGCACTTCCAAGATCACCGCTCCTCTGAAAATCGCATCTTCACCTCTGATTTAAAAGAGGCTATCGTGGGTGCTGATATCATTATCGAGTCGGTCACCTCAAAAGGGCTGCGCCCCGTTCTAAATCAAATTGTAGAATCGAACCTATTAGGCCCCCCACTTATTCTCACATCGAAGGGAATCGAGCAAGATACAGGGCTCCTGCTCTCAGAAGTTGCCATCGATGTGCTCGGCGAGAGGTACAAAAATCGCATCGGCTCTCTGAGTGGACCGAGCTTGGCAAATGAGGTGAATCGAAAGCTGCCCACCTCAGTTGTGGGCTCCTCCTATGATCACGATCTGATGATGCTGATCTGTGAGATTTTCACTACCCCCTATTTCCGCGTCTATCCTAATGAAGATATGGCTGCTATCTCCTTTGGAGGCGCCATGAAAAACATCATTGCGATCGCTTGCGCAATCTCGGATGGTCTAGGCTTTGGAGAGAATACAAAGGCTGCTCTCATGACACGTGGTCTCCATGAGATCCGCAAATTAGGCGCCGTAAAAGGATGCAGCCCCGAAACGCTCAATGGACTATCGGGGCTAGGCGACCTCTGCGCCACCTGCCTCTCCAAATCCAGCCGCAACTATAAGTTTGGCTATCTCCTAGCAAAGGGACACACCCCCGATCAGGCGATAGAAGAGATTGGAATGGTTGTCGAGGGCGCTTATACCTGCGTCTCAGCGCGGCAGTTGGCCCATAAACATGGCATCGATCTTCCCATTACCGAAGCGGTCTACTCCATTATCTATGAAGGGACCAACGCGCGAGAAGCCGTTGAAGCCCTCCTCACCCGCTCAGTCAAGCAAGAGCACCTCTAATTTATTGTAAAATCGTCCATCTCGTGGCCGAATTTCAACCACCAAACGGACGATTTTACATAATTATGAGATATCAAAGTTCTATTTATTCCAGAATTGAGGGCTAGATCATACACTTGCTAAGAATAGGGTGGTGGATGAGAATGGGGGGTATGAAAAAGATTGAAGGTTATAAGGTCATTTCAGCTTCAGAGATGAGACGCATTGAGAAGCTGAGTATCGAGAAGGGCGCATCGGATGAGGCGTATATGCTCAAGGCGGCAGAGGGGATTGCCGGTCGGGCTGAAGCGTTCATTCTGGAGAGCGAGTTAGAGAAGAGTGTCACCCTACTTGTCGGAAAGGGGAATAATGGGGGCGACGCCTTTGCTGCGGGAACATTTTTGCTCAATCGGGGATTTCAAGTTGAAGCCTACCACACTGTAGCTTCCGGTGAAGCCTCTCCGCTCTGTCAGAGATTTGAGAGGGATTATATTGAGGCGGGTGGAGAGCTCCATCGAGGGAGAGATCTGCCTCTTAAAGGGCTCATTATAGATGGCCTACTGGGGACAGGATTTAAAGGAAAGCTTGAAGGAAAGATCTTAGATGTTGTCCAGAAGGCTAACAACTCAAAGCTGCCGATTCTTGCGATCGATATCCCCTCTGGCGTCGATGGAGATAGCGGCGAGATCGATCCGGTGGCGATTGAGGCGAGAGAGACCCTCTTCTTAGGGCTGCCGAAGGTGGGGTTCTTCCTAAATGGTGGATATAATTCGATCGGGAAGTTATGCGCCATCGATTTTGGAATGGAGCTGCACTTTATTCATGAAGCTCAGCCCCTCGCCTACCTGATCGATGAGAAGAGAATTGGTGAGCTCTTGCCGCCGCTTAAGCGGACGCGCCATAAATACGAGGCGGGCTATGTGATCGCTCTGGCGGGATCGCCCGGCATGGCGGGCGCAGCGATGCTCGCCTCTCTGGCAGCTCTCCGAACGGGAGCGGGTATTGTCCGCCTCTTCTATCCGGAGGGGATGGAAGGAGAGCTAGCGAGTTCACCCTATGAACTCATTCGCACCTCCTATAAGTGGGGAGATCCCTCGAAGATCTTTGAAGAGGGCAAGCGGGCGAGCGCTGCGCTGATCGGGCCTGGCGTGGGCAGAGAGAAGGAGATGCGCACCTTTGTTCAGCAGGTGGTTGGTGGATTGGAGATGCCGTGCGTCATCGATGCAGATGGACTCCTCCTTCTGAAAGAGTTTCCTGAAGGGGCGATTTTAACCCCCCACTATAGAGAGATGTGCACACTATTAAGCGTAGATAGCCTCACTCAAGAGCTCTGCCAAAAGTTTGTCGATAAGAATAGAGTTACGCTCGTCCTTAAGGGGGCGCCCACATGGATCTACCATCCAGATATTCTGCCGCTCATCATCCCTGCGGGAGATCCAGGAATGGCGACAGCGGGGACGGGCGACGTCTTAACGGGGATGATCGCGGCACTTGTGGCGCAAAAATTAAGAGGGAGAGAGGCGGCAGCACTCGGTGTCTATCTGCACGCCCTAGCAGGTGAGATCGCAGCGGAAAAAATGACCTCATACGACATGATTGCGAGTGATCTTATCGAAGCACTGCCTTCGGCCTTTCAGAGAGTTCTTGCAAGAACCACTCGGTAAACTTGGGGATGCCTGCAGCAAGGGATGTTTTTGGAGTAAAGCCAAGATGCGCCTCTGCTTTGGAGATGTCTGCATAGGTTTCGACTACATCCCCTTGTTGCATCGGTTGCAAGCTGAGGAGAGCTCGTTTTCCAAGGCTCTCTTCTAATAGATGGACTAGAGTCATGAGCTCTTCAGATCGGTTATTTCCCAAATTATAGAGTTCAAATCCGTTGCAGCGGTCGATTGCGCTGGCTGTTCCTTGGACGATGTCGTCGATGTAGGTAAAATCTCGCCTCATCTTACCGTTGTTGAATAGAGGGAGAGGCTCTCCACGCACTATTCTTTCAGCGAAGGAGTAGTAGGCCATGTCGGGGCGTCCCCAGGGGCCATAGACGGTGAAAAAGCGGAGACCTGTCATTGGAATGTTGTAGAGGTGGTTGTAGCTCTTTGCTAAGAGCTCTCCTGCTTTTTTTGTTGCGGCATAGAGGCTGACGGGAGCGTCTGTCGGGTCGCTCTCTGAAAAGGGGATCTTTCGATTGCCTCCATAGACGGAGGAGGAGGAGGCGAAGATGAGTTTTATTGGTGGAGAGTGGCGGCAGAGCTCTAAAACTTGCAGAAACCCGTCCAAATTTGAGTCGGCATAGGGCTGAGGATGGGTGAGGGAGTAGCGCACTCCTGCTTGGGCAGCTAAGTGGACAAAGTGTGTGAACTTCTCTTCTTTAAAGCGGGCGCGTAGGGAGTGGATATTTTGGATGTCGCAGCGAAGCACGTCGATACCTGCCTCTTTGAGTTTTCTTGCACGCTCCTCTTTAAGCTTGGGAGTATAATAGTCGTTGAAATTATCACACCCGATCACATAATCTCCTCTTTTAGCTAGGTAAGAGGAGAGATGGAAACCGATAAATCCAGAGATGCCACTAATAAAAATCTTTTTTTGCGTCATCCATTCAGTTTAACACTTCTGCTCTTTTTGCTGCTCCTCTCTATTTCCGGCTGTTCGAACTCTCCCTATAAGGGCACTGACGTCCTCGGCGCCGATGAATTTGTCATCGACTCATACAAGATTAGAGAGGGAAAATTTTCTATATTGGAGATGGAAGGTGAGCCCATTATCCCTCTCAATCCCGCCTATCTCGATGACTACAAAGATACGGTGCAAAATGGAGATCTCCTAAAAGTAGCCCTCTTCCATCCCAGCCGGAGTGATCTTGTCAGCGCAGTGCAAGCGATAGGGGGGACGATGGGCTATCCTGTACGTGATGGCCACCTAACCCTTCCAGAGCTAAAACCTATCGAAGTGTTGGGACTCACCATCAGTGAAGCGCGGGAGAAGATCCAGGAGGCCTATGACCGAGAAATTGAGGATCTTGAAGTTTTTCTCGCCTACCAAAAGAGGAAGGTGCGTAAGGTGCAGCTCGCTGGGATGGTGAGTATCTCAAACATTCCTGTCAGCGGCAGACTTCGTCTCTTTGAAGTGCTCGCTGAAGCAAAAGTTCCTCCCAACGCCAACCTCTTTAGAAGTTATCTGGTGCGCAATGGCAGGCCCGTCTCAGTCGATATGTTTAAACTCATGAAGCGTGGGGATATGAGTCAGAATATTGTGATGCGAGGTGGGGATAAAATCTACATTGCGGAGGGCTCGGCCTCTAAACTTATGGTCATGGGCGAAGTGCGCACTGAGCGCGTGATCGATATGCCTGCCGGCTTTATGCCTCTTAGAGAGGCGCTTGCGATGGCTGGCGGAATTCCCTACACAGGGGATAAGGGGTTTATTCAGATCATTCGTGGAAATATTTTGCATCCTAAAATCTACACCCTCAACTGGAAGCATGTGATGCGTCTACCCACTACGAGCATGCTGCTGATCCCTGGGGATATCGTCTATGTCGCTGCCACTCCCATTACAGAATGGAACCGTTTTATCGTTCAGATATTCCCAACTCTCACTGGAATTGAACTCTTCAGAAAAGGTGTAGCAGGAGTTGTAGCAATTCAGTGATTCAGAATGAAAATTTCATCATTTTTTCAGATGTAAAGCGGGTTTTTATTCGTTACAAACGGCTGATAGCGGTTGGGGCCCTTCTCTTTGGGGCGATCGGATTCTATGTGCGCTCTCAACTTCCCCTTACCTACGAAATCGTCGCCACTTTTAAACAGCCCCTGACCACTCCGGGCATAGTGCGAGATGGCGTCTTTGAGAGGGTTCTCAACTCGATTGGAGTGAGAGAGTCCCATTCGGGATGTTATCTCATTACTTCATCGAAGATGCTGGAGCCTGTCGTTGAAAAATTGGGAGTTCAAGCATCGATCGCTCTCGATAGCGGGTTGAGCGGGAGGTTGCGGCAGATCGGAGAGACGATTCGAGCAGAGCGAGGGTTGACAACGAGTGTTAAGGAGGGCTTTCTCTTTGAGGATGTCCACTATCTCCCTGAAGAGAGCAGAGATTTTAAACTACTCTTCACTTCGAAAGAGCATTTTGAGGTGCGCACACTAGGCGATCACCTCTTAACCGAGGGGAGAGTGGGGGAGCCGCTGCAATTTGATGAGGTCACCCTCACCTTAAAGAAGAGCCCATCAGCGTTAAAACTACACCATGGCTACCGCCTATCTCTTAACTCACTACACGGACATATTCTTCAATTAAGAGAGGCTATCGAGGTCAAAGCGATCAATGGAGATAGCACCTTAATTAATCTGAGGCTCAACCATAGGGATCGCATCTTTGGTAAAAAACTGCTCAACACTCTGATGGCTGAATATCAAACCTATCTGATTAAGGAGAACAGACGGGTCTCTCGAGAACAGATGAGCTATCTGGAAGAGAGGCGCGATGAGTTCTGCGCTCAGATGGATCTTTTTTTAGAGGAGCATGTCGACTACTTAAAGGAGAGCTTAGGAGAGACGGGTTTTCTCTCTCTCGGTCAGCGTCTTCCCCTTATGGAAGAGAGACAGAAGGATCTTACCGGACAGAGGATCAAGCTGGAGAGTGAGTATGGCGACCTTCTAACAAGCGCTCCTTCCACTGCCTTTAAGGAGGATGGTGAGATGATGGGGCTGCAGCGCGAGCTTTACGCCATCATGAAAGAGCGTGATGAGTTGGGGTTGGCATTGATAGGAGCACCAACCCCTGCGAAATATATCACAAAGCTAGATGCGTTAAATTTACAGGAGTTGCGAATTAAAACGGGTGTTGACACCGTTCTCCCCCACCTCCACTCAGATTTACATCAGAGAAAGAGAGAGCAGGAGGGACTCATCTCTTCTCTTTTTGACTCTGGTCAAACCCTCTCTCCAGACGCCCATCAACTTACAAAAATTCAGAAGGAGAAGGTGCGCGTTGCGGCGCTACTTAAAGAGAAGCAGCAGGTAGAGATGACGGCCTCCTATCTAAAAAATCAGTTGCGTCTCCTATCGATGCAAGAGGGGATATTAAAGCAGCGCGTCTTCCATCGCACAACCCTTGCGGATGAATTTCTAGGAATCGATATTCCGACTCTAAAAAAGCTACTCCTAAATTACCTGCATGAGAGAGATGAGAGCCTCAGCAAGATCCGCAAAGACGAATTTGTGAGAGAGCAGATGGCAGAGAGAGAGGTTGAGTGGCTCTCTCTTAGTAGCGCGTTTCCCGACTCGATAGGTCGTGAAATGGCATTAGAGATGGGGCAGTTACTCTTGCAGATGCGCAAGAGGGGAAGCTATACGAAGAAGGAGCTGGAACGTAAGGAGCGTACCATTTCAGAAAAGAAGAGCGATCTAATCAAACATCTAAACCAGACGCTCCACCTGCAGCAGCTTCAATCTGAGTTAACTAATCAGCGCATCCGTCTAGTTCAGAGCTCGATGGTTGACCTGCTAAACAGAGAGATGACGCTCATTCAGCAGCAGATCAAAGATAGAGTAGCCGACCGCTTGCTGCAAGTTAGGAGAGAGAAGGAGCTCGTCAGTGGAGAGCTTCGACGCGTGACCGAGGAGATGGGAACGATCCCTGAGACGTGGCTTAAAGAGCGTCAGTTGCAGTTCAGCTCGGAGCTGCACAAGGGGATGTTGGAATCTCTAGTCCGTCTCGTTGAGTCTAAAAATATCGAAAATAATCTGATGATTGTAGAATCAAAACCCTTAGATTTTGCTTACGCCCCTCTGATTCCCATTCATCCCAAACTACTTCTCATCACCCTATTAGGGCTCTTAGTAGGGTTGGTTCTCACCTTTGGCGGCGTCTTCATCTTGTCATTTTATCGTGGCATCCCTCTTTCGCTTGAAAATCTCGCAGCGCGTGGAAGAGCAGTGGTTGGCAAGCTCTCAGAGAGACTCTCCCCAGATAGGGGGAGCGATGATTTAGAAGTGGTAAGAACGCTCTCCCTCTTTTTGAGAGAGCAGCGATGCAGTCCACTTGTGGTCACTCTGGTTTTGGGAGAGGGGGTCGACTACTCTCTCTTTCTTGCTAACCTCTTGGAAAAAGAGGGACGCACCGCTCTGGTTGTCGATCTCGACTTCTCCAAAAAGAGCGATCAGAGGGAGCAACCAGGTCTGATTCAATATCTCGAGGGAGAAGCGGACGAGCCGATCGTAGAGAAGAGCTCTTATGGTGGCTTTATTGCTATGGGGGGAGATTCACCCTATGGCGATGAGCTGTTAAAAAGTAAGCGCTTCCACGACGCTGTCGATAGGATAAAACAGCACTACGATCTAACCCTCCTAGCGCTACCGAAAGGTGCAAAGGACTCCCTCTCCAAGAGTCTCTTCTCATGCTCTGATGTGATGGTTGTTAGAGTAGAGCAGGAGAGCTTCTCTCAGCTTCTTCCCTATTTTGAGTGGGATGATGGCGAAGGAAGCGTCGCCTTTCTCTCTTGATAGGTGCAGGCAGCGAAGAGTCCAGCAAAGAGAAAGAAGATCAACCTCCCAAGAATTTGGGTCAGTAGATGATGGCTTACAAGTCCACATAGAAGGAGTGAGAGAAAAATGCTCCCTAATGTCAATGAGAGAAGAGAGAATCGTATTCTTAGATAGGGCTTATAGAGCGAAAGAATAAAAAGGAGGAAGAGTGAGAGTCCAATGAGCCCGGTCTCTGAAAGTGTTTGTAGATAGATGCTATGGGCGTTTGAGGCCATAGGGTTGGCACCTACAAATTCTGGGGAAAGAGTTCCATATGGGACATGACCAAATCCATTGTATCCAACTCCAATGAGTGGAGAGTGAAGAAATAAGAGTAAGGCGAGCTGAAATAAGAGAATCCGACCTCTGTCTGAAGCGATGGATAGCTCACTTCTATTGATGACTCCCCCTCTCTCCACCAAGTTGCTATAAGTGAGAGCAAAAACACAAATAGACCCCACCAAGATACATGCACCCAGTTTTAGAAGTTTTCTTTTAGCTTGAGGTGACAGCGCCATTTTCTTTGTAAAATGTATTGAGAAGAAAACTAGGCTGGCAATTATCCATGAAAAGAGAGAACCCCTCGAGAATGTCAAGACTAGGGTTAGGATTTGAAGTGGAATGAGTGCATAGAGCAGGCGCTCTGCCCATCTCTTCTCACTCGTTAGAAAAACGTAGTAAGAGATAAAAAGGCTGATAGAGAGATAGCTGCCAAACATATTGGGATGGGAAAATGTGCCATAGGCCCGAAGGATTACCTTTTGTCCCTCAGGAATCCAAGGGAGGAGACCACCAAAAAACTCCTTGTGTGTAGGAAGCCAAAAAGTAGCCATGTTCTGCATATGGGGTGAGAGCAGCTTCTCAGATAGAAACTGTAAACCTAAGTCGTGTTGCATAAAAAATTGTCCCGTTCCGATGATCGACTCGATCGCTGCCACAACCAAAACTGCGTAGAAAGTGGGGCGTATCAAGTCGAGACGGTTTTTATAAACGATAAAGACCAGATGAAATCCTAAAGTACCTAGCATAAAATTAAGAAGGAGGGAGTAATGGATGTACTCTCTGGAAAATGTGGAAAAGATCAGAGAGAAGAGAGTGGCGAAGGTAAAGAGGGTCAAGTAGCGTGAATGGCTGTTAAAAAAGAGATCTTTAAGTTTCACTTTCATCCAGAAGCAGAGGGCAAAAATCATTGCAGCGATCAAAAGTCCAGCCAGGAAAAAATGGATGAAATTTTTTAATAACGGTGGCAATGTGAATAGAGAGGAAGTCACTTTTAAGAGAGAGTGATAAAAGTCAGAGGAAGCTTTACGGAAGAAGCCAAAATAGAAGTTAGTAAAAGGTAAAATGAAAAAGAAGAAAGGAATCAATAAACGTCTTCGGAACATCATTGAAAGATATCTTGTTCAGGAATTTTTCACCATCTTTCTTCTATCCCCATCGGCTGCAGTGCAGGCAGCGAAGAGTCCAGCAAAGAGAAAGAAGATCAACCTCCCCGAACTATAAGCGAGAAAGTAGTGGTCGACGCATCCAATAAGAAGCATGCAGAGAAAGATCGTTGCAAGCGTCAATGAGAGGGGTGTGAAACGCCTCTTAAGAGAGGTTCGAATGAGTGAGAAAATGAAGAGAAGGAGGAGGGAAAGGCCGATCAGCCCAGTCTCTGCTGCCGTCTGCAGATAGATGTTATGAGATAGGGTTCCTGTCGGGTTGGCTAGCGCAAGTTCTGGGGCGAGCGTCCCGTAGGGAAATAGAGCAAATCCGTTATAGCCAATTCCGATGAGAGGGGAGTGAAGAAATAAGAGAGTAGCGAGTCGGAAGAAGAGAAGACGGTGCGTATCGGAAGCAAAGGATTGCGCATTGATATTAAAGACCCCCCCTCTATCATTCATGAAGCTAAAAGTAAGGAGTAGTGTGATCAGAAGTCCCGCTCCGATCATAGCGGTAAGTTTCAAAAAGTTCCTTCTGACCTGTGGGGTTAACTCTCTCTTTTTCAATAGCCCAAGAGAGAGAAAGGTTAGGGTGCAGAGAACCCATGCAAAGATGCTTCCTCTAGAAAACGTCAGAGCAAGAGTGAGGATTTGAAGGGGGATGAGGGCGAGCAGAAGGCGCCGCGCCCATTTTTTTTCACTCGTAATATAGGCGTAGTAGGAGATGAAGAGGCTAATCGCTAGGTAGCCCCCAAAGATATTGGGGTGATCGAAGGTGCCATGTGAACGGAGAATTATACTATGTCCGTCAGGAATCCAGGGCAGAAGATTATTGAAAAACAACTTGTCTGGAGGTATAACAAAATTGGCGATATTATCCATGAAAGGGGTAATTACCGGCTCTGATAGAAACTGCAACCCTAGATGGTGTTGCATCAAAAATTGCCCGATTCCGATCAGACACTCTAAAGCTGCCACAGAGAGAACTGCGAAGAGAGTCGGTCGAATCCAATCAGGGCGCTCTCTATAGAGAAAATAGACCAGATGAAATCCTAAAAAAGCCAGCGTGAGGTTGAGGAGGGTGGTGTACTGCAAATAGTAGCTGGAAAAATTAGAGAATAGGATAGAGAGGAAGGCGGCAAAAATAAAGAGTGTCAAATAGCGTGAGTGAGAGTTGAAAAAGAGCTCCTTTATGCGCACTTTTTTCATGAAGCAGAGCGCGATAAGTAGCGCTGCAATGAAGAAGTCTGTCAGATAGAATTGGATAAATTTTTGAAAGAGCGGTGGCAAGTTGATGGTAAAGGGAGCCACTCTTTCGAAGTGGTGAAGAAAATGACAGGAGAGGCCGCGGAAAACTTGAAACTTGAAATTCAAGAGAGGAAAAAGGGTGATGAGCGCTCCCATCGAAAAATAGATCCATTTCATTCCTTAATTTTATGCTGCTCCTGGATTTCTCTCCACCTCTTTATAATCTGCGCTGCAAGAGGGGCCGCCTCCTTACCGTAATCTCCAAACTTAAGATAGATGACAACGCATAGATCGGGCATGTCAAAACGGTAGCTCTCACCCTCTTTAAAAGAGAGAGCCCCAAACCATGTCTCTTTGCAGATGAGAGAGTTAGGCTCTCTATCTAAAGTGGAACGGTGGACGAACTCTGCTGTCGATGTCTTCCCAATGAATTGATTTTGAAGCGCCTTATACTCGGGAATCCACTTGGGATGTTCGTAGAGCGCACGGATCCGATAGGGTTGAACCGGCCCCCTCTCTCCCATGACAACTCGGCGCATTCCCTCTATCAACTCCGTGCGGACACGGCTTGGAAGATCTAGATTATTCCTAAGTTCGATAGGCACAGTTTCAATCGATTGGCCATCGACTCTAAGCTTTACGATTTGAGGTTTGAGTAGAGCGCCCCCATTACCAAGCGCGCTGATCATCATCGCTGTTTGGAGTGGAGTGACAACTAATGAGTGTTGGCCAATAGCAAAAGCGTAGAGACCGGTCTGATTATAACGCAGATCATCAGGAACATGGCCGCTGATCTCCCCATAGAGATCGATTCCCGTAACCTTTCCAAATCCAAAATTTTCTGCCGCCCTGCGCAGATCATCAGGATGGTCGATCACCTCTGCAGCGAGGAGGGAGAAGTAGATGTTGCTCGAACGCTCAATCGCTGTGCGGAAGTCCAACTCTCCAAGCGAGGCGTGGCTGCGCGGCATCCGCCCCCCTTTGTAGTGGCGCGTAATAAAAGTGCCATCTAAGTGGCGCCCCAGTACAATTCCATTTTTCGTCACGATGTTTGCATTGATCTCATCGATGATGGTGAGGGGATTGAGCTCTTGCGTGCGCTCATAACTCTGCCTGAGTGCTTCACACCCCGTTACGAGTTTAAAGAGCGAACCCAGGGACGTTGCACGCCCATAGGCGAAAGACTTTCCATAACCAAAACCATTTCTGGGATAGAAGGCGGCAGCTAAATCGCGCAGTGATGCTCCCTTCAAAGAGCGGTAGCTCCCCCAAAGTGGGGCTGAGAGTTCAGAGTAGCAGTGAAAGGTGGTGAGGAGCTCCAGAGAGTGGTTGTTAAGGAGTTTTCGCGACGCCTTAACCTCTCCCACTAGTTGCTTACTCTTAAGTACGAGATGGAAGAGAAAGGGGTGCAGCTCCGGCTCTGCTGCGATTTTTCCAAAGATAAAAGCGTCAAAGAACTTCCATCTGTGCTCCTTCCAAAACTCCCCGAAGAGTCTCCTCTCCGCCTCTACTAAATAATCGGTGTAAGGATGGGGATAGGTTTTTCGCGCCTTCTCTTCCCCCCTTTTTTCCTTAAGAAAGGCCTTGAAGCTCCTCTCTCTCCATAGAGGAAAGATGCGCTTGCTGTAAAGCTGCTTTACCTGCATTTTTACTTCCGATTGAATCGTTGCATAGGCTTGATTGAGCTGGCGGTAGCTGCTCAGCGATATCTCCTCTGTCGACTCGAGGAGAGAGGGTGAGAAGAGATCTTCATCCACAGCAACTCTTAATAGATCGAGAAAGAGAAGCTTATCTCTATTATCTTTGATAGGTGTTAAGACGAGGTCGAGTTCTCTTCTCACCTCTTTTGCTAGCGGCTCCTCCAAACTCTCGTGCTCGTGCTGGATAGGGCTCTCAGGATAGAGGGCGTCTATGAGTTCCCTCGGCGATTCCTCGCCCGAAAGTTTCAATAGCGCCAAAAAAAGGTGCTGCAGATGCACCGCCTCACTAACCGATCGCACCCTTCTCAAACCGGTGCGCACTCTCCCTTTGAGTGAGAGAATCATATCGAGGTAGAGATCCCACGTCACCACCTCTCTCTGCACAGTGTCCTGCCGCTCCTTTTCGAGAGGGTAGATGCCATCCCAAAGATTACCGATATGGAGCGGGCTCTCTAACCACTTATAGATCGATCTGATCTTCTCTTTGCGATCTCTATCTGTTAAAATGAAATCATTGGGATCGAAGCGAGGATAGGAGGCCAGCGCCACCACCTCCCCTGTTGCGGGAATAATCGCTACGATAGCCCCTCCCTTAATCCAGGGCGAGCGAATCGTCTCATGTCCCTTCCCCGCACGAGAGAAATGACGGTCTCGATCCCACTCATTTTGAATAAGCAGTTCCTCCGCAAAGGATTGAAGTTCAGAGGAGAGAGTCAGCACGATCCTCTCTCCAGAGATCGATTGCGTGAACTCAGGCAAGTTACGGATGAAGCGCCCCTTCGCATCAATTTCGATGCGCTGCTTTCCAAACTTACCCCTCAACTTTTCATCAAACTTTCGTTCGATTCCCGATTTTCCAACATGCGCATGGATAGTGTAGGCTCTCTCCTGTAACTCAGTAAGGCGCTTTACAACCTCCTTAGAGCTGAAAAAGCCCTTAGGCAGCGGAACAGGGAGCCCCTCCTCCTGCATCTCTAAAAATTCCTGCAGCTCACTAATCTCATGGGCAATTTCTAAGTAGTGGCGTTGATCGATCGCTCCCATGTAGCCAATAATGGCAGAGCCAACCTTCCCTTGAGGGTAGTGACGTTTACTCGACTCGTGCATGAGTAGCCCCGTCCACACTCTCTCTTGCAGCCTAAGGCGGTAGTAGAGCTCCTCGGGAATATCCTCTTTGATAATGAAGGGGGTGTTTGGGAAAATCGACGCCTTGCTATGGATCAAATCCTCGATCACAACCGGATTCATATCGAGACTCTTAGCAAGCATCAGAGAGAGCTTTTTAATGTAGTTACGCCTCTCATAGACCTTGATTTTTTTCTCCCCCTCTCTGATCCAGCTCACCATCGGGATTTCGCGGATGCGGTCATAGCAGACAGCAGCGTTGTGCTGCACCCTATTGATCGCTAAAGGGATGTTGAAACGGTCGCGAATTGTACCGCGCTTCGCCGGTTCCACCACCGTGCGGCGTTGCGGCCGGAGCGCTTTTTCCAGATATTCATCATGCTTTATCGTCGTCAAGAACCAGACGCGTAAGATCATCATGAGAAAGGCGACTAATATTAAATGGAGAACCAGATTGGCTTTATGAGGCACATCACGAGAGTTCATATGGCTACATTAACAAACCGACAAAAGATAATCCACTACTGGCTTGTCAATAGCCTTCCCCTCGAGACCTTTTTGCCGCCTTGAAAAACAGAGAGCAATAGCTTTTCCAAAATCTGGTAAGAAATAGTAGCTACTTAGCGGAACCTTCAGGGAAGTGCTCGTTAATGAGCTTCTGCTCCTTTTCGAAGTAGTTAGCCATGATCTGCTGCATCTCTCTCTCCGCTTCACTATTGGCTGTGATTTTGCCTTGGCCGAGCGCCATGAGATGTTTGCGCGTTGCACTCGATGCGTAAACTTTAGGAATGATATCGATGGCGCATCTGATATGATTTTGAGTTTTAATATCGGCGTATTCATCACTATCGCACGCCTCCTTCATCTGCTTGAGTTTTTCAATTTGAAGGACAATGTGCCGCTTCTGATAGCTCTCCAAGTCAACTCTGTTTTGAGCCTTTGCAACACCAAGAGAGAGTCCCTTGAGCCAGAATTCCGTATCGATATTGATCAGTTTATTCTCTAAAGGAGTGACGCCATCCCCTTTGAACTTATAGCTCAGCTCATGGAGGTAGTCTAGGCTCTGCTGCTGCTCAGGACTGGGAGTGAAAAATACCATATCTCTCACCTCACGACAGAACTTTTCATTTGGATGAGCGATCGTGACATCGATAAGCTCTCGGTCTTGCTTTTCGGCTAGAGCTTGTACTTTTATTTTGAAATGATCGGGCTTCACCTGGGAATAGTCTTGAACATAGGTCGAAAGCTTCTTACGCTCCTCTAGAGCGCTGTTATATTCCCACTTTTTATTCTCTTTCTTATAGGTTGAGTCCATTCCTTTCAAAAAAGAATTATAACTACCATCTCGGTAATCACTCAGAACCTCGTCGATTAACTTTTGCTCTGTCTGAACCTGAAGCGTCTGGCTTTTAGACACTTCTGTAGCTGTGGCGAAGGTAAAACTTGCCATTAAGAGAGGGATTAGTATGAATTTCTTCATAAGGGGATCTCCACGTCTTTTTTTCAATGATAAACATGATTATACCACACTTGGCAAATAAGCACACCGAATAAAAAGGTAAGTAAATTTTTTACTTACATAGGCAGTTACAGGCACACATCTTCCAAACTTCCAGTTTGGGATACTCAGAAATTAACTACCACAGAGATCACAGAGACCACAGAGAGGGAGTGGATCCCTTAACTCATAGCATTATCGGTGCTGCAATTGAAGTGCACCCGGATTAGATCCAGGTCTTCTCGAGTCCGCCTATGAAGCTTGCTTACTCTTAGAGTTGTGTCTTCCAAGGATCGAGCGCCTGATTATTTTACCTCTCTCTGTGATCTCTGCGTTCTCTGTGGTTTTTCCCCCCTATCAGTGACTTTTTCAGATGCATTAAGGGAATTAAAATGCCACTTATGGAAAACTCGATATTTTAAAAGCTCAGGGGGGAAATCCGAAACGCAAGAAATTACTTCAAATAAAAGCTTTGCCTCTATGATCGATCAACTAGCCGAGGCCATTTGAATGGCTAAAGTCCAGCTTAAGTCCCAAACTGATTTTCTAATCGTTGAGTACGAATTTTCAACTTTCTTCTAATCCACTGTAATTTTTTTTCCTGAATGTCTTTTATTCCTCTTGATGCTGGAATTCTCTTGGAAAAAAAGGAGATATGGGATAAAAGTTAGTGGCTAACTACCACATGCGCCTGTAGTTCAACGGTAGAACAATAGCCTTCCAAGCTATTAGTATCAGTTCGATTCTGATCAGGCGCTATGTAACCAAACTAATCGAAACCAAGACCGAAATTTCTCCCTATAGGGGGGAATGCCGTCGTCAAACAAAGGGACAAGGCTTGGCAAAAGACCAAACATTACTTGTATCTGTTAAAGATCTTCTAGAAGCTGGGGCCCACTTCGGCCACCAGAAACGTCGATGGAATCCCAAGATGAAGCGCTATATTTTTGAAGAGCGCAATGGGATCTACATCATCGACCTCGCTAAAACCGTTCAGCAGCTAAGAATCGCTCTTGAAGTGATCACTTCGGTGGTAGAAAAACACCAGAGCATTCTATTTGTTGGAACGAAAAAACAAGCTAAAGTTATCATTAGAGATTGCGCCGAACGTTGCGGAGAGTTCTACGTTGCGGAGAGATGGCTGGGTGGTATGCTCACCAACCTCCAGACGATCCGTCTCTCTGTCAAAACCCTGGAGCGCATTGAAAAACGCATCACTACCGGTGGCGATGGGCTGACAAAAAAAGAGATGACTCTTCTCAACAAAGATAGAACAAAACTCGACCGCAACCTCTCTGGAATCCGTGCGATGCGCAAACCTCCAGGACTTCTGGTTGTTGTCGACCCCAATAAAGAGCACATTGCGGTAGCTGAAGCGAGAAAGCTCGGCATCCCGATAATGGGACTTGTCGACACTAACTGTGACCCCGATCCAGTCGACCATGTCATCGCCTGTAATGACGATGCCCTCAAGAGTATCAAATTAATCGTTCAAGCACTCACCGATAGGATCATCGATACGAAAGCAGCTCTGAGCATCGCCATCGATAAAGATGAAGAGGCGAAAGAGAAGAAGCGACTCGAAATGGAACCTCATGTCGAGGAGATGGAGTCTGAAGAGGAGGAGAAAGAGTGAGCGAAAAAGTATCAGCCCAACAGGTCATGGAGCTACGCAAACGTACCAGCGTCGGCATGAGCAAGTGTAAAGATGCCCTTGTAGAAGCAGGCGGCGATATGGAAGAGGCGATCCACATTCTTCGGAAGAAAGGGATGGCTTCTGCTGTAAAAAAGGGTGTGCGTGAAACGAACGAGGGCGTTGTCGGATATGCTGAGAATGCTCAAGGCGCCTACCTCGTTGAAGTGAATGTTGAGACGGATTTTGTTATTCAAAACGATCGTTTTAAAGAGTTTATGAAAAACATCTCCGATGAAGCGCTCGCAGCGCAACCGAGCTCCATTGAGGAGTTTCTGAAGCAGAAATATAGTAAAAATCAATCACTCACAATCGATGAATACCGCGCAGAGATCGTCCATACCCTTGGAGAGAACATCCAGATCAAACGCATTCTGGATTTTAAGAAGGGGAGCGACCGTTCTCTTGGGATCTACTCCCATATGGGAGGAAAAATTGTCACCGCTGTTGTCCTACAAGGTGCGAGCGACCAGGAGAAGTTAGCACGCGAAGTGGCGATGCACGTTGCAGCTGAGGCGCCCGACTTCTTAAAACCTGAAGACATCCCAGAAGACGTCAAGGCGAAAGAGGAGGAGATCGCACGCAGCCAACTTAAGAATAAGCCTCCAGAGATTATGGATAAGATTATTCAAGGGAAGATGCGGGCTTTCTTTGAGCAGTCGTGTTTAATCAGACAAAAATATGTGAAAGAGCCCTCCATGAATGTGGCAGATTTTGTCGCAAGTGAAGGAAAAAAAGCTGGCAAAGAGCTTACAGTTGTAGAGTTTGTCCGCTGGCAGATAGGTGAGTAGTGGCTCAGTCGGCCTATAAGAGGATCTTACTAAAACTCTCTGGCGAATCTCTTAAAGGAGAGAGCCCTGGAGTCATCGACCATGTCGCCTGTGATCAGATTGCAGATGCTATCTGCGAAGTCTATGAGCTCGGCGTCCAGATCGGTGTTGTCATAGGCGGAGGGAATATTTTTCGCGGCAACATGGCGGAGCAATTTGGTTTTGCTCGGACTCCCGCAGACCATGTTGGAATGCTCGCCACGACGATCAATGGCCTCATTCTCGGCCAGGTGTTAACGACCAAAGGATGCACGACGCGGGTGATGAGTGCCCTCAATTTCGATGGGATCGTAGAGCCCTATAACTGGACCCACGCCCTCCACTCCCTCAATAAAGGACAGATCGTGATCTTCGTCGGAGGAACGGGGAATCCCTACTTCACCACCGATACCACTGCTGCCATGAGAGCTAGCGAAATTGAGGCCGAAGTGCTGCTCAAAGCGACGAAGGTCGACGGGATCTATGACAAAGATCCGATGAAGTATCCCGATGCTGTGAAGAGTGAACGCCTCACATATGCTGATGTCCTCACCCAAAATCTCCATGTTATGGATAGCGCTGCGATCGCCCTTTGCCGAGATAATAAGATCCCTATCCATGTCTTTAATCTCTTTGAAAAAGGGGCGCTATTAAATGCTGTGATCGAAAAGTCGGGTGGAACCTTTGTATCGTAAATTAGAGGAAATAGATGACTATTAAAGATGAAGCTAAAAGTGCTATGCAAACTTCCCTGGAACACTACCAGGAGGAGCTAAAGAATTTAAGAACCAATCGACCCAGCGCCTCAATGCTTGATGGCATCTCTGTTGAGGTCTATGGGACCGAGATGAGGATGAAAGAGCTCGCCACTGTCTCTATCTCAGATGGCAATCAACTCGTCATCTCTCCCTTCGACCCGAGTAATGTCAATGCCATTGCCAAAGGGATTGAAAGGGCTAATTTGGGTCTTATGCCCGCTGTTGATGGGACGATCATCAGGGTTCCCTTCCCTCCTATGAGTGAAGAGCGCCGTCGTGAGATCGCTAAAGATGCTAAGGAGAAGGGAGAGAAAGCAAAGATCACCATCCGTGACCACCGCCGCAAAGCCAACGACCAGGTCAAAAAGCAGAAGTCCGATGGTGAGATCTCCGAAGATGAACAGAAAAAAAATGAAAAACTTATCCAGGAGCTCACAGACGAATTTTGTAAGAAAGTCGATGTTTTCTTCACTGCGAAAGAAAAAGATATCCTCGAAGTTTGAGCTTGATTCATTTGGATGTTCGAAGTAAAATTCTCTTCGTTAGTTGCTATGGCCCCATCGTCTAGCCAGGCCTAGGACACTAGATTTTCATTCTAGCAACAGGGGTTCGAATCCCCTTGGGGTCACATTTTCGAGGCTTTAGCTCAGTTGGTAGAGCATCTCCCTTTTAAGGAGAGGGTCGTTGGTTCGAGCCCAACAAGCCTCATTTAAAGGTCCATTATTTGGGCCTTTATTTTTTTAAGGAGAGGCTAGTAGCCATTAGTTCTACTTGGCGAGCATAATATCCAGGAGAGCGGTATTGATGGAAGAGCGAAAAAGAATGAAGCTTTGCGGCTCATCGTGAACCCCAACTGTTTAGAGAGATAGGGGGTAAGGAAGGTGGTAGCAGCTATCCCAACGCCGTATGCGATCATCCGAATCTGCTCCCATTGACGTGTGAGATGG
>JAAKFF010000040.1 GCA_011065165.1 Chlamydiota bacterium
ATGATATAAGATTTGATGAAGGCAAAAGCTCCATGAAGGATCGATTTGGTGAAGGAGGATTTTTTGATGCCGCGGTTCTGCTCGGCATAGAGGGTGGAGTAGATCTCCATTTTTTTAAGGAAGTCGGAGATCGATCTATAGGAGTAGTGTTTCACGGCGTGTTTGAGGGGAAACTCTTTGACGCCCTTAGTCAAGACGCGCTCGTGGACCTTAACATCGGAGAAGGCGGTTCGGGTTCTGTTATAGAGGCGCACATGACGGTCGGGATACCATCCGCACCATTTGATCAGTTTTCCATTGAAGTAGTTGTTGAAGGGAAAAGAGTAGACTGATGCGGGGTTGAGTTTGAGGGAGAGGATCTCGGAAGCGAGCTCTGGCGTGAGAACCTCATCGCTATCGAGGGAGAGGATCCAATCATGGGAGGCGTGCTCCGCGGCTAAGTTGTGGAGGGGGCCAAAGCCGAGGAAGGTCGATTCATAGACCTTCACATTGGGGTAGATCTTGGCGATCTCCAGGGTGCAGTCTTCCGAGCCTGTGTCGAGAAGGATCACCTCATCAAACTGGCTGACTGAGTCTAAAACGGATCCGAGGGTCTCTTCGGAGTTCTTTGTCAGTATAGTCACTGTAATCATGGATATATCTTAACAGATTAGTGAATTTTACTCTTCCCATTTTCATTTTTTCTTTTATAATGACAAGTTTCTATGGAGATGAATTGATGGTTAAAAGTTACCTTTTTGATAGGGGCTACACCTTCGACGATGTAGCACTGGTCCCTCAGTATAATAATGTTCCTTCTAGAACGGAGCCGATGCTCGACTCTTGGCTGACGAAAAAGACGAAGATTGGGATCCCTCTTCTCTGCGCCAATATGGATACAACGATAGGCGAGGAGCTCGCTGAAATTTTAATTCAACGGGGTTCGATCCCAATCTACCATCGTTTTACAGAGAATTTTAGCGATCAAGAGAGGTGGGTGAAAAAATTTGGTGAGAAGACATTTATCTCATGTGGCTTGGGTGCAAAAAAGCTGGAAGAGGTGCGAAAACTCTTTGATTTGGGAGCTGCAGGGGTCTGCTTCGATGTGGCCCATGGACATTCTGAGAGGATGCTGGACACTATCGATGAGCTGAAAAAGAGCCATCCTGATAAGGAGATTATCGCAGGAAATGTTTGCACTGCAATGGCATATCAAGATCTGGTGAATGCGGGTGCAGATGGCGTTAAGGTGGGGGTAGGTCCCGGCGCAGCCTGTACAACTCGGATCATTACTGGATTTGGCGTTCCCCAATTTAGTGCGATTTTTGAGTGCGCAAAGATCGCTGAAAAATTGCGGATACCTCTCATTGCAGATGGGGGAATTCGGACGAGTAAAGATATCGTTTTAGCCCTTGCTGCTGGCGCCAGCACTGTGATGATTGGGAAGCTCTTCGCCCAGACGAAAGAGAGCGCGGCGCCAAAACGAAAAGGTGATAGGGGGATGGAGGCAAAATATCGAGGACAAGCGAGTGCGGACTTTCAGTCTGAATTCTATGGCGGTTTGAAGGAGAAAACGGTGGCTGAAGGGGTAGATTTTTGGGCTCAGGTATCGGGTTCGGCAGAGGAGTTGATCGATCAACTTCTTGGGGGGCTCCGTAGCGGGCTCACTTATGGGGGGGCGCGAAACATTAAGGAGCTGCAGCGGAAAGCGGAGTTTATGGAGGTGACGGCTGCTTATAAAGATGAAAGCTTACCTAGAGGGAACTAGTTGAGAAGGAAATTAGGGTTTTGGATGCTTACTGCTCTTGTAGTAGGCAACATGATTGGATCTGGAGTCTTTTTACTCCCTTCTTCCTTAGCTCGCATCGGTAGTATTTCGGTTTTTAGCTGGTGCATAACGGCGGTGGGAGCGATGCTGCTCGCACTCGTTTTTGCGAGACTCAGTACGTTATTTCCAAAGACTGGCGGCCCCTATGTCTATTGTCGTGAAGGGTTTGGTAATTTTGTTGGCTTCCAAGTTGCCTATAACTACTGGGTCTATATGTGGGTAGGAAATGCAGCGATTGCTGTCGCTTTTACCGGCTATCTCACTACCTTCTGGCCAGAGCTGGCACACAATAACCTGTTGGCCTTTTTTGTGACGGCTGGAGCGGTTTGGCTCTTCACTCTTGTCAACATCATAGGAGTCCATCTTGCTGGAGTGGTTCAGCTGGTTTTAACGATCTTGAAGTTCTTTCCGCTCCTCATAATAGCGATCGTTGGGATCTTCTTTATCGATATGCATAACTTGACCTATTTCAATGTGAGCGGTGAGTCAAATTTTTCGGCGCTATCTAGCGGCGCGATGCTCACTCTATGGGCCTTTTTGGGTATGGAATCGGCATCGATTCCTGCTGATGAAGTGATAGATCCTGTGAAGAATATTCCTCGCGCAACGATCATCGGAACGGCAGTGACTGCGCTTGTCTATATTTTGAGCACAGTAGCGATCATGGGGGTGATCCCGATTCCTGAACTCAGAAATACAGCGGCTCCTTTTGCCGATCTCGCTGGCATAATTTTTGGGGGGTGGGGGAGATTTGCGATGGGCGCAGCAGCAATTATCTCCTGTATAGGGGCGCTCAATGGTTGGATCCTTCTTCAAGGGCAGATTCCTCTCGCTGCAGCGAAAGATGACCTCTTTCCGAAGAAATTTGCACAGCTTTCAAAGAGGCGTGCACCGGTATTTGGGATTCTTATCTCTTCGGCCTTTGTGACAGTGCTTCTCGCTCTGAACTTCAACAAAAATCTGGTCGATCAATTTACCTTTATTATCTCTCTTGCAACATTGGCTGCTATCATCGCCTATCTCTATACGACGGTGGCGGAGTTTGTAATCTATGTGAAATATCCCGAGAAGATGGAGAGAGGGAAGATTGTGAAATCACTTACGATTTCAGCACTCGCGTTTGGTTATACGTTTTGGGCTATGATCAGCGCTGGACAGGAGATTATCTTTTATGGTGCCATCTTGATGTTTACGAGCATCCCCATCTATGGGTGGATGGAGTGGCAAAAATATAGAAATATGGCTTATGGGAACAATTAAAAAAATCTACGACTCGGTGCATCGCTTCATTCATGTGGATGAGCTGGAGAGCGATCTGATTAACTCTCGCCCCTTTCAGAGGCTTCACTATATTCATCAACTTGGAGTGACATTTTTCGTCTACCCAGGAGGAACCCATCGACGTTTCGAACATTCACTAGGAGTGATGGAGCTTGCGACTCGCATCTATGATGAGATCACAAAGGGTGAGCTTCCCAAAAAACAGAGGGAGCTGACTCCTGAATACGGTTCACTTGAGCACAACTATTGGCGGCGCGTTCTCAGATTGGCGGCACTCTGCCATGATATGGGTCATCTCCCATTCAGCCATACGGCAGAGCATCGACTCTCTGGAGCGGGAGGCCATGAAGCGTGGACTCAAAAAATCATGGAGAGTGAGATGCTCGCCCCGATTTGGCAGCGCTTTCGCGCTGAATCACTCAAAGAGGGGATCGACCGGGATGTGAGAAGTGATGTGATAAAAACTGCCCTTGGCGAGAAGAAGTTCGGAGGGGAGTATACTCCCTGGGAGCGGATCGTCACGGAGATCATCACAGGGGATTTTTTCGGATCAGACCGGATCGACTATCTGCTAAGGGATTCGCAGTGCACAGGGCTGGCCTACGGGCTATTTGACTACCATCAGCTCATAGAGATGCTCAAAATTATTGCGACTCCAGATGGAGATCTTGCACTTGGCGTCGAAGAGAATGGGATCGAATCGTGTGAAGCCCTTCTCTTGGCCCGCCACTACATGCACAAGCGCCTCTATCAATATTCTAGTGTAAAGTCCTACTCCTTCCATATGGCGCGCTTTATGGAGACGATATACTACGACCTAGGTGACGAGCTTGAGCACTACATCTCGATGACCGATAATGAAGTCCTCTCTGAACTGAACAGTGCATCGAGGGATGAGAGTCATCCTGGCCATTTTGATGCAAAGTGTCTCTACCTGCGCAACTACCGCTTTCGTGCGATCCCTCTCCTCTCTCCTCCCTCGGAGGATGAGCTTCGCGCTCTCAAAGAGAAGATGGGAGATGAGATCGAGTGGGATCTCAGTAAGAAAGGCGAAAAGAAAATAGGACTCAACTTCCCCGTTCTCAAGCAGGACGGCACGATAGAGATTGGAGATAACCTCTCAGAGATCTCTGTTCTTCCCAGGGAGAGAAGTTGGATCTATGTCGCTCCAGAATATGAACAAGAGGTGCGAAAAATGTTAAACCACGTGGATGTTGTCGGATGAAAAAACTGTTGCTAGCACTATTTCTCTTCTTTGGCGCTTATATTTTTGCAGGGGAGTGTGACTTCATACCTGTCGCAGTACCCCCTCCTACACCCGAAGCGACCTCTTACTATAGGTCGGGGAATCTACTCTGGGTTGTTAGCTTTCTCTACTCACTCGCCGTTCCTGCTCTCCTCCTCTTTACGGGGTTCTCAGCGATGGTGCGGAGTTTTTGCAACAGGATAGCCTCCAGATGGCTCTGGCAAGTGGGCCTCTTCGCTCTTCTCTTTTTGCTGAGTGTCGCACTGCTCAATCTTCCCTTAGACTTCTATTCGGGTTACATACGCCCCCATTCATATGGAATGTCCAACCTATCTCTAGGCCTATGGTTTCAACACTTTCTCATCGGAACAGGAATTACAACTCTACTTGGTATCATTCTCGTCTGGCTCCTCTATGCGATCATCCGAAAGAGTCCGAAACGATGGTGGCTCTATTTTGGCCTTCTCACCTTTCCATTAACGGTCTTTTTGGTGGTTATCCAGCCCATCTGGATCGCACCGCTAACCCATAGATTCCGTCCCATGGAGGATGTGGAGTTGAAGGCGAAGATTATGCGACTAGCCGAGAAGGCGGGGATTGAGGGGAGTCGTATCTATGTTGTCAATATGAGCCAAGATACCAACGCGATCAATGCCTACGTGACAGGGATTGGAACCTCTAAAAGGATTGTCTTGTGGGATACTACGATCGAGAAGTTAGATGATGAGCAGATCTTGTTTATTATGGGGCATGAGATGGGACACTACGTCCTCAACCATATGTGGTGGGGCCTCTTAGTAATCACCCTACTCTCTATAGTGACATTTTTGATCGTATTCCTAATGGCAGAGTTCTTTTTGAGGCATAGGCCGAGGCGGTTTGGGTTTACGGCACTCTCAGATGTCGCCTCTCTCCCCCTAATCATCTTGCTCTATACCTTCTTTTCCGTTCTACTCTCCCCCCTTTGGAATCTCTATTCTCAATCGATCGAGCATGATGCTGATATCTTTGGACTTGAGCTGACACACCTAAACCAAGCTGCAGGGAAGGGCTTTGTGAAGCTTCAAAGTAATAACTTGGGCTATCCCTGGCCTGGAGAGTTCTATATGCTCTTTCGTTCAGGCCATCCTTCGACAGGATCGAGAATAGTCTTCTTCAATGGTTATAAGCCCTGGTGCGACGATAAGCCGCTAAAGTATGGAAAATATTTCAGAGGCCAGTAATTCATACCAGATCTTGTATGACCTCTCTGACTTCCCATCCATCATTCCAACCTCCTCGTTTGTTTTTTGAGAAAAACTAATGGGATCTCCCACGTTCACACACTTACTTTCACAACATGCCGTGCTCTACGACCCCGGGAATGCCACACATTTCTTCCCTATATCGTTTGTGATGTTGTCTTCTGGTAATGTCAGATCATCGACCATTCCATTTATACTCTTATCGGGGCTAATCACTTCCGCTTATGCCTTAGGGCCTATCGTTTCTCTTGCCTACGCTTAATGATGCTTGTTACTCCACACCACTCAAGGCTCTAAATAATGGATGATTTCTCCAGGGTTTTGGGGTTCTTTTGCTTGCTCAGCTGATCCCTTCAAGCTCTTTACTCTCCCATATCCTCGGATGTTCATAGATGGTTTCGTTCCACTTCTTGTACTCTAAGTCCTTCCTTTTGTGCTCCACCTTTAACGCTTTTTCTTTGCTCCAGAAAACATCAACGGTCACCAAACAAATTATTAATTGACAAGAATATTAGAACTTTGAAAAGCTCAATGAGCTTTAACCAAAGAGGATGATCCATGAATCCATTATTACCCAACTCACAACGGGTTGTTCAGCTATCTCAGGACCTGCAGCCTGTCACCAACGAGGAAGCACCGTTACAAAACGAACAAACAGACATCTCAGACCTCAGCTCTACCACACTAAGTTCTAATTCTGATTATAGTTCTAATTCCGATTATAGTTCGTATGAAGATGAGGGTGAGTTCGAAGAAGAGAGTGATGATGAAAATCCAATAGAGTATAACTCGCAACATCGGAATATGCGGCCTATCCCCTTTGGAGAAAGACCATTACAAAATCAACACATCGACGAAGATAAAAACGCTCCATTAGTTCCCGACCTCATCGATAGCGTTGATCAAGTGTATTCAACGGAAGAAATACCTGGAAACAATCAACAAACTTTTGACCTAAAGGACGAACTTAATGCACCTAGTGCACCAAGTGGTTCTGAAGCTGTGGATAAAAAAACACGATCAGTGACGATTGAACTTTTAGTAAAAGAGAATGCCGAGGCTCCGAAGAAAAACACCACCAAAAAGAAACAGCAAACAATGATCATCAATAGCACTGGAAAAAGCCCCGGGGACACCGCCATCCCCATAGACATTAAATTTGAGTCCTCAAAAAATTTCATCATACTCGATTACAAGTTTGGCAACAAGACTCTACCTATTGGAACTAATAAGACCCTAACTCTCATTGCCAATGGTAGAAACGGAGGAGATGGTGAAGATGGCTACCAAGGTGCTTTCGGGGGAGATGGATATGCTGGGGTTGATGCTACCAGGCTTTGCCCTGGAACTGATGGTGGGGATGGTGGAGATGGTGGAAATGGTGGAAATGGTGAAGATGGTGAAGATGGTGGTGATGGAGGGGCTATCAAAATTACCACAATGGAAGAAGATACAGACCTTTTCATGCTCATCGATTCTCACTCTAATCAAGGAGGAAAAGGGGGGAAGGGAGGGAGAGGAGGTTATGGAGGCAGTGGCGGGCTTGGAGGGAAAGGAGGATCTAGTTACTCTTGGACGACGTCGGAAGAAGTAACTGTTACCGATAGTTTTGGCGACTCTCATACTGAAACCAACTATACGAGTCATTCGACCCGTGGAGGTTCTAATGGAGTAGATGGCAGTCCAGGGCAAGATGGACTGCCTGGAATGGATGGACTAGCTGGAAATAATGGATTTTTTCATTATCTGGTTGAAAATAATGATGGAGATACAAAGTCCTATAACCGTCGTTATGACCTAAAAGCTAAAATTTTGGATGTTAATGAAGGGGATGATGGCATTTGCGAACCTGGCAAAACCCTCTCAGTCGCAATGGGTATCGAGAGTATCAATAAGATGCCCACCCCTTCGCATCAGAATATCATGATTAGCCTCATTAATAACGCTTGGATTCAGGGGTTAGAGAGGGCGCTCATTTCTCATAGCATGCATAAGGGCGAGGACTGCAGCCCTACTATTCAATTTCGCATCACTGACCACGAGAAGATAGCAGTAGAGGAACCGTTTAAAAAATGGGCTTATATTAATCCTAGAGCGACGCTGTCTCGAGTGGATAGGACCTTCAAAAGGGTTGAGAAGACCTCTAAGACTATCTCTCTTCGCTATCCTGTAGAACTTCCTGTACGGATGAGGGGAACGTCAGTCATAACTCGCAATGAGGAAGATCCCATTGGGTTCTTGATTGAGAATAAATCAAACATAACCCTTGGAAGCAAATCAAGACATCCCCGATTGATAATGTGTTCGATCTCAACAACAAAAAATGAGCAACAAGGTTTAGTGGAAATAAAACACCCGGATGGGTCCACTAAACCCTGGAATAGAGATTGGAGTTATCGTGTTTTACCAATAGGATGCCAACCCATCTCTTTTACGGCACGCTTTGTAGATAAGCTAACACCCCTCTACACAAGAGTAGAACTCCTTGTTTATCTCAATATAGGCACCCTCAAAAACCCTATGGAGAATCTAAAAACTATTCAACAAAGAAGTTTTACCATGCAGTTGGGTGAAAAGTACCGCTATGACCCTTCAGCGCAGTTCCTTATTGTTGTCAACAATAATACTAATGGCATGGAAGTTCAGAGCTGGCGTCGTACTCTTAAAAAAGTTTTTAATTCAGAGGCGATGGTTTGGAATGCCTCTCTTTACAATGGTTTTAGTCTGGAATACCAGATGAAAGATAATAAGCGATTGATTGAACAGCTCGGTAAGAAGACTTTGATCGTACTCAATTACAAATACAAAAACAATGATCTGAAAGATTGTAGAATCTCTTCACAAATCCCATACGGAGAGCTATTTCGAGCAGCTAAACATGCGGGAATTCACACTTTGCTAATGAACAGTAGAAAGGATCTTACGGACTACACTCAAGCGCAATTCAATCTTCCCGAGACCACATATGAAAGCCCAGCCAAATTTTTGGAAGCTCTTAAAAGTTCCAAATTATCATCTAAGAGCAAATACAAGTTTCCATTCGAAGCCACTTACATTAAACAACCAAAAAAAGAGGGTTTTCGCGAAATAGTGAAAAACTTCGCGATGAAACTGATCAAAACATATCCATGGAAACAATTTAATGTCTATTACGACTACTCTCCAGAAAAAATTGGGAAATCAGTTCTCTTCCGCCAGAAATGGAAAGTTGGTACAATCTCGGTATTAGAGGGACTGTCTCCACTTGAGGCTACTGTAGTTCAAAGCTATTTCAAAAACAACCAATCCTCTACGACGATTGAATCCGATAAAAACCTTTTCTCAATCAGTAAAACGCTCCCCTTTACTCACCGATTGCATCTCTATCCGAAGATCAAAAAGGCATCATACCGTGAGATCATCGCTAAAAGTATCCTTTCTGATCTCTGTGATGAGTTCCAGGCCCTAACACAACAAAGATGGAATTCGAGACTAAAGGGATCAGATATCCAGGAAGGTCTTCCAAAAGTTATGGAACTAATCACCTTCCTAAAGGATTCAGACCATTTCGTAAAGAAGGCTCATCGCCATCTCTTTGGGGTATTTTTTATGGCTCGCAAGATTATCCACAGGACTTGCACAAAGACAGATAAAGTTTTCAATTTTACTAGGCGGAGAATCCTCCTCAAGAATGTAGTCAACAAACAATACAAGGAACTCCAAGAAGATAATAAAAATCGTGGTATAATATTTTCTGAGGAGTGGGTAAGCAGAAAAAAGGGACATATCAAAAAGTATTTTTCTAACGTAAAGAGTAGTGAGTTATTCAATCAGTACCGTCTTCCCTATGAGGATATTACATATAACAACCTAAATTCCAAGCTCTGTTTGATCGATGTATCCGAACGAACTCAGCCTCAACAAGAACCTCTGCAAATCCGAGAAGATGTAAATCACTTTGCTACAGATGACGAACGTAGTCAGGCCCTTCTGGCGCTGGAAAGCGATATGATGGGTAAAAAGTGAGGAGAGTCCAAAATTAGCTTCTGGTATAAGGTCTGAGATAGTGTTGCAAGAAATTTGATGAATGGGTGTAACCCCGCTTTCTAATGCTGCCGAAAGGAGAATGCCTCCTTTGGACGCATCAATAAATATCCGAATGTGACGATTGAATCCTGCAAAAAAAGCAGTGAGCTAGCAGATCAAATTTTTCCGTTCTCAGGGATCGAGGGTATAGAGCTTTTTTGGAGAGGTGATGGGAATTGCGCTCTCCCTCTCGGCGTATAAATAATTGGTATCTGATGCGACATCTGGTAGAATGATCGCATGAAATTACAAAAGATTTTTTCACAGGCTAAGGAGGAGATCAGGAGCTACTCAAAATCGGAGAAGCTCTTCCTTCTTTTTGCTATGCTCTGTGGTTTTTTTATAAACGCAGAATATGCCATCACGAAACCGACGAGTAATTCGATCTTTATCGCCCACTATGGGGTAAAGCTCTACCCCTACGCCTGGCTCGCAACTGTGCCGCTCAACCTTCTTGTAGTCACCCTATATAACCGTTTCTTACCGCGTCTGGGCTGCTTTCGCATGTTTTTGTTGACTATAGTTCTAACTATGGGAATCAATGTGATCTCAGGTATCTTTGTGGCAGAGACATCCTCCCTCTCTCTTCTCCTCTACATCTGGAAAGATATCTACGTCCTCCTCATGTTCCAACAGCTCTGGTCGGTCATCCATACAAGAACGGAGATGTCCCAGGCAAAATATCTCTATGGAATCCTCTTTGGAGCGGGGGGTTGTGGAGCGATAATTGGCAGTATGGTTCCTAGTTTTTTAGCTGTAAGGATGGGTTCAGAGCAGCTCCTCTTCCTGACAGTACCTCTCTATCTGCTCTTTATCTGTTTCTACTACCTCATGCTCAGGCAGAGCGGCTACTTGAACAGTAGAGAGCTGAAAATCGCCTCTCACAAAGTTTCGCAGGGGATGAAACTCATCAGCAGCTCCTCCCCCCTCAAATTCATACTATTGATTGTGGTACTGATGCAGCTCTCCACTACTATTATGGAGTATCAGTTTAACACCTATCTATTTCAGCACTACCCACTTCAAGATCTGCGCACACAGTTTTGTGGGCGATTATGGGGGGTGATTAATAGCTGTCAGCTCTCTCTTCAGTTCTTTGCAACATTCATACTAGTGCAGTTTATTGGGCTTCGTAAGAGCCACTTTGTCGTTCCTGGAATGCTCCTTCTTAACAGCGCGCTTCTCCTCTTTAAACCCAGCTTTGCGATGGTCACTTATAGCTTTGGACTGATCAAAACCTTCGACTACTCGATCTTTAATATCATTAAGGAGATGCTCTACGTTCCCCTCAATACAGATGAAAAATTCAAAGCGAAGGCGATCATCGACATCTTTGCCTACCGCTCAGCAAAGGCGCTTGCCTCCCTCTTTGTGATCGGCATGCAGATTTTTTATCCCCTTCATCTACCCTACGCCTACACCTGGGGACCCTTTACCCTTCTCCTACTCTGGATGAGCGTCGTCTTCTTCCTCTTGAAGGAGGCTCCATCAGAGAAGCCCCTTGAAGCTAGTGTCTAATCTTATCTGAACACAATTAACAGTAAAAACTTTTGAGACTAGACACTTGACCTTGATCTCCATTATGATCTTTATTTAGAAATGGAGGTTAGATGAGTGAAGTCAAACGGACAGTAAAGGATGGTGACGAAGTTGTAGAAGTCGATATGAACCCGAGTGACATATTGCACGACCCGCTTTTGAACAAGGGGACTGGATTCACTAACGAGGAGAGAGAAGAGTTGGGAATTGTGGGCATGCTCCCATTCCATGTCTCAACCATCGAAGAGCAGCTCAAAAGACGCTATGAGAATTTTGGGCAGAGAAAGAGCGATATCGCCAAATACTCATTCCTCTCAGCTCTACAAGATCGTAATGAGACTCTATTCTATCGCCTCTGTAGCGAACATCCCGAAGAGATGCTTCCCTATATCTATACACCCACCGTGGGAGATGCTTCGCTCCAGTTTAGCTACCTCTATAAACAGAATCGGGGGATGTATATCTCCTATCCGCATAGAGATCAGATCGAGCAGATGGTAGAGAATATTCCCAAAGAGCGCGTCGATGTGATTGTCGTAACAGATGGAGGGCGCATCCTTGGATTGGGAGATTTAGGAGTGGGGGGAATGGCCATTCCAGTTGGAAAGCTATCTCTCTATACACTTTTCGGTGGGGTCCATCCTGCCTATACTCTCCCTATTACCCTCGATGTGGGGACCAACAACACCTCGCTACTGAATGATCCTCTCTACCTCGGATGGCAGCATGAACGCATTGAGGGCGAAGAGTATAAGGATTTTGTCGAATCCTTTGTGAAGGCGATAACGAAACGTTTTCCAAATGTCCTCATCCAGTGGGAAGACTTTTCCAAGCAGAATGCCCAACCTCTCTTAGACCGCTATAGGGATAGAGTCTGCTGTTTCAATGATGATATCCAGGGAACCGCAGGGGTCGTCATGGCGGGGATCTTTGGAGCTCTGAAAGGGATGGATGCCGACCTCAGAGAGCAGCGCATTGTCATCTTTGGGGCTGGTTCCGCTGGAATTGGTATTGCAGAGCTCATCAAAGAGGCGATGAAAATTGAGGGGGTTTCAGAGGAAGAGGCCAAGGATAAGATCTATGTCCTTGGAAGAAATGGATTAGCCCACACTGGTTCGGAGAAGCTGGATGCACTCAAAAAGCGATTCGCCCAGAAAGAGGAGAAAATTCAGGCGTGGAGTGTCGAAAACCATCAGAACATTAGCCTTTTCGAAACCGTTCAACATGTCAAACCCACCATTCTCATAGGCACCTCAGCGCAGCCAGACTCCTTCAAGGAGGAGATCATTCGAGAGATGAAAAAACATGTGGCGCGCCCCATTATTTTTCCACTTTCGAATCCCACCTCCAAATCAGAAGCGCTTCCTGAAGATTTAATGAAGTGGACTAAGGGGCAAGCTCTTATCGCTACCGGCAGTCCCTTTCCTCCCGTAGAATATGAGGGGAAGAGTCACGTGATTGGTCAGTGCAATAACGTCTTCATCTTTCCAGGCGTCGGCTTAGGTGTGATCGCTTCAACAGCGACGCGTGTGACAAATGGCATGTTCCTAGAAGCTGCGAAAGTTCTCAGTAAGTATGCTCCCATTCTTAATAATCCTTATGCCTCACTCTTTCCTAGAATTAAAGAGCTCAGAGTTATCTGTCGCGATGTCGCCATTGCTGTAGGTAAAGAGGCGATCAAAAAAGGGATCTGCACAACCCCCCCTAAAGATATCGACCATGCGGTTCAAACCAACTTGTGGGAACCTAAGTATGCAACGATCAAAAAACTCAGAAGCTAAATATTTTTCTTGAATCTAATGTTAAGATTGAGTTAAGCTCTTTCTCGTTATCATACGGGAAATCATGAGTAAAAATCCTAAACTAAAACATTACTCTCAACGTATTACCTCTCTCTTCTCTGTGAAAAAACACCAGGTGAAAACGAAGAGAAGCAGCAGCCCTAAGTTTATGCGGCTCAATTTCTTTCTTCTAACGCAAGCATTGGAGCATATTAAAGGGGAGAGTTCTAGAAAAGGCACCTCACTCTTCACTAAGAAAATTCTCACTTCCGATAATAAGCATCTGAGTGAAATTGTGAAGCAGGCCGACTCCTGCTGCTCA
>JAAKFF010000041.1 GCA_011065165.1 Chlamydiota bacterium
TGTTTTAGCGGCGCCACTCTGCGGTTTGAATCGACCCGATCTCTCTCCTGAATTTCACTCAGAATCTTCTCAAATGAAAAAGTCTGCTCGGGAAACTTCTCTTCTAACTCTTTAAGGCGACGCTTAGCGCGCACTTCGGCTCGGGCTGTTAGAAAGAACTTCAAATCGGCGTGGGGAAAGACTACGGTCCCTAGATCTCTCCCTTCAAAGACAGCATCGGTCTCTTTCGAGACAGCAATTTGAATGGGCTTCAGCCTCTCACGTACCTTACTTAGGGCGGCTACCTCTGAGACATGGGCTGTCACCTCTTTCGTTCGAAGAGCTCTAGTCACATCGTCATCCCCAACAAAGTAGCGGCCCTCATTGATATGAAAAGTGAACGCCACAAGGAGCTCATCAAGCCTGCTCTGATCATCTAGTTGTACTCTCTCCTGAAGCACCTTCCACGTGATAGCCCGATAGAGAGCACCCGTATCAAAATAGGAAAAATGGAGAGCTTCGGCGAGCCCTCTCGCGACGGTAGACTTGCCAGTCCCTGCCGGACCATCGATGGTTATGACTTTATGCTTAACAGACATAGAGGAAGAAATAGATTACTGGGGTTGTAAAGAGTAGAGAGTCTAACATGTCCAGAACACCTCCAAGGCCAGGGAGACGATTGCTATCTTTCACATCGGCATCGCGCTTTAGAAGAGACTCAGCTAAATCCCCTATCTGTCCTATTGAGCCCAATAGAGCCCCGAGCCAGAGACTCTCCACAAAGGTCAGGTAGAAGTTCCCTACCAGCTGAGAGAGGAGGTAGAAGAGAAAGCTAAAGATGATCGCACTTGCAAAACCTACCCACGCACCTGTAACCGTCTTTCCCGGGCTGAGCTGGGGAGCGAGCTTGCGTTTTCCAAAGAGGCGTCCCGCGAAATAGGCGCTGATATCGGTGATTTTTGTCACCCCTAAGAGGTAGAAGAGCCACATCACTCCCTGATCACCCATCTTGCATGAGCTAGTTAGAAAGAGAATTTTTAGAGCCAATCCGAGTGGGATGGCAACGTAGCAGATCCCAAAGATGCTCTTGGAGATCGAAGCGATCGAAGTGTGAATTTTATCGAAGTGGTAGACGAAGATGGAGAGCACTCCAACGAATAAGATAATGAAGGGAAGGGCGAAGAGTCCACGGCTATATGTAGAGAAGAAGAAGCCGAGAATCATCAACGCTCCAGTTGCAATGGAGAGCTCGACAAGGCCCCTCTTTTCAGAGAGCTTCGTTATCCGTCCAAACTCCCAGATACCGACCGAACCGAGCCCTGCCGTAAAGAGAGCGATCAACCATTTGACAACGTCGATATATGAGAAGAAGAGCATAAGAGCGAGAAAGGCGAAGAGAATGAAAGAGGTCACAACGCGTTTAGAAAGATCTTGGAACTTCATCTACCCTCCAAAGCGCCTCTGGCGCCTCTGATATTCGATCACTGCCTCGAGTAGGTCTTTCGGTGAGAAGTCTGGCCAGAGTGTATCCATCACAACGATCTCAGTATAGGAGATCTGCCAGATTAAAAAGTTACTCAACCGCTGCACGCCGCTAGGGCGGATGTAGAGCTCAGGATCGGGCCACTGAGCGGTATCGAGATAGGAGGAGATCGTCGCCTCTGTGACACTCTCCCAATCGAGCTCTCCTGCCTCTGCCGCATGTGACATCTTGAGAAAGGCGCGCCGCACTTCATCGCGCCCCCCATAATTCAATGCTAAGACCAGATCGATACGGTCACAACTTTTTGTTGCTCGTTTACTCTCTTCTAACTGCCTTTGTAAGCTGTCGGGGAGGCGGGAGATATCCCCAATCGTATGGAGGCGCACACCCTCTTTCACCAACACCTCGCGCTTATTGATCAAGTAGGCCTCGAGCAGCTGCATGAGCAGCTCCACCTCTCTTCTAGAGCGCTTCCAGTTTTCCGTTGAAAAAGAGTAGACGGTGAGGGTTTTCACGCCCAGATCAGCAGAGGCGCGTACAATTGCGTCGAGCTGCTCCGCCCCCTGCCAATGGCCTGACTCGACAGATTTGCCATATTTTCTAGCCCACCTGCGATTCCCATCCATGGCGATAGCGATATGTTCGGGGATTAATTTGGGGTCGATCGATGCAAAATCTTCTTCAGAGTAGAGAGGTTTTTCAGCTAGATTATTCATTCCCAAACATTAGTGTTTTCTCCCTTTCAGGCCCAAAAGACAAAATTTCAATGGGGCGATCCAAGAGTGTTTCAATTCTATCGACAAATATTCTAGCATTTTTCGGGAATTCTTCTAGCTTTTTCCACTTTTTTGTCGATTCTTTCCATCCTGGAAGCGTCTCATAGAGGGGTTCGAGCGCCTTCCAGTGCTCATGATAAACAGGGAGATTTTCTACCCCTTTATATCCCACACAAATTTTTATAAAATCTTGAGAATCCAAGATATCAAGTTTTGTCAAGGCGAGTGCATCGACCCCACTTAAGCGAATCGCCCTCTTTAAAAGGGGGATATCGAGCCAGCCGATCCGCCGTTTTCTTCCCGTTGAGACGCCGAATTCGCGCGCCTCCTCATGCGAGGAGAAGTGGGAGAGCTCTGCCGCAGAAAATTCAGTTGGAAAGGGCCCATTCCCGACACGGGTCGTATAACTCTTCATCACCCCAATAGTGCGGCCGATCCTGTTCGGGCCGATTCCAGCGCCGCGCGCTAAACCAGCACTCGAGGTTGAAGAGGAGGTCACAAAGGGGTAGGTTCCAAAAGTGAGGTCAAGTAGCGCCCCCTGCGCCCCTTCAAAGAGCACTCTATCCCCCTTTTGAATTGCCCTATCAAGCTCATCTTCAAAAGGAACCACAAATTCCTTCAACCGCTCCGCATAATCGGAATACTCCTCCAAAAGCACTTCATAATCGAGGGGTTCCTCATCATAGATGAGCTGGAGCACCCGATTTTTTTGAGCTAAATTGTTTAGCAATCTTTTCTTAAAAACCTCTCTATCAATCCACTCACCAACGCGAATCCCAACGCGCGATGCAGCGTCTTCATAGCACGGTCCAATGCCGCGCCCCGTCGTTCCGATCGGCAGAGAGCTCTCCTCCCTGAGCTGGTCCAACCTCTGATGGTAGAAGAGAATGAGGTGGGCATAGGGAGAGATAAAGAGTCGATTTTTAACAGTTATCCCGCGCTGCTCGACCATCTCAATCTCTCTGATCAGAGATTTCGGATCGATAACCGTTCCAGCTCCGATATAGCACTTCGTATGAGGATAGAGAATGCCAGAAGGCAGCAGATGAAAATGGTACTCTTCACCCCCTGCTACCACGCTATGCCCCGCATTATGCCCACCGCAGCAGCGCACCACCGCTTGAACATCCTTAGCTAAGAGATCGATAATCTTGCCCTTTCCCTCATCTCCCCATTGAAGGCCAACAACCGCAACAGTAGATACCACTTTCAATTTACTCCTAAAGCTATTCCCAATCTTATCAACTTTAACAAAAAACTCCTATAAATTGGAAAAATCTTTCCTCAGTCAGTTTGCACGCATCGCTCTAGGATAGCTCGCCTCAGTCGCAGCAAGGATCTTTTTAGGTAACAATGGAGCACCTTGGTCATATGAACCCTTGGGATAGACAGAAATTAACTACCACAGAGACCACAGAGACAGAGTCGGATCCCTTGGATCTGCTGATTGAAAACAAGGTGAACGTAGAAATCAAGTCTTTAAGAGTATTAGTTGCTATTCATGAGACGCAACTTCTTTCATACCTGAAGCTATCTGATTGTCGCAGAGATCTACTCATCAACTTTAATGTAAAGATGTTAAAAGAATGGATAAAGCGCCTGATTATTTAACCTCTTTCTCTCTGTGATCTCTGTGATCTCTGTGGTTTTTTTCTCCCCTATTGGAATATCTCTTATGCTGTATGGTCACTTAAAAGTGTTACCCCGTTTTGAACCACGCCACAAACAGAAATATCTTGTTTTGCTAGTCAATAGCTCTCTCTTAAGCTCTCTCTTTTTGACATGATTACTAATTTCTCCAATTCCCTATCCTCTCGGCTAAATCAGGTTGCTCCACAGAAAATCTTTCCTCTAGACAATTTCATCTAGTTGGGCTATGCTTTTTTAAAATATGTAAGGATTCAATAACCCATGGAAAGACAAAAACGTTGGCAATTTGTACTCATTACACTTGTCGTTCTTCTCACTGTATATAACATTCTTCCGACGATTCTTTTTTACACAAAACCTCTAAAGCACCCGATCGATGCAAAGCGTGCTGAAACCGTTGCTACAGCGGCAGTGACGCGGATCAACTCTCTTGAAGAGGAGGCTGTTAGCTGGCTGAAATCGTACAATAAGCTATTGGGAATCAAGGACTCAACGCTGACCCTGGATCGCGACAATCCCCAATTGGTCCACATTAAATATACGAGCGCCCTCGATGCCGAAAAAATGCGCAGCCATCTCCCTCGCTCTGGATCGCTCATCCCCTTCGTACCCGCGCAGCTCGCTCCGATCAAAGCTGGAGAAAGTCAAGATCCAACTCTCGTCACCATTCAAAGAAATATTCCTATCCATTTCGACGCCAATAACGTCGACTCTTACTTTAAATTTACCCCTAAGCGCGTAAGTGATGGCGCAGTTGCCCCCCTCTATCGCGAGGTAGTTGACGACCGCCTCATGCAGATCGGCTTAGCAGTCGGCGGCATCAGTGAAAACGCCCAATACCTTGAAACGGTCTTGCACCACAAGGGAAACCCCCGCTCAGAGGAGTTCCTTCAAATTCTCTCTCACAACATTTTGACCTATTCCAAGATTTTTGGTGAAAACTCTCCCATTTCAAAACGCTACTATGCCACTTTCACTCAAGCTCCTATGGAAAATCGTAGTGGGAAAATCGGCCAACTCACTCGCTCCTTTCAAAGCTACCTAGATCGGCTCAGATCGGAGAAAATCTCCCTGCAAGATGCCGAAACAGCAAAGCGCGAGAAGGGCGAATTTCTTGCTACCCACGAGCAGCAAAAACTCGACTTCCTTAAATCAAAAGAGTCGAAACTCATCTCTACTATCGGTATTTTAACCCGCCAGAGTAGAGCCTTCAGTTCAGGTCCCTCACCTTGGACCTATGCGAAACTAAAACAAGATATCGCCCTATCTAGAGCTGATGGAGCAGCCATCCAATCGATTCAGGTAGGCCAATTAAGCCCCTTGATCTCCGCAATAACGATCGATTGGAATAACGATCGCATCGACCTAGAATTGCACCAGGATATCGACGCCTACAAGAAAAAAATCGCAGCGTCAAAATCCTATCTAAGCGAATCGCTAGACCAGCTGATCTACAATGAGATCGCTCGCATCAGCCGAGAGACAGGTGAAGAGTTGGCGCCGCAAACCAGCAATTTCTCCATCAACTTAAACGCCCTCACCAGTAGTGAGAGCCTTCTCGTGATGGATTTGGGATCGATCGCAGAGCAGCAAGCAGAGCAGCTCATCCATCTCATTAGAAGTGAGTGGAAGCCTTCCCATCCCGATTTAATGCGCACCGCTTTCCCCATTTACGACTATAAGACCTTCCAAAAACTTTCTGTGCTAGAGCAGAAAATTGGTCTGGTTATCTACGCCCCCGCCCAATTTGAATCGCAGCCTCCAGTCGGATTTAGAACCAACTCAGTCTATGTGATCGCAAAGGGAACGCAAGAGATCTTAATGAAGCTCAGCTCTGCCCCTGACTCGCAAGAGGCCCAAGCTTTTATTCAAGATTTTACAAGCTTGCGCGAGCTTCTGCAGATGAACGGTTTCTATGGTTACCCTGGAGTGACCTATCCCTTGGGTGCAACGTTTGCTAAAGACTTCATCTTTGAGGCAGAAGATTTCTATAACAACGTCTTGAGCGCCACGCGTGAAGAGTTCACCGTCCATGGAACGCGTAAATTCGCCACATTGGAATTCACCAACGTCGAGCAGCGGATCCTCGCAGTAAATCGCATCGAAACCAAGCAACATGAAGATCTGCTAAAATGGCGTGATGAGTACCAATCGGCCCAAGTAAGCACCAATCAAGCGACAAAATTTGATATCCCAGCTCCCACTGAGAACCCCCTACTTAGCAATCTGGCATTGAGCGCCCGCAAATATTTCCGCGGAGACGAACGTAAAATTCTCCATTGGGGCCTCGATCTGTCAGGTGGAAAAACCGTTCAGATTGAGCTACGCGACAAGAGCAACAAAGTTGTAACAAACGATGCAGATATCACTCTCGGCATCAACGAGCTCTACGCTCGAGTGAACAAGATGGGCGTCTCCGAGGTCTCGATCCGGCAGGAGGGATCGAACATCACACTAGATTTCCCCAGTGCCCAGGGCCTCTCCGCCTCAGATCTGGTGAAGGCTTCATCGATGTATTTTCACATCGTAAATGAGAAGTACACCCCGGAAAACAAGCCCCTCGCCCCAACCGTTAATAAATTCCTGCAGGATGTCTGGAACGAAGCTGTCGTCACCAATAAGAAGGATATCGAGAGCATCAATCAGATCGCCTGGAAGCATCTCTATGGCAGTGCGATGGATACCGAAATGGTGCAACCGATCAGCGACGCTGCCAAGACGCTCTACGATCAAGGATTGCGGCTAACCCCTCCGCATGACTCAGCAATTTCCAGTATGTTTAACGACGCCATCTCCAAAATTGCGATCTTTAGAGGCGAAAACTTTTCAGATTGGCACGGTCAAAGCACCCCCCTAATCATTGTCATGAGAAACTATGTGCTGGAAGGGGCAAACCTCACAGACGTCCACGCCGCATATGACCCCTCCAAGGGAAACTATCTCTCTTTTCAAGTTAAGGGATCCCAAACACTCTCTGACGGAATGAAGATCAACCCCCGAAATAAACTCTACGACTGGACCTCCACCTTCTCTAAAGAGAAGATCCAGGGAACGCCCCTAGCAAAGATCACAAATGGCCGCGGCTGGCGAATGGCTGTCATCTTGAATGGCTCTATCATCAACTCTCCTACAGTAGAGTCAGCACTGAGAGATAACGTTTCGATCTCAGGTAGCTTCACCCAGCGTGAAGCCAACCGCCTCGAAGCCGACTTGAAGGCGGGATCGCTCACTTTCGCCCCCCATATCCTATCAGAGAAAAATGTAAGCCCTGAACTCGGGATTAAAGACCGCACGATGGGAATCGTTGCGACCATCGTTGCCCTCTTCCTTGTCATCATAATGATGGTGGGATACTACCGCTTTGCAGGGGTCGTCGCTTCAGTTGCTATCCTCTTCAACCTGCTCATTATTTGGGCAACGCTCCAAAACATCTCGGCGACAGTCACCCTAGCAGGTATCGCCGGAATTATCCTCACAGTTGGGATGGCAGTAGACGCAAACGTCCTTGTCTTTGAGAGAATTCGAGAGGAGTTCGCCATCTCAGGAAGGATCGCACAAGCCGTTCATACCGGTTACCGCAAAGCCTTCTCAGCAATTTTCGATTCGAATATCACCACAATGATCGCGGCACTCATTCTCCTTCAATTTGATTCGGGACCGATCAAAGGATTTGCTGTCACCTTGATCATCGGGATCGCCTCTTCGATGTTCACCTCCCTCTTTATGACTCGCTTCTTCTTTATAGGATGGGTAAAAAATCCCAAACATAAAGCGCTTAAGATGATGAATTTGATCAAGAAGACCCATTTCAACTTCTTGAAACGGAGCAGAGTAGCTCTCTATGGAGTGATAGCAGTCGCTCTTCTAGGCTCCTACCTACTCGTCGCTCAGCGAGGGACAATGTTCGGAATGGACTTCACCGGAGGATACTCTGTCACTCTCGAAGTGGAACCAAAATCCGGTAGCACCTATCGCAGTAACATCGAAGCGGCACTGATTGCCGCTGGAGCGACGGCTCAAGACCTCCATGTACGTGAACTCTCGCCCTCAAACAACTTAAAGATCCTTCTAGGAAGAAGCTTAGACCAGAGCGGAAAGCCCTTCTATAAGATGCCCCTTGATAACGATGCGAAAAACGTCACCTACTCCTACCAGGCAAACCCCCGACTCGTCTGGATGGTCGCTGCTCTAGAGAGCGATGGCATAGCCCTCACCCCCCACTCTCTAAAAAATCTTGATTCCAGTTGGACCAATATCAGTGGACAGATGTCCGATAACATGCGTAATAGCGCCATTATCGGCCTCTCGCTCGCCCTCCTCTGCATCCTCGCTTACATCACCTTCCGCTTCGAATTTAAATATGCGATCAGCGCGACGCTAGGTCTCGCCATGGATGTCATCATCACCGTAGCGCTGATGAGCATTCTGCACTCCCTCGGCGTCCCCCTACAGATCGATCTCAAAACGATCGCCGCCATCATGACGATCATCGGGTACTCCCTCAATGACACCATCATTATCTTCGATCGGATTCGTGAAGATTTAAAGCTTATGCGTAAACACTCCTTTAAAGATGTCATCAACCACGCACTCAATGTCACGTTGAGCAGAACAATCATGACATCGAGTACCACCCTTGTCGTGCTCCTAGCCCTCCTAACCCTTGGCGGTAGGGCCATCTTCGGCCTCTCCATGGTCATGGTCATCGGGGTTGTCTTTGGAACATTCTCATCATTCTTCGTCGCTGCACCGCTTCTTCTCTTCTTCCATAAAAAAGAGGAAAAGAAGGCTGAAAAACTATCTCTGAATGAGAATTAGAATGGCAATAGCCATTAAATGATGCTAATATAAATGTAATAAATATCGAAAGGATGAGACATCTAAATTGAAAGAGGTCAAAGAGAAAGAACATTCTCTCTTTTGGGTTTATCCAAATTATAAACCTGAGTGGTGTGACTCTGTTATTGAAGAGTTCAACCTCCATCCTGCCATAGCGCAAGTCCTTATTTCACGTGGTTTTTCCACCTTTGAAGAGATCTATAGCTACCTCTATGCTAAACTCCCCAACCTCCATTCACCCGATCTCTTTGTCCAGATGGATAGGGCAGTTGAGCGGGTCGAGCAAGCGCTGCAGAATAATGAGAACATCCTCATCTACGGCGATAACGATGTCGACGGAATCACTGGAACGACGCTACTCGTCGAATTTCTTCAGCAGATCGGCGGCAACGCCTACTTCTTCATCCCCTACCGCACCTCCTCCAATCCCTCAGTGATCACCGATGCACTCGACTACGCTATCGAAAAAAAATGCACTCTCTTCATCACCGTAGATTGCGGTATTACAGCTGCCAAAGAGATCGAAGAAGTTGTCAAAAGAGATATCGATGTCATCATCTCTGACCACCACGAACCGACCGATAAAATTCCCCACTGCGTTGCAACTTTAAATCCAAAGCTTGTAAACAGCCGCTATCCCAACAGAGAGTTGACGGGAGTGGGCGTAGCATTCAAACTTGCACACGCCATTACCAACAAATTAGTTTCAGAGGGGAAGATCAGTAGCACAGCTATCGACCTCAAACGCTATCTCGACCTTGTCGCACTTGGCACCATTGCTGATATGGGAGCCCTCGTTGGGGAGAACCGTATCCTTGTTCGTTACGGACTCCGCCAATTTGCAAAGACCAAACGTATCGGTCTGCTCAAACTCCTAGAGATCTGTGAAGTCAAAAACACGACGATTTCCACCGCTGATATCGCCTCGAAAATTGCGCCCCGACTCAACAGCCTCGGCCGCATCGCCGACCCCATCAAGGGTGTAGAGCTCATGCTCATCCATAATAGTGATGAGGCGACCGTTCTCGCCCAAGAACTCGACGATAATAACACCCAGCGCCAGCAGATCGAGCGACGAGACTCTGACGACGTCGAAGCCTACATTAAGGCCAACCCCCAAATCCTCGAAAATAAAGCGATCGTTTTGCATTCAGACAAGTGGCATCCTGGAATCATCCCTATCATCGCAGCCCGCCTCTCCAAGCAGTACAACCGCCCTACACTCATCATCGCTGTCAATGGAGGCATTGGAAAAGGCTCCATCCGTACCATTCCTGAATTCCCCCTCCTCAAGCCACTCCACGAAAATGCCGACCTCCTCATGAACTTCGGGGGACACGACTTCGCTGCTGGCCTCATCATCAGCGAAGAGAACATTCTAAAGTTCAAAAAATCCTTCATTCAAAAGGCCAATATGGCTCTGAAAAACGAAGACATCCTTCCAAAAATGCACCTCGATGCAAGAGTTCACTTTGAAGACCTCACCTTTGAGTTCCTAGATTCAATGCAGCTGCTCGAACCCCATGGAACAGGAAACTCTCCTCCCATCTTCTATGCCGATGTCACCCAAACCTGGCCCCCAAAAATTGTCGGAAAAACCCACCTAAAGCTCTACCTTGAACAGAATGGCCGCATGCTAGAAGGGATTGGATTTGGCCTTGCCGACCACCGCTCAAGACTCACAAAGAAAAACCTTAAACTACAAATCGCTTTCACCCCCCATATCAATGTCTTCCTTAACAAATCGAGTATCCAGCTCCTCATCAAAGACATCAAAGTTAAGTAAAATCGAAAAGATTGTCTTTGGTGGCTCTGGCTTGACGCGCCTTGATGGCTGCGTCATCTTCGTCCCATTTTCAGCTCCCGGCGATGAAGTGACCCTCAAAATTCTTCGCACCAAAAAGAGCTACAAAATTGCTCGCATCGAAACGCTTCATAAACCGGGGAAAGAGAGAGTTGCCCCCCTCTGCCCCCACTTTCAACAGTGCGGCGGATGCCAGCTCCAGCACCTCTCCTACAAGGGGCAGCTCGAGGCGAAGCGATCCTTCGTTGAAGACTCAATAGATATGCCCGTAGAGGTCGTTCCAGCACCCTCTCCATGGCACTATCGCTCCCACCTAAGATTCAACCTGCGGAAGAGGGGAGAGGGCTTCCAATATGGCTTTATCGGTGTCGACAACCACTCACTCATCGAAGTGAAGCAGTGTCCCCTCTTTTTAGAGCGCTCCCCTCTCTTCTCAGAACTTAGAAGCTACCTAGCATCGCTATCGAATCAGGGGATCAAGTCAGCCTCACTTAGAGTATTTAAAAATGAAGGCGATTTTGTTCTCGCCTTCTCTTTCTTTCCGAAGTTGCCCAAAGAACTCCCCCCTTTTTCCCTTGCAAAAGGAGTCGCCTTCAAATGTCCTGGAAGAGAAATTCATCACGGCAATACAGAGCTAAAGAGAGAGATTTTGGGGCTCACTGTCCCATTCTCCCCCTATGGATTTATGCAGAACAATCTCGCCATGAGCGAACAACTCTATCAGACTACACTCAACTGGATCGGACCCCGTCCGAAAAGAGTGCTAGACCTCTACTGCGGCGTTGGTGTTACTTCAACACTCCTATCAAAAATGGGACACGATGTCATCGGCGTCGAGTCAAATAGAGAAGCTTTGAAAGGTGCGAGAGGAGCGCGCTTCATCTGCGGCTCAGTAGAGCAAGAGCTTCCGGAGCTCCAAAAGAGCTTTCGACCCGATCTCATTTTGATCAATCCCCCTCGCACAGGGCTATCCAAAGAGGTGCGCTCTACGATTGATGCACCCGAACTGCTCTACATCTCATGCATGCCCTCGACCCTAAAACGCGATCTAGAAGAGCTGAAGAAGCGCTACCATGTCACGAAGGCTCTCGCCTTCGACATGTTCCCCCAGACAACCCATGTCGAAACATTGATTCAACTAAAAGCCCCTACTCTTCGGTAGACTGAGTGTGTTCGTTAAGACACTCAGTGCGCTGCATTTTGAGCAGAGCATTCTCTGCTTTAATATCACCCATCATTTGTAGGAGCATAATATTGTCTGCTTTAAGATCAGAGGAATATTCAGAGCTCCTGCTAGAAAGTTGCCTGAAAGTGCGATCACTCTCACTGTTCTGTGCAAGAGACTCTAAGACAAGTGCTCGAGCCTTGGAAACTAGGGCTTTTAGATCTCTATTCTCAAGGATCAAATCATTCTTTTCCTCTCTAAGCTGATCGTAATCTCCTTCTAACCTTAGAATAACTATACAGGCTTGGGTTGAAAGATTTAGCTTCTCTGCTTTGAGCGCTTCGTTTCTTCCTTGAAGCTCGGCAACTAGGTTTGTAAGTTGCTCATAACTCTTCTTAGGTGGAAGATGTCCACCCTTAAATTGTGTCGTGTCCACTTGACTCACACCTATAATTGACATAGGGATATCCTCCAAATATTGATGAAAATTTGGACAACTATAGCTTAAGGGAAGATTGAGGGCAAGAATTTGCAATGGAGAAATGGATTGAGGATGGTAAGGAATTATTTTAATCGAAGGCAAAAAAGGGTCTTGTCGTCATCAAGAAGTCCCCCTCTCTACTCTTGGTAACGAACTTAAGGCTTACATCGCCTCGTGGCTAGAAGTAGCTCTACTCAGGAATTTTTCCTGATACTCCTTAACGTCATCAATATGGATGACCCAAGCAGCGCCTTTTCTAATAGCCTTCAGCATTCCAATTCTTGTCGCATAGTAGATCTTCTGTGCAGGTACATCGAGCATCTTTGCAACTTGGTTTACTGAGTAGTAACCTTTAGTATTATTAAAAAGCAGATCGCCATCATAAGTTGACTTTGCTCTTGAATACTTATTGCGACGATACTCTTCTAGATCATCTAGATCGATCGTCCAACGAGTCGAATCTTTGCGCGCTTTCAGCTTGTTCTGCTTAATTGCAACGTAGATCGCTTGTCTAGTTACTCCGTTAATACGTGCTGCTTCTGTAATCGAAACAACCTTCTTTAGTGTCTCTTGCACAGGTGCCGGAGACTCAAAGTTATTTTCCATATCCATTGGTTTATATCCTCCTCAATCCAAAAACCAACGCGAAAATAGGCATGGGATCCAGCTGTAGATGACGTTTTAAAGGCCATCACAGGCTAAAAACCGGCTTTTTTTCGAGTTTTGTTAATACATGTTTATCATTAGGTATTCTATTATTACAAAATAATGAGTTGAAATCAATCTATTTCTCTTTACTTTCCCACAAAATTTTGATTTATATACGATTATAAGGAAATCAGCGATTTGTGGCAAGAAATATTTTGACTACGGTAGACTTAAACCTCTGATTTGCTGTAAGATGAATCGATCAAGAAGAGACAAATTTAGGAACTAGATCAGATGATACGTAACAAACTGATACTTAGCATTTTATTCCTATTTCTTACCCTTCT